>UROS01000058.1 GCA_900549445.1 uncultured Porphyromonadaceae bacterium | reverse complement strand
ACATAGCAGACTTATAAAGACTTCGGTCTTTAATTCCATTATTACTGAGTACAGTGTTTTTTGTATCAAAGACCGAAAAAACAGCAAGTCAGCAAACCTGAGAATTGTGTAATTTTGCAATACTGATAATTTAGGCATAATATATGGTAAGATTACTGACAATAATGCTATTGTGCTGTATGGCAGCTTTATCCGCAGCCCAGAAACCTGCAGACGCATCTTTTGTGACCATCAGTGGCATGGTGAAAGACAAGGATTCAAAAAAAGGCATTCCGGAGGTGAGCATTTCATTAGAAGGTGGAAAACCGGATGAGATTGTTGCCGAGGCCATAAAAAAAATTCCGGTAAATTATTCTCCCTCCAGAAATCTGTTCACCGCCTTCTATCGCGAAACCGTGCAAAAAGGCAAACGATATATAGGCGTTTCGGAAGCTATTGTGGATGTTTTCAAAACGCCATATACACAGAGAATAAATAACGGAGAACGGGTACAGATAAAAAAGGACGCAGACTTATAAGTCAAAACAACCGTGACACACTTGCGGTGAAATAAGTAAAACTGCACGGAAATATCATTGTCGATATGGACAGAATAAAGGATATTATTATAGAAGAGACGCTTACCGGACTCGGAACCGCGGCATACGGCGATTATCTTGCTCATGCTATATGTCTTGCCGGGCACTGCTCTTTCACTTTCAACGGAAATAACTTTGAACTGAAAGAGGGAGATCTTATGATAGTCCGTAAAGGAAAACTGGTCGAGAAAATCAGGCCTTCTGTTGATTTCAAAGTCAAGGTACTGTATGTCTCATCATCATTTATAGAGTTATGCACGCCGCAGACCAACTACGGGATGAAAGGACAACTCTCACTGTTTCTGAATCCCGTCATGAGCCTCGACGCAAGCCAAAGGTTTGTCTGCGAAAGAGATTTCCGATGGATAGAATATCGTCAGACTCAAACAGATCACGCATTTTATCGT
Source organism: uncultured Porphyromonadaceae bacterium (assembly GCA_900549445.1). Lineage (GTDB taxonomy): Bacteria > Bacteroidota > Bacteroidia > Bacteroidales > Muribaculaceae > Duncaniella. The sequence continues at coordinate 11,788 of UROS01000058.1, read as the reverse complement.
GAGTTGCTGATAAATGCAGTTCAGTCAGCTATTCTTGACTTTTTCGATTTCCATTTTGTCATCAACAAAGAAACCTCTGTTTCCACTCAGAACGCATCTCTTATGAGCCGCTTCATAGATATGCTTGAAAACGGTGACTACCGAATAAACCGGGAAGTAACGTATTATGCGGATATATTATGCGTGACTCCGAAATATCTCTCGGAGATATCAAAAAAAATGAGCGGTTACCCTGCTAACTATTGGATAAACCGCTATACCGCTCTTGATATTTCCAGGCTATTACGCGACAAAACTCTTACTTTTGTCCAGATTTCGGATATGTTCCATTTCTCATCCCCGGCATACTTCAGCCGGTACGTGCAGCGCACACTCGGACTTAACCCATCGCAATACCGAGAATAAAATCCAATTAAAATACAAACTATGTACAGACATTATGGAAACGACCGACAAAGCATCCTTCAACGGTTCGTGCGAGTATTGCCTTGCGTGTGTTCATTCCTGTCCGCAGAAAGCTCTGCCACCCGCTCGTGGAGAACGCAATCCTCATTCACGTTTCCGCAACGAAAATATTTCTTTGGCAGACATACGGCGAGCCAACAGCCAAATCGGTTGATTTTATAAGTTCAATATATTTATGATACAATTATAAGCAAATTTATCGGCAATTAGGATATAATATACTTATAACAAATGAATAACTTTACTTTTCAATATCCAGTTAAACAATATTTCGGGAAAGGTATCCTCGGTGAATCTCTAAAAACAGAACTCCCGAATATGGGCGAAACCATAATGATTGCTTACGGGGGCGGTTCGTTGAAACGATCCGGATTATACGACCGAATCAGAAATATTCTGGAAGAATCCGGCAAACATGTGGTTGATTTCGGTGGCATAATGCCCAATCCTACTTATGCTAAAGTCAAAGAAGGAGCCCAAGTAGCCAAAGAGAATGATGTAGATTTCATCCTTGCCGTCGGAGGCGGATCTGTCATCGATTGCTGCAAGATTATCTCAGCACAATCCCTGACCGAAGAAGACATCTGGGATATGCTCTATACAGAGAAACGTGTTCCGACCAGGTTTATCCCCATCGGAGCCGTTGTAACGGCCTCGGGCACAGGTGCCGAACAGAACAACGGAGCCGTCATCACGAATGAAGATAAGAAACTCAAGCAACCTCTTTTTGGAGCATATCACCGTTTTGCCGTGCTCGACAGCGACCTAACACTGACATTGCCGATGAAGCAGGTAATCAGCGGTGCTTTCGACACCTTGAGTCACTGCATGGAAACATATATGGGTCAACCTGTTGCTGACAACGTATCCGATGAGATAAACGAAACCATCATGCGCAATGTTATAAAGAATCTTAGGGCAATAATTGCCAATCCCGCCGATGACTTTGCTCGCGGAGAATTGATGTGGGATTCCGCTATGGCAGAAAACGGTATGCTCAAACTCGGCAAAGTCACTGATTTCCAATGCCATATGCTTGAACATGCCGTAGGTGCATACACCAATTGCAACCACGGCCAGGGCCTTGCGATAATTCATCCGGCTCTTTACCGTCATTATCTGCCTGAAGGCATTGAAAAACTTGCAAAGATGGCGCGTAATGTTTGGGGCGTCGCCGAAACAGACGAAGCTCTCGCCGCAAAAGCAGGCATAGAAGCGCTCGAAGCCTTTATCAAAGAAATCGGTCTGCCAGCACACTGGAATGAAATCGGGGTCACGGATGAAGGAATTCTAAGAGAATCTGCCTATGCCACAATACTGACCGCCGGATGCTGTAAACGCTTCTCACACGAGGAACTGTTTGAAGTGCTAAAAGAAACAATGTAATTAACCCCCAATATAAAATTATGATGAACAGGATTATATCAGCTATAGCTATTACATGCCTTTGCGGCGTTATCAGTTCTTGCAATAAGGCACCGGAAACAGCAAAAGAATCAGCTGTATCAGGCGTATCGCAAAACCTGCCGGTATATAATATCGCGCAATCCGATACCTCCACGATAAACAAAGAAAATAAAACCGTGCTTGTTATTTCCGCAAGTCCGCGGCGCGGAGGCAATACAGATCTTTTATGTGACGAATTTATCCGTGGAGCAGAAGATGCCGGCGGAACAGTAGAGAAAGTCTTTCTTGACGATTATAAAATAGACTTCTTCCACGAACAGCACGAACATTCAGCCGACTCAGTATCCACCGACGATCAAGCACCGCTCATCATCGAAAAGATGGTAAAAGCCAATATAATCGTTCTGTCAAGTCCCGTTTATTATATGAATATCGACGGTCAGTTAAAAACGCTCATGGATCGCTGCTACCGCAATCATGGTCTCGGTGGAAAAGAATTCTACTATATAACTGCTTGTGCCGATGCTGAGGACTCAACCGCCGAAACTGCTATATTTGCATTCCGTGGTTTTGTTGTATGCCTGCCCGATCCTGTAGAACGGGGCATGGTAAAAGCCATCGGCATGGGTCGTAAAGGTGCTGTAGAGCAATCCCGATACATGCAGGAAGCGTATGATCTCGGGAAAACTATCTGAATGGCATCTTACAAATCAATCTCGGACCGGAATACACAACGCCCTTGCGGCCGATTGTAGAGAAGTTTGAGAAATGAATCGGAGCCACACTAATATCTCGCCCGCTCCAGTTTCAGCAGAAATTCCTTCGCAGCCAGACCTCCTCCATAGCCTGTCAGCGTGTGATCGCTTCCGATCACACGGTGGCATGGCGCGAATATGGATATTGAGTTGGCTCCGTTTGCGTTTGCCACGGCTCGAACTGCTTTCGGCATCCCGATTTGCCGGGCCATTTCACCATAGGAAATCGTCACTCCAAAAGGGATGGCAAGCAATCGGTTCCATACTTTTTTCTGAAAATCAGTTCCGGCAAACAATAACGGGACGTCAAACTGCTGCCGTTTACCCTCAAAATATTCATCAAGCTGGATAATGGCATTGTCTATTACTTCAGATGAGTCCTCCACAAACTCAGCTTCAAGTATGCGACGCAGTCTGTTATCAACAAAATTACGATGCTTTTCTATCTGCCAGTCGCAGAGACACAGTTTATCCACGAAAGAGCCGAGCATAAGCATTCCGCACGGCGATTCATATATTCTCGTTATGATTCTATTCTTTTCTTTCATACGGATTTACATATACCACAGTTCATTTACCGAACCGGTTGTTTTTACTCTTGCAAAGATAGCGATTATAATCATAGCCGCATCTATAAGAGCAGAGTAATCAGAGAATTATTATAGCCGGAATCATGTTGACAATGACACAACCACCATCACCGACTACGTCGCTCCGTCGCTCAATAACCCGATAAACACGACACAAAACATGAAGATAATCATAAAGCCGGCGTTAAAGTAGGTTAATCCGACGAAAGCGGTGGAGGCACTATCGTCAGCGCCCCCACCGCGGATCTGCAAATATAGAGAATGGTAGATTCTATTTCAATGAGAGCAGGAATTCCACTGTTTTGGGATCGTAATGGGAGAAGAAAAGGCTCTCGCCTTTATCGAGTGCGGCTATGGCTGTCATATCCTCGGAGGAAAGTGTGAAATCGAAAACGTCGAAATTCTGGCGCATACGCTCTATATGAGTCGATTTGGGAATCACCACAACATTTTGCTGGATGAGATAGCGCAAGGCTACCTGTGCCACGCTTTTTCCATATTTCTCTCCGATTCCGGCAAGCACCGGATTTGAAAACAGTCCGTTGCGGCCTTCGGCGAAAGGTCCCCACGACATTATCTGAGTGCCGTATTTCTTCATTATCTTCTGAGCTTCGGCCTGCTGATTGAACACGTGGGTCTCCACCTGATTCACCATAGGCTTTATCTCGGAGTTTTCAGCAAGGTCAATAAAGCGGTCGGGATAGAAATTGCTGACGCCGATAGCCCGCACCTTACCCTCGGCATATGCTTTCTCCATTGCGCGCCAGGTTCCGTAGTAATCACCGAACGGCTGATGGATGAGCAGCAAATCGATGTAATCCGACTGGAGTTTACGCAGCGACTCATCAATCGAACGCGCTGCTTTTTCCTCGCCGGCATTGCTGATCCAGATTTTAGTGGTGATGAAGAGATCACGGCGCGCAATTCCGCTTTTGCGTATAGCATCGCCTACATTCTGCTCATTGAAATAAGCCTGTGCAGTATCTATAGAGCGATACCCCACACTCAATGCATCCAGCACGCACCGTTCGCATTCCTCAGGAGTCACCTGATAAACGCCATAACCCAGAACGGGCATTTCAATCTCGTTTGAAAGCTTTACGTATTCCATATCGTTTCGTTAATATTTATAGAGAATTATTTGTCAACGCTATATCGCAGCCAGACAGTGTTTCCCATACGTTCTACCCCGTTGAGGGTAAGTAGGGTCGGAGGAAAATCTTTCTTTTGTATACCGTCAAATACGGCTGCCATTCCGGCACGGCCGTCGATGCCGCCCCCGATCATCAGACTGACCTCATCAAGCAGGCCGGCCTGGAGAAACGCACCGTTGATATGTCCGCCTCCTACGACTCCGAGACGTTTCACACCAAACTTCTCGGCAAGAAGTTCCATTGCCCTTTTGAAATCAATGCCTTTTACGCCGCAGGCTATCCACGAGATTCCGTTCTCAGTAAGATACTTATGATATTCGCGGGGACACTGTTCGTCGGTTATGACCAGCAGATTGTCGGCGGCTGCGCTGTCAGGCCACGTGAGTGTGCCGTGAGTGTCGACCGCAATATCATAATTGTCGGCCGCATGGTCAATATAAAATTTCTCCTCGGCTATGGGAGCTGTGTCGGAGGCCTTGAACGGTTCAGGCAACGCATAGTGCATCTGTCGGCTTACCCGCCCTTCGAGTACGGCATCAAACTCCAGTCTGTCGAGCGCCTCATAATAGTTATCGGTATTGTCGATCTTTTCGGTCATGGCACAGTCGATACGACCGTCGACCGACGACATCATATGGCAAATAATATATGGTCTCATCTGCTTTATTTTTTATTGCAAAATTATAGAGTATTCGTTTTATGGTTATTACCCGCATTACGTTTTGAATTATCATTTTTGCGCTTTTTGCAAAGATAATTCCTGTGTTCCCAACCTGCATTGCGATAATGTCGCTTTCTTCACTTCAAAGCCGGTTTTTCCGCAATCCCGACGATTCTCTAAAACGACAGATGAAACGCTATGCCTTTGCTTTCGGATGAGGCATACGGCGAAAGATAAACATTGGAAAGAATACGTTTATGGAAAAATACCTTTGTAATGAGAGGGTATAGCCAATAGGCCGCTTGAGCGCAAAGCATTCCGAAACCTGCGCCGGCTATGACATCGGTCAGCCAATGCCGGTTGTTATACATGCGCAGGAATCCGGTGCCTGCCGCAACGGCATAGCCCGCCACGCCGATCCAGGGCGAGACACTCCAATATTCCCGGCGCAGAATCTCGGCTCCGGCAAAAGCGGAGGCGGTATGTCCCGATGGGAATGAATTACACTTGCTTCCGTCGGGACGCTCAACATTTGAGAAAGTTTTTACGCCATATACTGTCATCGACGTTAGCAGATAGGCCGTTGCAGAGATAATGGTGAGATCCGCATAGTCATGGAGTCCCCTTACTCCGCATATACGCAGACCATAGGCGGCTGCAAGGGGAGCATACTGACTGAAATCGTCTGCCCGCAGCTTCGGATGGGGATGTTCCTGAAGCTCATCTTTTGTTTCGCCGTTGGTATACTGGAGCCAGTCGCTTTCAAGTCCGACGATCCCTACACCTATCATTACTCCCGGAACAATCAGTTGCAGTGGCCTGAATTTATAAGGATTCTCTGACATCTTGTTTTTCAGTGCACCAACCTGCAGAGAGTCGGTAGTTTCCGAAGAAGCATACACTTCAGGCGGCAATAAAAGTCCGCATATTATAAATAACGAGACCGCGGCAGAGATATGTTTTCCCGAAAGATTCATGACCCTTTTGTTTTTTGAGGAGCAAAATTATGGAATCGCTTCGGGAAAGACGGTTTCATTTCGGTTAAGGTTTTGTTAACAAAATATTAACCGGCAGTCCGAATGTATTTATTTAGTAATGAAACAGTTTCTTAACTTTTTATTTCTATTTTGGTAATGAAGACCGGTTATTTTTGCACTCACAGATCCGAAACCTATAACCCATGTTTATGAGAATTAAGAAGATTAATATAGTAAAAGAATTTTTGCTTTGGATTTATCTGGCAGCAGTTACGGCAGGGATTGTCTATGCCGCATGCATGGAGTATTCCGGACAATCACCCGCCGACATAATATACGAGAAAACCCATAGAAAATGAAAAAAGCGATAATATCCGCCGCCGTGATGTTCGCGGCAACCGCCTTTGCCGTTAATGCGGACGACTTGAATAATCCTTACCACCCGGAAATCCACGGAACCATACGGGCTAAATATGAGTATGAGCCTACAATCGGCAAAGGCCGGTTCGAGATACGCAATGCCCGTATGAGTGTTGAGGGGAAAATCATGCCGATTGTGCGCTACAAGGCCGAGATTGACCTTTCTGACGAAGGCAGCATAAAAATGCTTGATGCCTACATACGTCTTCAACCCAAAGAAAAACTCAAATTCACGTTCGGACAGATGAGAGTGCCATTTTCAATCGACGCACACCGCTCACCCCACCTGCAGTTTTTCGCCAACCGCTCTTTCATTGCCAAACAAGTGGGAAACGTCAGGGATGTAGGCGCATCGGCATCCTGGACGTTCGGTTCTGAAACACCGGTCACGCTCGAAGGAGGCATATTCAACGGGTCGGGACTGACCAATCAGAAACACTATTGGACGAACGACTATAATTTCTCACTGAAATCGAGCATATGCTTTATGGAGCAGCTTAATCTGGTGATAAGCTGTCAGAAAGCAAAGGCTGCGGAGGTGAATACATTCATGTACGACGGTGGCATCAACTGGGAAAACTCCCGCTGGCATATAGAAGCGGAATATCTGCGCAAGCACTACGCCGGCGGCGCATTCACTCCGGTCAACGCTCTCGATGCTTTTGCCGCATGGCGTCTTCCGTTCAGAAAAAAGAACCTCGCCTTATCATTTTTAGGCAGATACGACTATATGTCAGACCACAGCAACGGAGCCGAAGATGACAGCGGCATCCTGAAAATATCCGATCCGGAACGCCACCGGGTTACCGGCGGACTTACACTGAGCATGGGCTCAAAATCGCTTCAGGCCGACATCCGGCTGAACTATGAGCAGTACTTCTATAATAAAAAAGATGTGGTTCCGTCCGTATCGGAGCAAAACAAAATTGTGGTGGAATTTGTGGCTCACTTCTGACCGGATCTGAGCCGCGGCACTCCCTTTCCGAGTTATTTCCACATCATGAGAATGCTTCCGGCGCAAATGAGCACTCCCCCGGCAATGACCTTAGGCGATGCCGGCTCTTTGAGCAGAATGAATGCAAGTATAATGGTGAGCACCACACTGAGCTTATCGACCGATGCCACGCGCGAAACGTCGCCAAGCTGAATGGCCTTGAAATAGAAAAGCCATGAAAGGCCGGTGGAAATACCCGACAGCACAAGAAACAGCCAGGTAGAGCGTGCCACGGTCTTTGCCTCTGAAATATGACCGGAGGCAAACACAATACCCCACGTGAGAAACAATATCACGGTGGTACGGATGGCAGTAGCGAGATTCGAGTCTACATCTCTGACTCCGATTTTAGCACAAATAGCTGTCAGCGCCGCAAAAAGCGCTGACAGTAAAGCATATATTTTCCACATATCACCAACAAAGGGAGAATTCGTATATACAGTTGTAGTAAAAAAATTAACGTATCTAATCCACCTCAGAGTACCCGCTGCATGTTAACATTTTGTTAAATCTTTCTGCACCCGTTTTTTGCATACCGGCGTTATCCTTAGAGAATGTTCCCTTGTAGCTCATATTAAACAACGAATATTCGGCTCTGTCAAACTCCTACACATTACTGATTACCTGTTTGGTCTCCTGTTCCTCCCGTACTCCTGTCCCAAAAAATCCAAAAATTTTCGACCCGATTTGAAAAAAGCGACATTATCGCAATGCTCTCCGCCAATTCCCGTATTATCTTTGCGGAAAATTAACCGTTATCACTATGAAAGAACCCACAATTTATCAGGAAGCCAAGGCCAAGACCGCGCCTTGCAAAATTTCCCACCAGGCATTTCATCTCTACGTAGGCCTCGTCGTGGCCCGGCTGCAGGAGAAGCCATACCTCTATGAACATTACGGCAACATCATGGCCGCCCTCATGTACTACTTCGAACACGGCAAACGTATAGTCAAGAGCGGCTACGAGACCGCCAACGCCTTTCTCAGAGAAATCTACGGAGAGATCGACAAATCCATCCGCCGCTCCGAGCAGGCCCGTGCTGCAGCCGCAAAGCGCCGTCAGGAGCGTCAGGCCGCGAAAGAAGAAAACCGCCGGCTCCACTCCGAAAAGCCTGTTGAAAAACCCGCTGAAACTCCCGCTGCTCCGAAGCCGAAGAAAGAAATCCGATACAGTCCCGGCGGATACCGTCTCTACGACCGCGACGACCCCCGCTATTACGACAGCTTCCGCGCACGCTTCGGTCTCCCGCCGCTCGACCACAGCGGTTGTGTCTTCGACGATTAGTGCCCGCTACACTTTCTGCATACACCCTTTATCATATAATTCACCGAGTGCGGCTTAAATCCATCGGGTATGGCCACGGAAGGCACACTCACTGATTCGAAGCAAAAAGTCTCGCGGCACCGTTCGCAATAAAAATGCACGTGTTGGTCTGAGATGGTATGATGCGAGCAACCGTGACACAACTCGTATTTTATCGACCGGCTGCCGTCCTCAATCACGTGTACCACCTCCTTTTCAGCGAAAAGTTCCAGAACTCTGAAAATACTCGCTTTATCCATCGAGAACTCCAGAAGTTCCTCTACGTCGGCGAGACTTAGCGGACGCGATGCCTGCGTCAGCGCTTTCATCACCAGTATGCGGTTTGCCGTGGGTTTTACACCCTTGTCGGCCAATATCTGTTCGGTATCTGTCATGGCTCCGGTTATTGTTCACCGCAAAGTTACAATTTTCTTTCGGTTAAACCTTTGTGCGCAACCCATTCATTCGAAAGCGCCAGAGGCGCGATGTCTTTTTAACCCATTGCGGAAGCTGTGGGACAGCGTGTCGCCACTCCCCACACGAGGCGAGCCGCGGAGCCGCGATGCCTCGACCCGGGCGACAGCCACGGCCCTCCGCGAAACTTGGTTGCTGCCGCGGTCGCAACTGCGCCGTCTCAGGACTTGTTGCGGGTTCGGGATGGTATAGCCGACCCGCAGCTTCTCATAGGGTATTTTTAACAACCTCTAAATCTTTGCAAACCGGTTGCATAAATTATCCCTTAATTTTGCACTGTCAGAAAAACAGAAACAACAATGAAAAAAACATTCAAAATCGAAGTAGATTGCGCCAACTGCGCCAACCTTGTGGAAGATGCCGCTAAGAAGGTAGCCGGTGTAAACGGGCTTTCTGTCTCCTTTATGACCCAAAAGATGAAAATCGACTTTGCCGACGATGCCGACGTCGATGCGGTCGTTGAAGAAGTGCGCCGCGCGGCCAGAAAAATTGAACCTGATTTCGAAATACTCTGACAAATGACCAAGAAACAACGCAACGTACTCATCCGCATAATCCTCGCCGCAGTAATGACCGCGGCGCTGCTGGTATTCCCTCCTTCCGGCTGGGTAAGATTTGCCCTGTATTTCGCGGTATATCTTATTATAGGCGGCGATATCCTGCGCAAAGCATGGCACGGAATTATCAACGGCCGTGTGTTCGACGAAAATTTCCTTATGGCCGTCGCCACCCTCGGTGCTTTCGCCCTTGCCTTCTACGAGAAAAGCGGCGACTATCTCGAGGCAATCGCCGTTATGCTTCTCTACCAGATCGGCGAATTCTTCCAGAGTTACGCCGTGGGAAAAAGCCGCCGCGACATTGCCGCCCTCATGGACATCCGTCCCGATTACGCCAACGTTGAGACAGACGGAAAGATTGTAAAGACCGATCCCGACGATGTTGCCGTGGGCGAGACGATTGTTGTGCAGCCCGGCGAGCGTGTTCCTATCGACGGCGTGGTTGTCGGCGGAGTCTCTTCGCTCAACACCTCGGCTCTCACCGGCGAATCTCTGCCGCGCGAGGTTGGAAAAGGCGACGATGTTGTCAGCGGCAGCATAAATCTCACCGGCGTCCTGAAAGTGCGTACCACAAAGCCGTTTGGCGAATCGACCGTATCGAAAATTCTCGAGCTTGTCGAGGACTCGGCTTCGCGTAAATCCCGGTCGGAGAATTTCATTACAAAGTTCGCGCGGGTCTACACCCCCGCTGTCTGCCTCAGTGCAATTGCCGTTGCTCTCCTTCCGCCGCTATGCGAAATTATTTTCAGCGGAGCACCTTTCAGTTTCGCCACGTTTGAAACGTGGGTCTACCGTGCGCTCGTGTTCCTTATCATCAGCTGCCCCTGCGCTCTGGTAGTCAGCATTCCGCTCTCGTTTTTCGCCGGAATAGGGGGCGCGGGCCGGTGCGGAATACTCGTGAAAGGCGCCAATATCCTCGAAACTCTTTCGGAGGTTAAGACCGTTGTGTTCGACAAAACCGGCACGCTCACGCAGGGAGTTTTCGAGGTGAAATCGTATCACGACGCCTCCGACCGCGATGCCACCGCCGGCAGGGAGCGTATGCTCGAATATGCCGCCGTAGCCGAATCAGCCTCCTCCCACCCGATTGCCCGGTCGCTCCTGCAGGCCTACGGCCGCCCCGTGGACCGCAGCCGCCTTACGGATCTCAAGGAAATCAGCGGCGAAGGTATCACGGCTGTTGTCGACGGTACTGCAGTGGCTGTTGGCAACGAAAAACTGATGGAGCGCCTCGGCATAGAGGCTCCGCTCTGCCATACTGCAGGAACAATAGTCCACGTGGCGGCGGCAGGCAGGTATCTGGGTCATATCGTGCTCGGCGATGTCGTCAGGCCCGCTTCCGCGCAGGCCGTGGCAGATCTTCGCAAATCGGGAGTCGGCAGAATTGTCATGCTTACCGGCGACACCGGCTCCATAGCACGTCAGACAGGCGCGGAAACCGGAATCAGCGAAGTCTATGCCTCACTTCTTCCAACCGATAAGGTCAGCCGTCTCGAGGCTATCATCAGATCAGAGCCCGCGGGCAGTAAGACGGCATACGTGGGCGACGGCATCAACGATGCTCCGGTTCTTTCGCTCGCCGACGTAGGTATAGCAATGGGCGCTATGGGCAGCGACGCCGCAATCGAGGCGGCCGACGTGGTGCTTATGGACGACAATCCCACCGACGTGGGCAAGGCCATCCGCATTTCGCGGAAGTGCTTGCGGATTGTCCGCGAAAACATCGTTATGGCTCTCGGAATCAAAGGTATTTGCCTTATTCTCGGAGTGATGGGAATAGTCAATATGTGGCTCGCCGTTTTCGCCGATGTCGGCGTAATGGTTCTGGCCGTCCTCAATGCCATCCGGGCCATGCAAACAGCCCGTGTCTGACCCACGGCTTTTTCATTTAAAAACCTATGGCATGCTTATCGTTATGCTGATATAACTGACTGATTGTCAATGTACGGACGTGATTCTTCACGTCCACGGTGAATAATCATTTTTACAGAAAAAAGAATGCATTCACACGTGCTTTTCGCGGTGGACGTG
>UROS01000057.1 GCA_900549445.1 uncultured Porphyromonadaceae bacterium | reverse complement strand
ATTCACTTTTTTCAATTTCTGTTATGAAAAGATTGTTTTTAATGCTTATGATCATTGCGCTCGCAGCTGCGAGCGGACTGAGCCTTTCGGCTCAGTCGCGCACTGTTTCCGGCACAGTGATCTACTCCGGCGATAAGGAACCTCTTATCGGCGCAAGTGTTATTCCGGTCGGAGCTCCTGCGGCAGCCGTAGCAACCGACATCAACGGTAAATTCACAGTTACTGTTCCCGACAAAGTAACGAAACTCAATGTATCATACGTGGGTATGGTTACCGAGCAGGTCGACGTGACCAAGTCACCTATGGTAATCGAACTCAAAAACGCCGACAACCAGCTCGACGAAGTGGTCGTGACAGCATTCGGCGTAAAACGCGACAGAAAAGGCCTCGGCTACGCCGTACAAGATCTCAAGGCCGAAGACCTCAACACCGCCGGTACCACGTCGCTCTCCTCCGCTCTCCAGGGCAAGCTCTCCGGCGTCGACATCCGCCCGTCGTCGGGCGCTCCCGGTGCTTCGAACAACATCACCATCCGCGGCGTCCGCTCCTTCTCAGGTAACAATGCTCCTCTCTACGTAGTCGACGGTATGCCCGTGGCTTCCGAACCTGACTTCGTCAACACCCCCAACAGCATCGTCACCGACGCCAACGTGGGCGACCGCTCCATCGACATCAACCCCGACGACATCGAGAGCATCAACGTGCTCAAAGGTCAGGCTGCCGCTGCCCTCTACGGTATCCGCGCATCCAACGGCGTGATTGTCATTACCACCAAACGCGGCAGCGCCATGTCGTCGCGCCCGGTAGTGACCATATCCACCGACCTCAGCGCCGAGCGAATCTCGCGCAAGTTCAAGCATCAGGAAATATATTCCCAGGGTGTGGGCGGAAACTATAACCCCGGCGCATCTACCTCATGGGGATGCAAGATTTCCGAGCTTCCCAACGATCCCAACTACGGCGGCAACACCGACAACGCCTACACCCAGCGCGACGGCAAGAAGCCCGGCATGTACTATAATCCCAAGCGTGCCCTCGCAGGTCTCGACGGCTGGACAACTCCCGAAATCCACGACAACGTGGGTGATTTCTTCAAGACCGGTTTCACCGAAAACGCCAACTTCAACATTTCGCAGCGTAAAAACAACATAGGCTACTCCTTCGGTCTGAGCAACTCCTATCAGAAAGGCATCATCCCCTCCACCGGCATGACCCGCTGGGGTGCCCGCGGCCTCGTAGACTGGCAGATCGACAACCAGTGGAAGACCGGCTTCTCCGCCAACTACAGCAACACCACCATCAAGAGCGCCCCTGTGGCCAACTCCGGTATTACCAACGTGGTCTACGGCGCTCCCGTGGAATACGATCTCAAAGGCATACCCAACCACGTGCCCGGCGATCCCCACTACGCAGATTTCCTATCGTTCCACCTCGTTCAACAACCCCTACTGGTGGGCCGACAACAATGAATTCGGACAGCGCACCCAGCGTTTCTTCGGCAATGCTTACGTTGAATTCCGTCCGCAGCTCAACTGGGGCGAGAACTACGACCTCACCTTCCGTGAGCAGATAGGTATCGACTCCTACACCTCGCACTACAACGACACCTACGAACTCGGCTCAGGTTCGGGCGGCTATCCCCAGGGTCACGTAACCAACCGCGGCCTCACCCGCTCGATATTCAACAACCTCTTCACCGCCAATTTCAACGCACTTTTCGGCACCAACCAGGACTTCAGCCTCAACGTGCTTCTCGGCAACGAGGTGAACCAGGACAACACTACCGAGTGGGACTATGAGGGCGACGGCCTCTCCTACTACGGCCAGCCCGTCATCGGCAACTGCGTCAACATGAGCTACTGGTATCAGGCTCCCGCCAAAGACCGCACCGTCGGTCTATTCTTCAATGCCAACCTTTCGTGGCGCGACATGGTGTTCCTCAGCGTCACCGGACGTAACGACTGGGTATCGTCGATGCCCCGCGACAACCGCTCTTTCTTCTATCCCTCAGTTTCCGCAGCATGGGTATTCACCGAACTCAACGCCCTCAAAGGCAACCCCATCCTCTCCTTCGGTAAAATCCGCGCTTCTTATGCCGAAGTCGGTCAGGCAGGCGCCTACTACCGCGACTTCGCCTACACTCCGGCCTACGGCGGCGGCTTCTACGCAGGATCGCCCATTTCCTACCCCCTCGCCGGCGTCACCTCTTATATACCTTATTATAAGCAGTACGATCCCGACCTGAAACCCCAGACGACAAAGAACTATGAACTTGGTTTCGACTTCCGCCTCTTCCACGACCGTGTGCGCTTCGACTACACCTACAGCTATCAGGACGTGAAGAACCAGATCTTCGATATTCCCATGGCAGGTTCCACCGGCCACGAACAGCTCATCTCCAACGGCGGCCACATCACCACCAACACCCACGAGTTCAACCTCGCGGCCACCGTCTACACAAGCCGTGACTTCACCGTTGACTTCGGCATGAACTTCACCAAATACCGCAGTATGGTCAAGGAACTCGCTCCCGACGTAGACAATATCTTCCTCGGCGGCTTCGCTGAGCCTCAGGTCCGCGCATACGTGGGCTATGCATATCCCGTAATCTTCGGTACGGCATTCGCACGCGACGACAACGGCAACCTCTACCTCGATGCCAACGGACTTCCCGTGTCGTCGGGCGACAGCCAGGTTATCGGCGACTGTACTCCCGACTTCAACATGGGCTTCAACCTTTCCGTCCGCTATAAGAGAGTAACCCTCTCCTCCACCTGGCAGTGGCAGAACGGCGGCCAGATGTACAGCGGAACCAACCTCGTGATGAACGGCTTCGGTGCCACCGAGGCTACAGCCGACCGCGAGAACCCCATCACCATTACCGGCACCAACATCAACACCGGCGAGCCCATGACTGCCCAGGTTTCGATGGAAGACTACTGGAATGCCGCAAGTGAAATCTCCGAAGCTGCCATCTACGACACCGACTACCTCAAGATGCGCGACCTCACCCTCACCTACAACCTTCCGAAAATCGGAATCTTCGACATTTCGGTCTACGGTTTCGCCCGCAACGTGCTCGTATGGGCAAAGATGCCGAACCTCGACCCCGAATCCTCAATCGGCAACAACAACGCCGGCGGTTACTTCGAGCGTTTCTCAATCCCCAACACCAGCAGCTTCGGCGGCGGTCTGAAAGTTGTGTTCTAACATGTGGTTTCACTCCTTAATCAAGTATTCAACGATGAAAAAATATATGCTTTACCTGTTGCCCGCGCTCGCGCTCGCATCCTGCGGCGAAGACACAATGGACAACATCAACAAGGATCTTGCAAATCCCCCGATTGAAAACATGAACGGCAAGCTCATGATCACCGACGCCATGACTGCCTCTGCATTTACCGTGTCGTCCGGCGACTACGCCTTCTACACTTCTCTTTTCAATGAGCAGATCTTCGGCGCCGGCAACAATCAGTTTAAAAACGTCGAAATGCGCGTCACCGCCGAGACAATCGGATCGACCGTGTTCAACAACGTCTGGAACGGCACTTACGCCAACCTCAACAACCTTAAGGTTATCATCGGGAAGTGCGCTCCCGGCGGACTCAACGAGGGACAGAAAGACCTCGAAGGCATGGCCAAGCTTCTTCAGGCCCTCAACTGGGGCATCCTCACCGACATGCACGGCGATATTCCCTGCTCAGAGGCTCTGCAGGGCGCGGCGTTGAAACAGCCTAAACTCGACGCTCAGGAAGACATCTATAAACTGATTCTGAACCTCATCGACGAGGCCATAGCCGACTTCGACGAAGCCGCAGGAATGAAGAACGTCGGCGCTCAGGATCTCATTTACGGCGGCGACATCGCCTCATGGAAAGCTGCCGCCCACGCCATCAAGGCACGCTATCTCCTCCATCTTTCCGTCCGCGACAACTCTAATTTCGCCAAGGCAAAGACAGAGGCGCAGGCCGCAATCGACGCCGGCTTCGAGGGTTTTGACTTCGCCGCCTACGACGGTGTCTCATCCATGAACCCCTGGGCCGCTCTCCAGTACGCCCGCGATTACTGCTACAACTCCGCTTCGCTCCACGACAAGATGGCCGAGCGTAACGACCCCCGCTGCGACGTTTACTTCAACTACTACTCCGAGGGCGAGGAAGGTCCCGTAACCTACGGAACTCCCGGAAATCTCGCCGACGCGCAGACCACCTACGAACTCGGATGCCCCTCATGGCTCACCTACTCCGCATCAGGAATGCCCATCGGTTCCGGAGCAAAAACCCACCTGCTCTCGCTCGCAGAGGTTAACTTCATACTTGCCGAGTGTCAGGCACGTGCAGGCGAGGACTACACTACAGCCCTCGAAGATGCACTCCAGGCATCGTTTGACGACACTGCCGAGTTCGGAACCGTTACCGGCACCGTGGCCGACTATCTCGCTTCGCTCTCCCCGCGTCTGAGCGCCAACGCAGTAGCTGAAATCATGATGCAGAAATACATTGCTTTCACCCGCGACGAAAACGTTGAGACATACAACGACCTGCGCCGCTGCAAAGCAATGGGCGAGGAATTCGTGAAGATGACCAACCCCAACAACACTCAGGACGGCTCCAACTATCTCCCCGTGCGTCTCCCTTACGGAAACTCCGACGTTTCCGCAAACAACAACGTGCGCCAGGCCTACGGCAACGGCCGCTACTGTCTGACTGATCCTGTCTGGATTTTCTCAAAATGACACCGACAATCCAGTGACATACAATAAAAATAGCTACTGATTGCGACCGCCCCTGCAGAGATGCACGGGCGGTCTTTTTTCACTGAAGCCCGGGAATTCACGAAAAAAATCCGGCGCCTCCGGTTACTTTGCGACATTATCGCAATGCTTCCGGGGAAATCATATGTTATCTTTGCAGTGTAATCATTTCCAACTCAAATCCACTATGAAAATCACCAAAATCATCATCCACTGCACCGCCACACCTTTCGGCAGAAACTTCACAACAGATCAGATTGACCGCTTTCACCGGCAGCGCGGGTTCCGCCGTATAGGCTACCACTACGTGATCTATCTCGACGGCACGATTGCCCCCGGGCGTCCCGAATCATCGGTCGGCGCCCACTGTCTCGGTCAGAACCGCTGCAGCATAGGCGTGGCCTATGTAGGAGGACTCGACGCCGCGGGACATCCCGCCGACACACGCACCCCCGCGCAGAAACAATCACTCATAAAAATCATTCGCGCCCTCCGCAGCCGTTATCCCTCGGCTACCGTCCACGGCCACCGTGAGTTTGCAGCAAAAGCGTGTCCCTGTTTCGACGCCGCGGCTGAGTACCGGAATATCTGATGTCAGCCGAACTCCTCGTGGAGACGGCGGAAGCGCTGAAGACTGCGCTCCGACAGACGAGCCATCGAAGCCTCAACTTTCTCAAGCGGCTTCTCTTCCATGCGCCCGCTCTTGGAATAGAACTTGTCGGCATAACAGATCAGACGCTCTAAAAGAGTCTCCGGCATGTAGTCGCCAGGCGGCATCGGCAGCCCCTGCTCTTCGATGTCATCGCGCGATATACCCGCGCCCGTATGGCGCTCCGCCACGCGGGCTATCTCCTCCGGGAAACCATTGTCGCGCAACAGGGCGGCTCCGAGCACTCCGTGCATCAGGTAAGGTTCGGTGCCGTGGCAGTCTATTCCCGGAGCGTCGGTGAGGAAAATGCCTATGTCGTGGAGCATCGCCGCCTCCCTTACCGTACTCTCATCGAGCGGCAGATGCTTGCGGCGCGCTGTCTCCACAGCCTTATCGGCCACCTGCCGGCAGTGCTTCAAATAAATATCCCGCCGGAGAGTTCCGGCGGGATAATACTTATCGATTATTTCCATAAATGTCATTCTACAATGGTAACCCATCCGTAGGGATCAGCCTCGTCGCCGTTCTGAATGGCGCGCAGACGGTTGTAGAGAGCCGTGGTGACGGGGCCGGGCTGGCCGTCCTTTGCTATCACGTACTTCTTGCCGGTGTCGAGGTCGTCAATTTCCCCGACCGGCGAAGCCACCGCGGCGGTGCCGCAAGCACCCGCCTCGTCGACTGTCTCGAGCTCGTCGACTGTGATATGGCGCTGCTCAACTTCCAGACCCATGTCGCGGGCGAGCTGCATAAGGCTCTTGTTGGTGATGGAGGGCAGTATGGAATCCGAGGCAGGAGTGATGTACTTGCTGCCCTTTATTGCATAGAAGTTGGCCGGGCCGCACTCGTCGAGATACTTTTTCTCGCGGGGGTCGAGATATAACACGGCCGAATATCCGAGCTCGTGGGCGTGCTCGCCCGCCGTAAGGCTCGCCGCATAGTTGCCGCCGCACTTCCAGCGTCCGGTTCCGCGAGGAGCCACTCGGTCATACTCGCGCATTATGCAGATGTTGCTCGGCTTGAAACCAGTCTTGAAATATGCGCCGACAGGACTCACAAGAATCAGGAACACATATTCCTTGGCCGGTTTGACACCTATCTGGGCCGTCGTGCCCAGTTCGAGCGGACGGATATAGAGCGAGGCGCCGCTGCCATAAGGCGGGACAAAGCGCTCGTTGAGTTTTACTACCTTCAGAACCATCTCTCTGAAAAGCTCCTCCGGAATCGGAGCCATCATCAGACCCTTTGCCGAGTCGGCTATGCGGCGCGCGTTTTCGTCGAGCCGGAATATGCGGATTCTACCATCCTTGCCGCGGAAAGCCTTAAGACCTTCGAATATCTCCTGGCCGTAGTGCAGACTGCTTGCGGCTATGTGCATCTCGATCGTGGGGGATGTCGACACTTCTATCTCACCCCACTTACCGTCGCGGTAATAGCATCTCACATTGTAATCTGTTGGAACATAGCCGAAACCGAGGCTGCTCCAGTCCATTTCCTTATCCATATCAGTATAGATTTGTTGTTTCTCTTTGCAAAAGTAGCAATTATAATTAATAACTTCAACTATTTCTCATTCAAAAGCGAATTATTATAGCAAATCGTACCGTACCGCGCCGACTGCACGGTTCTGTACGTCAGCTGTCTCAGCTATCTCAGCGAATTCAGCTAAATCAGTTCCCATGCTGAAAAATTCATTTCTAATTAAAAAACATTGCAAAAAAAATCGTACCTTTGCACTCTCAAAATCGAGAGTACAATTCTTCCAACGGAGTTTCCAACTGATATTCAACTTAATATATTTATCAACTACCTAATGGAATGGCTTATTAACCTTATAGGACCCGGCCATACGGAACTGGCGAGCACACTCGTGCTCTACTCATTCGTGATAGCCGCCGGAGTGTTCCTCGGTAAAATCAAAATCGGGGGGATTTCTCTCGGTGTGACTTTCGTACTTTTCGTCGGTATCATCATGGGGCATTTCGGCTACATCGTCAACCCCGAAGTACTTAAATTCGTGCGCGAGTTCGGCCTTATTCTCTTTATCTTCTCAATCGGTATTCAGGTCGGCCCGGCGTTCTTCTCCTCCTTCAAGCAGGGTGGTGTGCTGCTTAATGGCCTCGCTGTTCTGATTGTCCTCCTCAACGTCGCAATAACTCTCGCCATCTTCTACATCGACGGCAACACAACCATCGAAGCGCTCGTCGGCGTGATGTCGGGCGCCGTGACCAACACCCCCGGTCTCGCCGCCGCTCAGCAGACGGCCGGCACTCCCGAGGCCGTCAACATCATGGCCATGGGCTACGCAGCCGCATATCCCCTCGGTGTTATCGGCATCATCCTCTCCATGTTTGTCCTGAAAGCCATCTTCCGGATTAATCTCGACAAGGAAATTGCCGAAATCGAATCCCGTCAGGAAGAGGAGCAGCAGAAACCGCTCATCCTTTCCTTCGAGGTCAACAACCACCTTATCGACGGCAAGTCGCTCCACGAACTCCACCAGATTCTCGACTGCGATTTCGTTGTTTCGCGCCACATGGGCCCCGACGGTAAGGTTACGATCCCTACTTCGAAAACCGTTCTCCACGTCGGCGATAAAATCTACGTGGTTCTCGCCCCGGCCGACGAAACCCGCTTCCAGTCTGTTGTCGGTAAAGAAATCCAGATGGACTGGGAAGAAGTGCAGAGCGCCGTTTACTCCCGCCGCATCGTCGTCACTCAGAGCAAATACAACGGCATCGCCCTCGGCGACCTCCGTCTCCACACCGCCTACAGCCTCAACTGCACCCGCGTCAACCGTGCCGGCGTCGACCTTCTCGCCGCTCCCGGTCTGCGACTGCAGATTGGCGACCGCCTTACAGTGGTCGGCGACCTCAACGACATCGAGCGTCTCGCCACCCGACTCGGCAACTCAATGAAGCGACTCAACAATCCGAACCTCATCACCATCTTCATCGGCATCATGTTCGGTATCATCGTTGGCTCCATCAACGTAGGTTTCGGCATGAAGCTCGGCCTCGCCGGCGGCCCCCTCGTTGTGGCCATCCTGCTCAGCCGCTTCGGCTACAAGTTCAAGCTCGTCACTTACACCTCCACCTCCGCCTCGCTGCTCATGCGCGAGCTCGGAATCACCCTCTTCCTCGCGTCGGTCGGCATCTCGTCCGGAAAAGATTTCGCAGCCACGGTATTCAACACTACCGGTATGTGGTGGGTTATCTGGGGATTCATGATTACCCTCCTACCCCTCCTAATTGTAGGTTGCATTGCCCGCGGTGTCTACAAGATAAACCTTCTCTCAATCATGGGTCTTATTTCCGGTGCCTGCACTGATCCGCCGGCACTTGCCTACGCCGGAAACTCAACAGGTTCCGACGCCCCTGCCGTTGCCTACTCAACCGTCTACCCGCTCACAATGTTCCTTCGCGTGGTAGCCGCCCAGGCACTGATACTTTGCTTTATGTAAGATTTCTTATCCACAGCAGCCGGAGTGAAGCCCCTTCACTCCGACTTTTTCTTTAAAGTCATTAATGGCCTTAATACGCTGACGTTTCTATAAATTCCTTACCTTTGCCTCTGAAAAAGCTTTATTATGAAAAGACCTATCATATACCTGACATTTCTGTTATCAGTCATAGCCGTTCTTTCTGCCCGCGATACGACATTCCGGACAGGTACTGACAATATCGAGCTCCGGCTCAACGGAAAACCGGTTCCGGGAGGATGGGAAGTCTCACCCGACTTGAATCCCGACATTCTCGAAACTACTGCCCGCGAAGTATTTTTCGCCTCAGATACCGATACCCTCGCCGTCACTCTTGACGAATGGGAAAATTTTCATATCGACATGCTCACCGCCCGTGGCGACACGGCCCGTGTCCGCCTGACCCGATTCCCGGTCTGTCCGTTTGAAAATCCCAACCCCGAATTGCTGAGACTTCCCGCCTCGGGCAAGCTGACCCGTGAGCAGGCAGCCTTTGACATCGACGCTCTTGTCTACACTCTCAACCAGGTTCATCCCGACATTTTCTCTGTCTGCGGACAAGAGCCCTTCTTCCGCGCCGTCAATAAAGCTAAGGCATCTCTGCCCGATTCTGTAAGTCCGGTCGGACTATATCTCCGCGTCGCCCCTCTCGTTTCTATGATAAGTGACGGCCACACCTCGTTAGTGTTCCCTTTCAACACGGTTTTCACCCGCGACACAAAGCGCTTTCCGGTCTCAGTCAACATTCTGAGCAACGGAACCATGAACTGCCGCATGTCGGTCGACTCCATAATTCCGCGCGACGCCCGCATTTTAAGTATCAACGGCGTTTCTGCCGCTGAAATGATCGATTCAATGCTGCCGCTTGTCAGTGGTGAAAAACGGCACTTCCGGCTGGCAATGGTCAGCTATACTTTCCCGGCGTTGCTGCAGACTATGTATCCGGCCGACAGCTACACGGTCGAATATCTCCCCCCCGGCAACAAAAAACCTGTGCGCCATACATTCCCCTCCATGACTTTCGACGAAATACTGTCCCGTATGCCGAAAGAGAATACAGTGCAGAACCACGAAATATATTCCTTCAGCGTCGACAGCGTCAAAAATGTCGCCATAATGGATTTCAGGTCTTTTCAGGATGTAGGGCGCATGAAGCATTTTGCCGACTCGATGTTTTCTGTCTTACGCGAAAAGCACATCGGCAATCTAATTATCGACCTACGCGAAAACGGCGGAGGCAATAGTGCAGTCGGAGATGTTCTGCTACGTTATCTCTCCCCTGTACCGTTTGTCCAGATGGAGAAAGCACTTGTAAAAGTTACGCCTGCAACCGCACGGCTGATGGGCGCCGATATCCCTGCCGGAGGATTCACTTTTGAAGAATCCGATCCTTCGGAATATATCATACCTCTTACCCCGCAGGAAGGTCACTATCACGGGAAGGTCTATCTTCTTACCTCCAACAAAACCTTTTCCTCCGCCGGGTCGTTTGCATGGGCGTTCAAAGAGACCGGGGCGGGAAAGACTGTGGGCGAAGAAACCGGCGGTATGAACGTCAGCTTCGGCGACATACTCTACTTCCGGCTTCCGGTCTCGAAACTGTCGTGCTCGGTTTCCTACAAACGTTTCTGGCAATTCCATGCCGACGAGAACAATATACACGGGACTCTCCCCGATATCCCGGTTCCGGCCGCCGATGCCTTGGACGCCGCCATGAAACTCGTCGGGAAAAACCGCCGCAAGTAACCGTCCCACAGGCGCTGTTGTTTCCCCGATTTTTCGTAACTTTGTCCGATAAACCGAAAAAACAATATGCGTATAGTAGTAAAGGTAGGAAGCAACGTCCTCACCCGCCCCGACGGAAAGCCGAACGTCACCAATATGTCGGCTCTGATCGACCAGATGGCGTCTCTTATAGAAATGGGCCATCAGGTCATCCTTGTTTCAAGCGGTGCGGTGGCCTGCGGCAGAGGCGCCCTCCGCACTTCGCGCCAGCTCGATGCCGTGGAGCAGCGCCAGCTCTTCTCCTCAATCGGGCAGATCCGGCTCATCAACCTCTACAACCAGCTTTTCGGGCAATACGGCATAACAGTCGGACAGGTTCTCACGCAAAAGGAGAATTTCGCATCGCGTACTCTCTATCTCAACCAGCGCGCCTGTATGGAAACAATGCTTTCAAACGGCGTGCTCCCGATTGTGAATGAAAACGACACCGCGAGCCTCACAGAGCTTATGTTCACCGACAACGACGAACTATCCGGACTCATAGCATCGATGATGGACGCCGACATGCTCGTGATTCTCTCCAACGTCGACGGCATCTTCACCGGCGACCCCGCCGACCCCTCCTCCGAGCTTATCCGGGAGGTGCGCCCCGGTTCCGACGTCAGCGGCAACGTAGTGGCGTCGAAAAGCGGCTTCGGCCGCGGCGGCATGGGAACCAAATGCGGAATAGCCCGCAAACTCTCCGACGAGGGAATAACCGTATGCATTGCCCGCGGCGACCGTCCCGGCGTACTGACAGATCTAATTCTGCACCCGGAGCAGACCCCGCATACAGTTTTCCTCCCGAGCACCTCCGTAAGCAACGTCAAACGCTGGATAGCCCACAGCGAGAGTTTCGCCAAAGGTATCGTCAGGGTCAACGATGATGCCGCGCGCATTCTGCGCAGCGACCGCGCCGTAAGCCTGCTACCCGTAGGCATAACAGACGCGGAAGGCGAATGGGAGGAAGGCGACATCATAACCCTCGCAAGCGCCGACGGCACCGCTATCGGCGTAGGCCGTGCCTCGCTCGGCAGCGGCGAGACCCGCTCGCTTATAGGCAAACGGGGCGGAAAACCGGTGGTTCACTACGATTATCTGTTCATCGAGCAATAAAAACGACATTTTCGCAATGTCTTTTACTTATTCCTGTATTACCTTTGCATAAGAATTCATATCTCAACAGTAACCGACAATGACCGACACCAATATTCTGCATACACTCGAAGCCGTGCGCCGCGCATCACGCACCATCGCCGGGCTGTCCGACCCGCAGCGCGCCGCCCTGCTCAACCGGCTCGCCGACGAAGTCGACGCATCCCACCGTGAACTTCTCGATGCAAACGCCTCCGATCTCGCCCGCATGGATTCTGCCAACCCGCTTTACGACCGGCTTCAGCTCACGCCCGACCGTCTTGCGGCCATTGCGTCCGACATCCGCCATGTGGCATCTCTCCCCTCACCGGTGGGAGAGATTATCGAAGAGCGCACCCTGCCCAACGGTCTTGAGATCAAGCGCGTGAGAGTGCCGTTCGGAGTCATAGGAGTCATCTACGAGGCGCGTCCTAACGTGACGTTCGATGTTTTCTCGCTCTGCTTCCGCTCGGGCAACGCCTGTGTGCTTAAAGGCGGAGCCGATGCCGCCGCCTCCAACGAAGCCGCCGTCGCGCTCATCCACCGTGTGCTCACCGCCGCAGGATTTCCCGAACTCTGCTGCGCGCTTCTCCCCTCAACCCACGAGGCTACTGCCGTAATGCTCGGCGCAGTCGGACTGATCGACGTGTGCATTCCCCGCGGTGGCCGGCGCCTGATTGATTTCGTCCGCGACAACGCCCGCATCCCCGTTATCGAAACCGGTGCCGGAGTAGTCAGCACTTATTTCGACGAGACCGGCGATGCGGCCATGGGACGCGATATTATCTGCAACGCCAAAACGCGGCGAGTAAGCGTATGCAATGCCCTCGACACTCTCCTCATCCACCGCGGCCGCCTCGCCGACCTCCCTGCTCTCTGCGCCCCGCTGGCGGAGAAAAACGTGGAGATCCACGCCGACCACGAGGCTCTCGCCGCTCTCCGCGGAAACTACCCTGACTCACTGCTCCGCGAAGCCGACGATTCCACCTACTCGACCGAATGGATGGACTATAAGATGGGAATCCGCACCGTAGCCGGGCTCGACGAGGCAATCGCCCACATCGCCCGTTACGGGTCAGGCCACAGCG
>UROS01000056.1 GCA_900549445.1 uncultured Porphyromonadaceae bacterium | reverse complement strand
GTCCGTTCCCCACCGAACTCTTCGATGCCACCGGCAAGCGCATCCGGGATCTCGGTCATGAATACGGCGCGGTGACTGGCCGCGAACGCCGTTGCGGATGGATTGACCTCGTGGCGCTCCGTTATGCCATCATGCTCAACGGCGTGACCCAGCTCATTATGATGAAGAGCGACGTGCTCGACGATTTCGACGAAATCAAGGCTTGCACCGCTTACCGCATCAACGGCCGGGAAACCGACCGCTTCCCGTTCTCAATCGACGAGGCTATCGAACCGGTTTATGCCACTCTTCCCGGCTGGAAGACCGACATGACCTCAATGCAAAGTGAAGAAGAGTTCCCCGAGGCCTTCCGCAACTATGTTGCCTTCCTCGAGGATCAGCTCCAGACTCCCATCACGATCGTGTCGATCGGTCCCGACCGCAAGCAGACCATCGTGCGTAAAAAATAAAACGAGAAAATTTCAATACCATGGCAAAAGTAAAACCGTTCAGAGGTGTGCGCCCTCCGCGCGATCTCGTCACCGAGGTCGCATCGCGCCCCTACGATGTCCTTAACTCCGACGAAGCCCGAAAAGAGGCGGAAGGCAATCCCAGATCGCTCTACCACATCATAAAGCCGGAAATTGACTTTGATCCCGGTACCGACGAACACGATCCCCGCGTTTACCGGAAAGCCGCCGATAATTTCGCCGCTTTCCAGCGTAACGGCTGGCTTGTGCAGGACAATGAGGAGCATTACTACATCTATGCCCAGACCATGGACGGCCGTACTCAGTATGGAATCGTAGTCGCCGCCAATGTCGACGATTATATGCAGGGCCGTATCAAAAAGCATGAGCTCACCCGCCGCGACAAGGAGGAAGACAGGATGAAGCATGTCCGCGTCAACAACGCCAACATCGAGCCGGTATTCTTCGCTTTTCCCGACAATCCCGTGCTCGAAAAGATAATCCGCGACACCACTGCCGGCGAACCGGAGTATGACTTCACTGCCCCCGATGGTTTCGGCCATCATTTCTGGGTGATCTCAGACCCAGCTGTAATCGCTTCCATTACCGAGGAGTTCGCCAAGATTCCTTATCTGTATATTGCCGACGGACACCACCGTTCGGCCGCAGCCGCTCTGGTAGGACACGAAAAAGCTCTTGCCAATCCGGATCATCGCGGCGACGAGGAGTATAATTTTTTCCTTGCCGTGGCTTTCCCGGCCTCTCACCTCAAGATTATCGACTATAACCGCGTGGTAAAGGATCTTAACGGTCTTACCCCGCAGCAATTCCTCGACAGACTGGGTGAGAACTTCATCGTCGAGGACAAGGGTACGGAGGAATACCGGCCGGAGAAGCTCCACAACTTCTCGCTCTATCTCGGCGGCCGCTGGTACTCGCTTACCGCAAAACCCGGTACTTACAACGACAGCGACCCCATCGGCGTGCTTGATGTCACCATTTCCTCCGATCTCATTCTGCGCGACATTCTCGGCATAACCGACCTCCGTTCGGATAAGCGCATCGACTTTGTCGGAGGCATCCGCGGTCTCGGCGAACTCAAGCGCCGTGTCGACTCCGGCGAGATGGCAGTGGCTCTCGCACTCTACCCCGTGTCGATGAAACAGCTTATGGATATCGCCGACAGCGGCAATATCATGCCCCCGAAAACCACGTGGTTTGAACCGAAGCTCCGCTCCGGTCTCGTTATTCACAAACTTGATTAGTCTCTTTTATAAACCGACCAATTCACTTGAAATGACAAAAATCGGATCTAAGAAAACTCCTGCAGGATGCAAGGCGCTCCTTCTCGGCTCCGGCGAGCTTGGAAAAGAAGTGGCCATCGAACTCCAGCGCTTCGGCGTTGAAGTGATTGCCTGCGACAGGTATCCCGACGCTCCCGCCATGCAGGTGGCCGACAGAAGCTATGTGTTCAATATGCTTGATGGCGACGAGCTCCGTGCCGTGATAGAGCGCGAACGTCCTGACCACATCATCCCCGAGGTGGAGGCCATTGCTACTCCCGTGCTTGTGGAGCTTGAAAAAGAAGGTTTCAACGTAACGCCTACCGCCCATGCCGCTCTCCTCACAATGAACCGTGAGGGCATACGCCGTCTCGCTGCCGAGGAACTCGGTATCCGCACTTCGCCTTATCGTTTTGCTTCCGACCGCGACGAATTCTATAAGGCGGTGGAAGAAATCGGCATACCGTGCGTGGTGAAACCGATCATGAGCTCAAGCGGCCACGGCCAAAGCGTGATTAAATCCGAATCAGACATTGAAAATTCCTGGCGCATAGCTCAAGAAGGCGGCCGTGCAGGCGCCGGCCGGGTAATAGTGGAAGGTTTCGTGAAGTTCGATTACGAAATCACACTTCTCACCGTACGCTCCGTTGCCGGAACATGCTTCTGCGAGCCTGTCGGCCATATACAGATTGATGGCGACTACCGCTATTCCTGGCAGCCCCAGCCCATGTCGGCCGAAGCCATAGAAAGCGCCCGCGAAATAGCCCGCAAGGTCACCGACGCTCTCGGCGGTTACGGAATTTTCGGCGTTGAACTCTTTGTGAAAGGCAACGAGGTGATTTTCAGCGAAGTCTCGCCGCGCCCGCACGACACCGGCATGGTGACTATGATTTCGCAGGATCTCAGCGAGTTCGCACTCCACGCCCGTGCCCTCCTCGGACTCCCCGTGCCCTCCATCCGCTTTTACGGGCCCTCAGCATCGCGTGCCGTGGTTGTTGAAGGCGACACTGACAAAATCGAGATGGAAAATCTCGAAAAAGTCCTCGAAGAACCCGGAACTCAGATGCGCATCTTCGGCAAACCTGAGATAAAGGGTCACCGCCGCATGGGAGTGATTCTCGCGACAGCCGACACTCTCGAGGAAGCCCGCGCAAAGGCTGACCGCGCCTACGAAAAACTGAACGTCAAGGTTCTTCCCCGCAACTGATTACATCCATCCGTAAGATAGAAAGCCCCGACATCACTGCCGGGGCTTCTGCGTATGAAAATTCTGTTTATTATCTTCAGGCAATGATGATTCGGGAGCAGAATTGCTGTGGTTTCCGGTTGTAACTTATGCCGGTTATGCCTGGGTTTTCGCCTCAGGCTGATTTTCTCACCCCGGAAGTTGCGCCGTGGCGCATATATAGCCCAGTAAAATGAAAATTATGGTGAAGGGCAGCAGCATCTTGGTATCGGTTTTTATGATACAAAAATACGGCTGTTTGTAACAACAGGCTTCAACAAATGTTGAAAAATAGCTCCGTCAGATATTTTTCAGATATTTTTTCGCAGGCGGCTCAGGTGAGTCTGAGTTATGTTCAGCAGCGATGCTATGTCTTTGAGTGAAAACAGGTTGAAAAGATTCGGATCAAGTTCCAGAAGTTCGTTATATCGTTCCTGCGTTGATTTGGTATAAAGCCCGACGTAGCGGTCGTAAAGAGTACTGAATACCGCCCGTAAGGATTGTTCCACAACCTGACTGAGCCTCTTGTCGGATTCCATCATTTCAGCGACTTTCGCCGCTGAAATGCAATGGATGTCGCAATCAGTAGTGGCAATTATCGAGCAGCGTGATTTCTGCCTGTAAAGAGATCCCGGGAAGTCGCATACAAAATGTCCGGCAAATTCAAGGCCTACCACGTGGGGAGTTCCATCGGATGAATAACATTCGTATTTCAGCGCCCCCGACTTCACGTAGCCTATGTATCGGCCGGCGGTTCCCGCTGTCACAAACTCTTCGCCGCGCCCATAATGCCGCAACTCGCCTTCTCCAACGCAGAGTTCGCGCCAGAAATCTGTATCTATGTTGTCGATATATGAGTTGAAAAACGATGTCATGTCCCGTATACGAGGCAAAGTTACAAAAATGCCATAAAATATTAAAGCCTTTTCAATTCTTCTTCCGCCGCCGAAGAACCTTTGTATTTGCTTCGTCGCGGTTGGAAACTGTAGGTTACATTCAGCGCTATTCCTCTTCGGTCGTAGCTCTGGCGTTTGTCGACAAATACGCCGAAGGTGTTCATGCTCCAGTCGTTGTTTGCCGTGTTGAAGATGTCGGAAGCCGACAGTTTTACGGTCAGGGATTTGTTTAGGAAAGTCTTGCCGACCGAAGCATCCATTGTAAAATAAGCAGCGCCGAAACGGTTGGTGTGCATGTCGCCTTTCGTCTGACCGTTGATGTTTGCGGTAATCAGCCAGCCGCAGGGCAAAGAGATGGTATTGTTGAAATAATAGGAGAATATTGGCTTGTTGTATCGGACATTGTCAAGAGTCAGCCATTGCCGGTACATGCCGACGGTGATGTCGGGTGTCCACCGGCGTATTGGCTCGCTCCAGACAAGGTATAGACTCAGAGCCGATAGATCGATATTGACCGGACTCATAAGCAACTGGAGATTAGAAGCGGGATATACCTGCTTGACAAAGGCGTAGGTGTCGAGCGCACGAGTGAAATCAGCCTGAAGCATGAAGCCTTTCCAGCGGCTGAAAACTGAATGTCGTGCATCTTTTCATCGCGAAGTGCTGGATTGCCACCCTCAATCTCGTGCAGACCCGTGTAGTTCAGTGATCCGGTAAGCTGAGAATACGGCGGTCTGACTGTTGTCATTTTACAGCTGAGACTTACCTGAGATTCTTCATTGAACGAATAACCGACCGACAAGTCGGGTGTGAGCAGATGGTCGCGGCGGCTGACATCTTCAACACGTTTGCCGTCTGCCCTGAAGTCGTAATCTACATATTCATATCTTGCGCCGGCGGAAAGCGAGAATTTACCTAACATGCGTGACCATGATGCGAACAGGGCCGCTGAGGTCTGTCGTGCATCGGTCAGCGATGAAGGGATATATTCGCTGACGGAACTGCTGAGCATACGGTAGTCGAGCGAAGTGCGGGTGTAACTGTCCTGCGTCCCGACAGTAAAATCTCCTTTCCAAAGAGGAAAATTCAGATATAGTTTCCCTGCCCAGAGAGTCGATTCCCGACAGTCGGTGGAATTTACTCCGGGATTTTCCGATTGGGGATAAGTGGTTGCGACATTATTGTTCTGATCCGACTGACGGAAGTCTCCGTCGAAGTGCAGCAGATATTTGCCGGCAAAGGTGTTTTCATAATACAGAGATGCTGAATGACTGTAGGCACGGATTCGTTTGCAGATGTCGCGAAGAACCGGGGCATTGTGGTTCATCCACTCTGAACCGGCGTTGTTGAAATCGCCACGCTCGGGATTAAAGCGATAGTATGCCCCGAAAGATTGTGGGCCATGCGAATAATTGAATCCGCCTTTTATTACCCCTGTCGTGGTGGGGTATGAATTATATTGGCTGCTCCCGACCACTGTTTCTTTTCCATTGTATACGAGAGTGTTGGTGGTTGTGCCTTTGGCCAGGGAATTATTGCGGTTAACGGTGCCGTTTGCAAACACTTCCCAGTCGCCGAACCGGTAACTGAGACTGATATAATCCATGACCGACCATTTGCGGCGCCTCTGAAGCTGAAATTGGTCGGTCAGCGACAGACCCCGCATAAACTTCCGTCGGGTCGTGATTTTAAGCACCGCACCCGTTGAGCTTTCGTATGCGGCTCCAGGCGCCATCAGCAACTCCACTTTCCTGAGGTTAGAGGAAAGTATCTGTTGCAACTCCTCCCCGTCACGCATAGGTCGCCCGTCGATGAGGATTTCGATATCGCTCTTGCCGATAACGCTGACCGAATTGTCAGTCACCTTAATCATGGGCAGCTGTGCAAGTACATCAAGAGCGGTGCCGAGGTCGGCAAGATCAGAGCCGGGAATCGTAGTTACGAGTGTTGTCCCGACGAGTCTGGTGGCAGGTTGCTTTGCTGTTACGACGATCTCCTGAAGCCGGTGGGAAATGCTGTCGGTCGCTTCCGGATTCTGCGCATAACCCCTTTCGGTGACAAGAATGAAGGTCAGAATGGTGATTAGAATTACAGATTTCATGCTTTGCGGATTTTTTCGGCAAAGCAAGTGAAAACGGCGCAATCAGACCCCCAAATTTGTCTGACTTTTATCTGACAAATTCTGACAATGCGGTATATCAGTCGATTACGTGAAGCTCATAGGAGTCGCCGCGGTTGCATACAATCTCCAGATTGGCCTCGGAAAGAGCGGCCTTGGTGCGGCGGACAAGGGTGTAGAGTGATTCCTCGGCGTTGCTTTTATTGTCCCAAAGAGCCTGGCACAGAGTCCGCTTATCCACTTTCATATCCGGGGCGTCGAGAAGCATCTGCGCGAACTGTCGCTGCATGGGGGTGAGTTTTATGCCGTCAAGCGAAGGCGATGAGGGAACGGCTGCAACTTCGGATTCGGCCATTTCGGGCATCCTTTTCCTCCATACAAGCATGCCGGACAAAGAGAGGATTGAAAGCGAAAACAGAATTCCCGGCACGGTCTGGTCAGAGGCACCGAGAACGGACGCCATAGAGCAGTCGGCAAACCCCTGAACCTTTATTGCCAGTACGTCGTCAGCACTTTCCGACACAAGCATAATCGAATCCGACGCTATTTTCTTCCCACGAATATTGGGTGTGGCATTCATCTTGTCAACCAAAGCGAGTGTGAAATAAGCCTCATCTTTCAGGAAAATGTTTCTGAAATTGACATCGGAGGCTTCATAGATAAGCGGTTTATGAGTGGTCTCATACATTCGGCGTATGGCTGCGATGGTGTCGGGACGAGTCCACAGTCCGCTGTTCTCATTGGCCAGCGCCAACATCGCATCATTGAGATCGTCTGCGATGTTTTCTTTAGCCTTTGAATAGGAGAAGCAGCAGGAAATAACTGATGCAATCATGAACGCCAAAGGAATCAACATCCCGTACCGGAGGGAATGTCTGTGCGTATTTGCTGTATGGTCTTGCTTCATGAGAATGATGGATTTCACATTTGTTTTTAAACAACCTCTAATCTAAATACAAAGTTATAACAAAATCACAAATCAGCAAAAGGTCTGATTTCCTTTGCAAATTTAAATCCTTATCTGACAATATACCGGGATTGCCCGACGTTATATATTTGAATCATCTTCCAACCCCCTCTGCCTATGAAAAAAAATCTCTACTTCAACTATTTCTAAAAATTCAAAAGTCGGAAAGAAAAGCGGGATAACCGAGATGTCGGCTGTTCAGCATCCCCGCAGGCTCACCCTTAATTTCTTGCGTCAGTTCGCACGTGCCTACTATTTCGACCGCACCGCTCCCGCGGCTTTGCCCGGTCTTGTACTGAACTGAAAAGGTGATACCTTCCCAACATTGATTCCGTAACTGAATTCAGCGCCGTCCCTCATTGGGAACGGCGCTATTTTCGTTTTTTCAGGCAATGTTTAATAACATATTTCCGAAATTGTAATTGTCGTTACGGTTTGTTATCTTTGTAGTCGACCAAAGGCTGATTATATGCTTTATGTAGAAATTCCTTCCGCGGTGCGCCCTCTGCCATTCTACCTCGCAGCTGAGGAGTATGTGGCTGCAAAAGGCTCTCGGGGAGAGGAATATTTTTTTATGTGGCAGGTGGAACCTACCGTAATCTGCGGTCGTAATCAGGTTATCGAAAAGGAAGTTAATCTCAGCTTCTGCCGCTCTCATGGCGTCGATGTATGCCGCCGTCGGAGCGGGGGAGGGGCTGTGGTTGCCGACCGCAACAATATAATGTTTTCCTTCATTAGTCTTCGCGACTCCGGTGATGTCTCGGTCACTTTCGCTCACTACACCTCCGCTGTAGCCGGTTTCCTACAGTCGCTCGGACTCTCGGCCGGTGTAGACGGCCGAAACGATATACTCGTCGATGGATTGAAGGTCTCCGGTTACTCTTTTTACCGTAAACCGGGTGCCGATATTATCCACGGCACTCTGCTTTGGGACATGGATCCCGTTTTGATGAGCGGAGTGCTTACCCCTTCGCGCTCCAAGCTCGCTTCTTCCGGAGTGAAAAGCGTGGAAAGCCGGGTAACTGTTCTCAGACCGCGTCTTCCGCATCTTGATATTGAGGAATTCATGCGGCTTGCCCGTCGTTCATTGTGCGGTACGGGTTCAGTCGTGCTCTCCGGCTCTGCCATACGCGAAATTGAGACTTCGTTAATGCCTCCGTATCTCGAAAAATCATGGCTTGGCAGGATATCCGACCGCGTCCGCAGTTCCAGGCGCATTGCAGGCGCAGGTGAGTTTGATGCCGTGGTCGTTTGCCGCGGCGGCGTGATTGCCGATGTCAGCCTGTCGGGCGATTTCTTCCTGTGCGGAGACCTTGACGCGCTCCTTTCCCGTCTCTGTGGAGTTGAATGTACGGCCTCCGCCATCAGAGAGTCGCTTAGGGACATCGACGTCTCTTCCGTTATTATGAATCTCTCCACAACTGATTTTATCCGAATGTTAACCGAAAAATCATAATATAGAATGAAAAATACCTGTCTTCACGACCGCCATGTTGCTCTCGGAGCGCAGATGAGTCCTTTCGCCGGATTCGATATGCCCATCCAGTATACAGGCATCATCGAGGAACATAATGCCGTGCGCGGCGCGTGTGGCGTTTTCGACGTATCCCATATGGGAGAAGTTGAAATCACCGGCCCGGATGCCGAACGCTTCGTAAACTACATATTCAGCAACGACGTATCGGGCGCACCGGTAGGGAAAGTTTTCTACGGAATGATGCTGAACCCAACCGGCGGAGTTGTGGACGATCTGCTCGTCTACAAGCGCGCCGACGATAACTTCTACCTTGTGATCAATGCCTCAAACATAGACAAGGATGTGGACTGGATACGCTCTAATTCCGCCGGATTCTCTGTTGAAATAGCCGATTTGAGCGACCGAACCGCCGAGATAGCTGTGCAAGGCCCCGAGGCGGAGTCTGTAATAGAAGAAGTGCTCGGAATTCCGTGCCGCGACATTGAATTTTACACCTTCAGGGAATTCGATCTCGCTTCCAAGACCCCTATTCTCATCAGTCGCACCGGCTACACCGGCGAAGACGGTTTCGAAATATATTCCGACAGCGCTACCATTGTGGCGATGTGGGACAGGCTTGTCGAGTCAGGCCGTGCCACACCCTGCGGACTTGGCTGCCGCGACACTCTGCGGTTTGAAGTCGGTCTGCCGCTCTATGGCGACGAGCTCGCCGACAATATCTCTCCCGTCGAGGCTTGCCTGTCGATGTTCGTAAAGACAGATAAGCCGGAACCTTTCATCGGCAAGGAGGCTGTTGCAGCCCAGAAAGAACAGGGCGCACCGCGCAAGCTTGTCGGTCTCGAACTCGACGACAGAGCCGTTCCGCGCCACGGCTATGAGGTACTCGACGCCGACGGCAACCCGGCGGGTTATGTCACAACCGGCTATCGTGGCATATCGGTCGACAAAAGTATTGCAGCTGCACTCGTCGACAGCCGTCTGTCATCTCCCGGTACACGGCTTTGGATAAAAATCCGTAAGAAAACGTTTCCGGCAACCGTTGTATCGAAGAAGTTCTATCGCAAAAATTACCGAAACCAGCACTCGAAGTAGCGTGCTTAAACATGTTGTCAATAAGTAATATAAAATAAAAGATTAAAGATATGCTTTACTATTCTAAAACTCATGAATATGTGCGCGTTGACGGCACGAAAGGTTACATTGGAATAACCGACTATGCTCAGAAACAGCTGGGCAACGTTGTTTATGTCGATATGCCGGAACCCGGCGATGAGGTTTCTGCAGGCGAAGAGTTTGGCGCCGTGGAAAGTGTTAAAGCTGCAAGCGATCTGATTTCGCCGGTCAGCGGTACCGTTCTGCGCATAAATGAGCTGCTTATCGACAATCCCCGCCTGCTCAATGCCGACGCCATGGAGAACTGGATTATCGAAATAGAGCTTTCCGACCCTTCGGAACTTGATTCGCTCATGTCGGCCGACGAATATGCCGCTATGGTAGCCGAATAAATTCTGCCGGTTATGAGTCATTATTTTCCGCATACCCCTGCCGACAAGGAGGAAATGCTCAGAAGATGCGGCGTTGAGTCGGTCGATGATCTCTATGCCGACGTGCCTGAGCAGTTACGCTTCAAGGGGGATTATAATCTTCCGCCGCGCATGAGCGAGGAGGAGATAAGGCGCTTTTTCAGCGATCTTGCTGCAAAAAATATTGTTCAGACCTGTTTCGCAGGCGGCGGTTATTACGACCATTATATTCCTGCCGTGGTGGATTACATAGTCTCGCGGTCGGAATTCCTCACTGCATATACTCCGTATCAGCCGGAAGTCTCGCAAGGAACACTGCGTTACATCTTTGAATATCAGTCGATGATGGCATCGCTGACCGGCATGGACGTGTCGAATGCCTCTATGTACGACGGGCCTACTGCCGTGGCCGAGGCCATGATCATGGCAGTTGCCTCGGCAAGGAAGAAGAGCCGCGTCCTTGTGTCGAAGACACTGAATCCGATCTACCGCAAGGTCATCTATACCTATGCGCGATATCACTCTGTTTTCGTCGACAATATCCCCGAAAAAGACGGCGTAACCAACCTGCAGTCGATGGCAAAAATGCTCGGCGAAGGCGACGTTGCGGCGGTGATTCTACCTCTTGTCAACGATTTCGGTGTCATCGAGGACTATACCGGAGTGGCAGAAACAGTTCATGCCGCAAAGGCGCTGCTTGTCATGACTTCCTATGCCTCCGACCTCGGAGTCCTGAAATCACCCGGCGAATGGGGCGCCGATATTGCCGCCGGCGAGGCCCAGAGTCTCGGTCTGCCGATGAGTTTCGGCGGTCCCGGTCTCGGCTACCTCTGCTGCCGCAAGGCGCTGATGCGCAAACTTCCCGGCAGAATAGCAGGAGCTACATCCGATGGCGCCGGGCGCCGTGTGTTTGTGCTCACTCTTCAGGCCCGTGAGCAGCATATACGTCGCGAGAAGGCCACAAGCAACATCTGCTCCAATCAGGGTGTGATGACATTGTGCGCAGCCGTGTATCTCTCGCTTATGGGATCCGCAGGACTGCGCGAAGTAAATGAGATTTCGTGCGAAAAGGCGCATTATCTCGCCCGCTGCCTCGAGGCTACAGGGGTTATGAAGCTTAAATATCCTGATCTTCCGTTCCTCAACGAATTTGTGATGAAATGGACCGCTGACCAGGATTCGTTTGATAACTTCGCATTGAGCGACGAGACTGTAAATCCCGGCTTGATCATGGGCGACGATGAAATCAAGATCTGCGTGACGGAGAAGCGTACGCTCGAAGAAATCGACGCATACGTGGAGCGTCTAAAGGGTATTCTCTTAGCCTTCGGCGCCGGAAATAAAAATGTTGAATCCTCAGTAAATCTGCCGAAATGAATACTAAATATTACGACAAGCTCATATTCGAGCTTTCGCGTAGCGGACGCCGCGGCAGTTTTCTGAACCGAGAGAAAATTCCCGCTGAAACTCCCTCCGGATTATCATCTGTTCCCGCAGCGTTGCTGCGGAAAGAGGCGCCGGAACTTCCGGAGACCGACGAGCTGACGGTGGTGCGTCATTACACCAATCTTTCAGCCGCCAATTTCGGAGTCGACACCGGTTTTTACCCGCTCGGATCGTGCACCATGAAGTACAATCCGAAAATCTGCGAGGAAATCGCTGCTTTGCCCGGTTTCCGCAACATCCATCCATTGCAGGAGGATTATACCGTGCAGGGCTGCCTGAAAGCTTACCGTCTGCTTTCTAAATTGCTTTGTTCTATTTGCGGAATGGCTGAGTTTACCCTTAATCCATACGCCGGCGCGCACGGCGAGCTGACCGGACTCATGGTAATCCGCGCATATCACGACAGCCGCGATGACCGGCGCCGTACAAAGGTCATAATTCCCGATTCGGCCCATGGAACCAATCCTGCGAGTGCGGCCGTTGCGAGCTACGAGGTAGTGGAAGTTAAGAGTCTCCCCGACGGGACAATCGACCCCGACGCCCTTGCCTCGCTGCTCGATGACACAGTGGCGGCGGTGATGATGACCAACCCCAATACGCTCGGACTTTTCGAGTACAACATACCGAAAATCGCGGAAATGGTTCACGCCGCAGGTGCGTTATTATACTACGACGGCGCAAATCTGAACCCGCTTCTCGGGGTCGCACGCCCAGGCGATATGGGCTTCGACGTGATGCACGTCAATCTTCACAAAACTTTTGCTTCTCCCCATGGCGGCGGAGGCCCCGGATCCGGGCCTGTAGGAGTCCGCAAGGGACTTGAGGAGTTTTTGCCGAATCCCAGAGTGGTGAACGCCGACCCGGATTCCGGTGTGGAGTACGAGACCGTCAACGAGATGGATTCACTCGGCCGAATCTCTTACTGGCTCGGCAATTTCGCTGTAGAACTCCGTGCGCTGGCGTATATCCTCATGCTCGGGCGCGAAGGAATCATGGAGGCCGGACGCCTTGCCACGCTCAATGCCAACTATGTAAAAGAGTCGCTCCGGAAATATTACCGTTTGCCCATCGACCGGGTATGCAAGCACGAATTTGTGTTCGACGGCCTCGCCGATAAGTCGACAGGCGTCACCACTCTCGATGTGGCGAAGCGTCTGCTTGATTACGGTTACCACGCCCCGACAATCTATTTCCCGCTGCTGTTCCATGAGTCGCTGATGATAGAACCCACCGAGACGGAGAGCCGCGAGACCCTCGACGAGTTTATTGCAGCCATGAGCGAAATAGCACGCGAGGCAGCCGAGAATCCGGATATGGTGAAATCAGCTCCGCATTCTACCCCAATCGGACGTCCCGACGAAACCTCTGCGGCACTCAATACAATTGTAACATATCGGATGCTGAAAAATGCAAACGGCTGATCTGATAGTAATAGGCGCCGGCCCGGGCGGCTACAATGCCGCCGCGGCTGCCGCACGCCGCGGGC
>UROS01000055.1 GCA_900549445.1 uncultured Porphyromonadaceae bacterium | reverse complement strand
GAAAAATTACGAGATATGCAAGTTCCGGAGGATCCAAATGGCGTTTGAGACTGCACCTGCCAAGCATAATACCCGCGGCCGGTTGCTAACAGGTCGTTATGGGGTTTTGCGGCGAGTGCTGCATCCTTGGCGCTACGCGGATGCCGGAATTTTTCGGCCGGCGCGGTGTGCGGGTATAAGGCGCGGTGGGGTGGCTGGCGGCGGGTGCAGGAGAGTTTTCGGCTTCGTGTTCCGGTTCGGGCGCTGATTCCGGTTTGGCGGTCCGTTCGGGCTGAACAGTGGTCGTCTCGGCGGGTTCGGTTTCGGTGTTTTTACGGGCTTCCTTTCGGCGGGCAGCGGCAGCGCGTGCAGTTGCGGAGCGGCGGATGGCGCGGTCAAGGTCGGGGAGGAGTCGGTCGAATATCACTTTCGCTTTTCTGCCCAGGCCGGTCGGTTTACCTTCGGGCTTGAGGTAGTGGCGCACGGCCGTGACCACCTGCTTGAAGGTGAAGGGATCGATTTTGCATCCGGTCATGGAGTCGATGACGTCGGAGATGATAATACGGTATGCGCGGTCTGATACGCGGCAAAGGTTTTCTTTAGTAATGTTTTTCATAATGTGTGTTGTTTTTTTTCGCAAAGATAATACAGCTTCACTCAGAAAACATTGCGATAATGTCGCTTTTTTCAGGGTGAGGTGAAATTTTTTTGCGTATTATCTTTGCAGGTCGAAGAGGCAGATGGCTATGTGGAGAGAACGATGGCACGGGTACGGTCGAAGCGGGCGGCGGCGAGATCTTCGGGCGAAATCAGGAAATCGAGCACTCCGCAGTCCATGAAGTTGAGGCTGAAATCCATCCCTTCGAACGAGTCGATCTGCAGCAGGATTTCCCATTTCTCGAAGGGATGATCCCACGTTTCCCATTCGCGGTGAGTGGGTGCTGCAAAGAGTGCGTGTTCGTCGGCAAGCGGCTCAATCTCATTGGCAAAGCCGATCGCCATCTCTTCGGGGGCGGTCTGCTGATCGTTGTCGTCAACGAGCACTACCTCGCGAAGATTTTCCGTATCGGGGAAGTAGAGCACTTTCACCGCATCGGGTTCACTGATGTGGCTCTGAATACCGTCGGTGGCTGCCATATAGCCGAGATAATGGTCGATTTTGGCGAAGAAGGAGAGCAAGCCTTTTTTTGGCAGCGGGTTTTCGGGAGCGAAAGCCGCAAGGTCGGCGAGGTTTATCTGACAAATGAAAAAATAGGGATAGTCGTCGCCTTCGTCGTCGGTGTAGGTCGGATAACCGGTGTCTTCCGGCAGGTCGGGATTGCCCCAGAACCGCGATGAGCCTTCGGCGAGTTTCTCGTAAGGTTTTGATAATACAAGATATATGGGTTTATGATGTTTCATTTTACAAATTTTTTTAGTCGAACATTACACCCGGGTTCATAAGATGCGGATCCTGCCACCTGATGCCGTATTTTTCCCAGAGCAGATTTGCCATTTCAGGCCAGTAGCGGAAGCAGAAGCCCATGTAGCGGGGTTCGCCGGCAAACCTGCGGTCGAGTTCCTCGACCACGTCGTAGTATACCTCCTCCCAGCGCAGCGTATATTCCACCGGGTCTTTCAGAAGGAGACCGTCGTCTTTGGGATGGTCGATGATGTTGCAGAATTCATCGTGGGGAATAAACCAGCCTATGATAATCTGCATGTCGGCGTCGAGGAGATCGGGGCGCGTTGAGGGGTCGAGCAGTCCGTAAAGATTAAGGAAGGTGCGGATGCAGGACACGACGGTGTCATTGTCAACATATTCGTCGTCGGTCATGGCGCGGCCGGCGGCGCGGATATACGCGGCGAGCAGACGGTAGCGGTCGTGGTTGTAGACGGATGCCTTGGCGGCGTAGAGTATGCGGGGCACCGCCTGTTCGATTACCTGGAACGACACGTCGCAGTCGTCGATGAGACGCACCGTGCCGGTGATTATATCCTTCATCGGACGGAAGCGGTTGAGGCGCCTGTAGGTCTCGATCAGCAGGGTGTAGAGCTGAAACATCTCGATGTCGCAGGCGTGGTCGCCGTTTTCGGCTGCTACCATGTCTGATAGCGCTTTATAGCAGACGGCGTCGAGCTCCTTCTGCTCTGTTTCGTCGTCAGATTTGATCTCCTCGCGCAGGGTCATTACGGCGCTTATGCGATCCTGAACCGTGGCGGAATTGTCGGCGGTCAGGGCTGAGATTCTGTCGGTAAGTCCGGTTGTGTCCATGGTCTTTCAGTCTTCTTCCTGGCAGTTTTCAGGCTCCCAGATGGTGTTCATGATGTCGGTTGCTTCTGTTATGCCGTGCTCGTGGGCGTCGGCGAGGATGTCGTAGTAACGGTCTATGTCCTCCATGAATTTCTCGGGGTCGTTGTTGCGTGCGGCAATCTCCATCCATTCCCAGCCTATGCGGTTGGCGGGCTGCAGGGCACCGGCCTCCACGCCTTTCAGCAGAAAATGGCGGAAACGCGCCCAATGGAAGATTTCCATCGTTTTCCAGTTGCTGCAACTCTCAAGCAATGCTTTCGCCACCCACATGCCTGTATAGCCCCGCTCGATGTCGAAGTCCACGAAGTGCTTCACTATGTATTCTTTCATCCAGTTGGTCTCGAAGTCGCCTGTGTTCCTGTCGGCGTTGCTTACTTCGATAATCATGTTGGTCAGCTCTCTGTGATCAGGCACCTGGTGGTAGCTCACGCGGATTGACAGCGAATCACGGATGCAGGGGTTGGCTACGGCGTATTGCTTGGTATGGAAGAATTCTCCGGGCGCGAGGCAGAATTCGTCGCCGCCCCAGTCCATACAGATCTTGCCGTCGGCGACTGAAATTACTTTCACGGCTCCGCTGAAGTCGTAGTCGAGAGCCATGACGTCGCCGGTCTGAATCGTATCGGCATTGTAAAGCCACTTGTTGATGTAGCAGTTCTCGATGCCCATGTCGTTGGTGACGTGGATAGCCTCCACCATCAGTTCCATTTTGTCGGTTTTCGGGTTGAATGCTTTCATAATATGCGGGTTAAGTTTTGTGTGTTTTGTCGTTGTGATTTGTCTCCGACCGCCAGCGCTGGTTCTGGAGGGCGGCCGAACGCATTTCGGTGGGATTGTCGGCCGGTGTCCACAGTTCTTTGTGACCGAGCCGGTCGGGCATGAACTGCTGAATAACGAAGTGACCGGGGTAATTGTGGGAGTATTTGTAGTCGCGTCCGTAGCCCATGTCCTTCATCAGCTTGGTCGGAGCGTTGCGCAGGTGCAGGGGCACCGGCAGGTCGCCGGTTTCTCTTACGAGGGCTAAGGCGGAGTCGATTGCCATGTAGGCAGAATTGCTTTTGGGAGAAGTGGCGAGATATATCGTACACTCCGAGAGCGGAATCCGCCCTTCGGGCATGCCGATTTTCTGAATCGTCTCAAAGGTGGCGTTGGCCAGCAGCAAGGCGTTGGGGTTTGCGAGACCGATGTCCTCGGCCGCGAGAATGAGCAGGCGCCGGGCTATGAACTCGGGATCCTCGCCTCCTTCAATCATCCGCGCTAGCCAGTAGACGGCGGCGTCGGGATCGCTTCCGCGCACACTTTTTATAAACGCCGATATGATGTCGTAGTGCATTTCGCCGTTTTTGTCGTAGGCGGCGGGATTCTCCTGCAGGCGGTCGGTGACGAGTTTGTCGTCAATCACTATGTCGGCTCCCTGAGGGGCAGACTGCTCTATGAGGTCGAGGATATTGAGAAGTTTTCGGGCGTCGCCTCCGGCAAACCGGAAGAGTGCGGTGGTCTGTTCGGCACGCATGTTGTGCGAGCTCAGCACCGGGTCGTTCTGAAGCGCACGGTCAAGCAGGGTCTGGAGTTCGGGTTGCTCGAGCGGCTTCAGGGTGTAGACCTGCGCGCGGGAAAGAAGCGGGCGGATTACCTCGAACGACGGGTTTTCGGTCGTGGCTCCGATCAGAGTTACGATTCCGCTCTCAACCGCGCCGAGCAGACTGTCTTGCTGCGATTTGCTGAAACGGTGGATTTCGTCGATGAAAAGAATCGGGCGTCCGGTCGAGAACATGCTCTCTGTGTCCTTACGGCAGCGGTCGATTACCTCGCGCACATCCTTCACCCCCGACGAAACGGCCGAAAGGGTGTAGAACGGCACCCTGGCGGTGTTGGCTATTATGCGGGCGAGAGTGGTTTTACCCACGCCGGGAGGTCCCCATAGAATGAAGGAAGAGATGCGGGCGGACTCAATCATGTTGCGTACCACTCCGCCGGGCCCCACGAGGTGGGTCTGGCCTATGTATTCGTCGAGTGTGCGCGGGCGCATTCGTTCGGCAAGCGGTGCATTCATTCTGTATCTGTCTGTTTCTGCAAATTTAGCTTTTTTGTTGTAACTTTGCAACAGTGACAATCCGTAATAAAGTGTAAAAATGGATAAATGGAAGACTCTTGAGAGCGAATACGTGTTCAGGCGCCCGTGGCTCACGGCGCGGCGCGACAAGGTGATGCTGCCCGACGGCAGGGTGAACGACGAGTTCTACATCCTTGAATACCCCACGTGGATAAACGTGATGGCGCGCACCCGCGACGGCCGGTTCGTGATGGTGGAGCAGTACCGCCACGGTCTCGACGATATTTTCGTGGAGCTCTGTGCCGGTGTGGTGGAGGAGAACGAGACTCCGCTCGAAGGTGCCATGCGCGAACTGAAGGAGGAGACCGGTTACGGTGGCGGGGAATGGTCGCTTCAGATGGTGATTTCAGGAAATCCGAGCGTCACCAACAATCTGACTTACTGTTTTTTCGCCGACGGCGTTGAACTCGAGGGGGAGCAGCAGCTCGACTCTACGGAAGATATAAACGTAAAGCTCCTCACGGTGGAGGAGCTTTACGGAATGCTTGCGCGCGACGAGATGAAGCAGTCGCTGATGGCTGCGCCGCTCTGGCGCTGGTTTGCCCTCAACGGCATACCGGAGGCGTGCCGTTAACTGAAATTATTTCTTTGCGAACTGAAGGTAGAGGACAGTGCAGAGCGACTTGTC
The DNA here is from genome assembly GCA_900549445.1 of uncultured Porphyromonadaceae bacterium. Classification (GTDB taxonomy): domain Bacteria; phylum Bacteroidota; class Bacteroidia; order Bacteroidales; family Muribaculaceae; genus Duncaniella. Next base: position 8,120 of record UROS01000055.1, on the reverse strand, counting down.
CTTTACCGGCGACGAGAAGGTCAGGTAGAGCGGATGCCTGCCCTTGAGATCCGACACTCCTTCGAGAGGAATCTGAATCATGGTCGGGGTCTTTGTGGCGTCGGCTTTCAGCCGGTATGATCCTACGGGTTCGGGATTCACTTTCGTACCCGACTTGTCTGTAACGGGTTTCCAGGGAGCCACGGTGTAGACTTTGATTGTGCCCTCGATTCCCTCCGGAATCAGATCTATGTTGAGGCTTACATTCCGGGCGCCGTCAAGTTGACTGAAGTTGAAGTATTTGTAGCCGAGAACCGAGCCGTCGGTGCAGTTCACCACCGGATTCATGTTGATGTCGTTGGCGTAGGGGTCGGCAATTGAATGATCCTCCACGTAGGTGGGCTGGAAATATGGCCCGGTGTAGTGGAGGACAGGGTATTCCTGATAGGCAAGGCGCGGGCCGGTGAAATGCGAAGCGATGGCCGCCGGATAGCGGCGCAGCGGGTCGAGGCCTTCAGTGTCGAATCCCTCGGAGGTGTATTCGGCTTCGCTGATGCAGACCTTTCCGCCCTTTCCTTCCTCTACCTCAACTGTTACGGGAGCAACCATTGCCTGGCGCGCATATTCGTCGGTGCCGGTCTGGCGGTGGTAGAACACCCACCACTTGCCGTTGATTTCGCAGATGCTTCCGTGGGTGTTGCCGTTGGGGGTGGCTGTAGGAATGGCGTTGCCGTCGGCGTCGGTGTCTCTGCCGCGCCCGTCGATTATGGTGCCACCGTAGGTAAATGGGCCGAGAGGATTGTCGGAATAGGCGTATGCGAGGGTATAGTTTGTACGTGGAAGACCGAATTCGCCCTCTGCGGTCTTGCGGCTGTAGATGAACACGTATTTGTCCTTGATCTTGCGTATTGACGAGGCTTCGAAGAAATGGCCGGGCCGGCTGTCGTCGTCAACGCTGCCAACGATGTCGGTCACGATTTTCGTGCCGGGTTTCACGGTAGCCATCGTGGCGGGGTCGAGTTCGGCGGCATGCGACTGACCGAATCCCCAGTAGCCGTAGACGCGGCCGTCGTCGTCGACGAACACCGCGGGGTCAAAGCCAAGCACCCCGTCGGTCTCGAGAGGATTCTTTTTGCTCCAGTTCGTAACCTTGAAAGGCCCGTCGGGGCGGTCGGATTTCGCCACCATGCCGTTTCGGCCTCCGCCCTGATTGTTGGGATAGAGGTAGTATTCCTTTTTCCCGTCGGGCATGGTGCGGACGGCAACGTCGGGGGCAAAGAGCACGTCGGGTCTGCCTCCGGGGTTGAGCTTCTGTCCCTGAGGGTTTTCGGCCACTTCGAAGATGATGCCGTCGTAGCGCCAGCGGTCGAGCGAGTCTACGGGCGCCGACCATACTATCTGGTCGATGCCGCAGTACGTGGTCTTGAGCATGTCGTGGGAGCCATAGACGTAGACTCTCATTTTGCCGGGATTGTCAGGGTCTTCGAAAACGTAGGGTTCGCCATCGGGAACGTGTTCCCACAGCGGCAGATAGGGGTTGACTGCCGGGAGATTCAGCGCGGCTAAGGCTGCGCAGAGCAGCATGGTGCAACGTAGTTTCATGGTGATGGATGATTCATTTTAGGTTTGATGTGCAAATATAGCGATTTTCCATCAGAAACCGATATTAAGCATGTCTTACAAATAGATTAAATTATTTGCAGGACATACTTATCTGTCGGGGAGTTTCTGCCCCATGTAGAATGTCGACCAGTCGTCGGTGGCATAACCGTTGCCGCGGTTGCGGAATGAACTTGCCGATGCTCCGGATATTTTCACGCCGTCGAAGTAAGCATCCCAGTCGTCTTTGGCGTATCCGTCGCCGAGAATCCGGAAACCCGAGGGGGATGCTCCGTTTATTGTCTGTCCTGCGAAATAAACGTTGAAGTCGTCTGCGGCGTATAAATCGGACAGCACTCGGAATGAACCGGCCGACGCACCCTTAACTCTGACTCCGCGAAAATAGACGCTGAAGTTGTCTTTTGCATAGCCATCGGACAGAACGGAAAAAGAATTGGCTGAGGTGTCGCTGATTTTCTGACCGAAATAGTAAATGTTCCAGTCGTCTTTCGCATAGCCTTCGGGCAGAATCCGGAACGACCGGGGCGATGCATCCGCTATGACGTTTCCTTCAAAATATACGGCGTCGGGCCCGATAAAGTAGGGATTGAACCGGTGGTGTCTGTGCGCCTGCATGCCTAAAAAGCAGGATATCGCGAGTATTACCGAGAGAATGCGTTTCATTGTAGATCGTTTAAAGATAAAACGCCGGTGTGCGTTGAGCAGTTCACCGGCGTTTTATTATTGGGGTGTCAGATAGTTTTGTATCAGTAATTGGAGATGTCGATAGACTGGATGTCTTTCATATTGCTGATTTCAAATCCGGTGGAGTTCCACGATTCTACGTTGACGGTTTTGGATCCGCTTCCGGAGAGGGTCATGGAACCGTCGAGCGAGTAGTTGACGCTTGTGCCGCCGCAGACCACGTTGCCGAATACGTTTTCGCCCGAGAAGATGGGGAATGCGAATTCTGTGGCAGTGGTGGTGAAGAGAATCGAGCCGTAGCCCTCTGCTTTGTCGGAGACGTCGCCTTCAAGGTTGAGCGAGATTTCCTCGATGGCATCGGGGCGGATAACCAGACCGTTGGCGGTAAGGATAAGGTGGAACACGTACTGGAAGCCGGTGTTCATCTCAACTTCGGGCACGTCGACAATGTAGTTTTTGCCGTCGATGGTGATATTGAATGCGGCGTCGGAAGTCTTGGTTGAGAAAGGAATCACCCAGAGGTTGGCAGAGCCGTTGCCTTTGATGTCGAAACTCATGTCTTTGGACACTACGCCTTTGTCAGCGTCGGTGGTTTTGATTTTGCCTTTCGACACGTCCATTGTGCCTTTGGTGTAGATCGATGAGCCGCTGATTCCGAGCGAGGTCATCACGCCGGCACCGGAGTAGTTGGAGGCATCGATGATGAGGCTCGCCATGGAGAGGGCGTGCTTCATGCGGATTTTCGCAACGGTCGATGTGAGCGACACGGGAACGTAGTCGCCCGAATACATCACGTCTTGCTGGAGCGAGAGGTCAACGGGATAAGCGAGCACGTTGGTTGCACCTTCCACGTAGGGATACGCGCAGAAGAAGAAGAGATTTTTCTGGGTCTCGTTGAGGTAGATCTCGGGTGAGAGAGTCCACTGGCCTCCGCCGTTGGAGGTGGCGGAAACGCCTGTCAGATAGTCGTCGCCCTGAGCTGTTGCGTTTTTCTTGACGTAGACATTCATTTTCTGACCCTGGCTGAAGTCTGTCTGGGCCGGAGTTTTCGTAACGACCTCGGTCTGAATAGAGATCTTGGTTCCGGTGTTGGCGGGGCCGTCTGATCCGCCTTTGCTGTCGCTTCCGCAGGAAGTGGCTGAAAGTGCCACGGCGATGCCTAACGTGTATAATGAGATTTTGCTATATAATTTCATCTTTTTATCTTGCTTGAACGGTTCCGTAATCAGTTTTTAATCTCGATGGTCTTCTCGTCGGAGCCGGCGCGGAGAACAATCCGGTTGGTGCCTTTTGAAAGCAGCGAGCGGTTGAAGGTCTTCACGGGAACGGGGTCGAACGATTCGGTGAATACAGCGGTGCCTTCGGCGTTGCTGACGGTGATGGTGGCTCCGTGCTTGCAGGTAACGGTAAATTCGCCGGTAGTGCGGTCGAATTTCAGCGAGGTGGCCTCGGCTACGGTGCGGGCTTTCACCACGTCGATTTCGAATCCGGCGGTGAGGCGGTCGTTGCCGGCGGTTGCCACGATTTCAATCGAGTAATTTCCCTTGGAGGAGGAAAGAGTCTCGGTTGTTACGAGGCGGTCGCCCTTCACTTCGAAGGGCACACGGGGGAATCCGGTGCCGGCGTAGGCGCCGCGCACGTCGAGAGTGTAGTCGCTCTTGGGGGCTTCGCCGTTGACGGTGATGAGGCCGACTACGGTTCCGGCGGGAAGATTTTCGTCGATGGTGGTGTAGTTGAGCTCGATTGAGCGGAGCACACGTTCGGGCGAGCCAATGCCGGTGATTATGGACTGGTCGTAGTTATACTGGTAGTCGTCCATGTTGAGGGCGTTGAGACGGAAGTCGCCGTTGGAGTTGCCGCCCCATCCCCAGTTCACGTGGTAGAGCTTGTTGCCTGAGTATCCGTCGATGTTGAAGCTGTGGCCGGCATGGGTTGCGGTGCTTCCGCGGGAGATGGCGTTGTAAACAACGGCGCGGCCGGCGGAGAGTTCGTTGTAGATCATGCGCTCCCAGGTTTCGTATTTCTGGTCGGTGGAGCCGGAGATCGAGTTCATGAGGGTGATCTTTACGTCGGAACCGTAGCTGAAGTATGTTTTCAGTGCGGTGACAACGAGACCCATGCGCGAGGTGAGCACGCCTGAGGCTTCGGGACCGTAGCCCATTTCAACCGAGACGCCTGCGTGGTAGAGCAGACGGGCGGCCTCGTCGTAACGGTTTGCCGCGAGGTTTGCCCAGTCGTAAGGCTTTTCCGAGTCGAAGTCAACGGAGATGTTGCCGTAGTTCGCGGAGGCATAGCTCTTCTGACCGACGGGGCGGTCGGGCCACTGCTGCACGCTCATAGCCTGAGCCATAGCCACTGCCACGCAACCTACGATGGCCTTGTTGGCGCCTGAACCGGGGCAATATTTGTTGAAAGGAGAAGTCTGGTTCATGTTCACCTTGATAAGGGGAGCGACGGTGCCGTCGTCGGCACGCGAGGCATAGCGGTCGGCCACGTTGTTCCACATATGAGTGAGCGGGCGTCCGGTGGCAGCTTTGAGCCTGACGTTTTTCGAAACCTCACCCATGAAGAAAGCAGCGTCGCTGTTCATTGTGGAGGGGTCGAGGTATCCGGTGTCGGATTTACCTATGATAGGCTCGGTGTTGTCGTCGGCGGCTACTATTACCCAGCCCTGCGGTTTGAGGTTGACTACGTAATAGGAGTCTTTGACGGAGAGAACGTTTTTCACCGCAACGGTCTGTCCGGCGAAAGTTCTGGCAAAGTCTGTGGCCGTAGTTGCGGCGCGCTCCCGGCTTACAGGAGCTGCCGAGGCGCCGGCTATACCGGCTGCCAGCATAATGGCTAAAACTGTTTGCTTCATGTTTTGAAAACTACTGTATTCTTATTTGTGATTTCTTGAATTGGCTTACGGGCGAGGCTTTATTAATATAGGTGGCGGAAAATCCGCCTCACGCTGTATTAATTATCACCTTTCGGCATAATGCAAATGCAAAATTAATAAAATCATATTATATTACACAACAAAATGACACAATAAAATGGATTTTAACGCCCTTTTTCTTTTTTGTTAAATTTTATGACGAAAGGCCGGGGACTCATAGAATGTCCGGTATCGACCTGTGTTAAGATTCAGAGGTTGTTTAATAACAAATTATTTTTGCTAATTTTGTGAATCCTGTCAGCTTGCTGAGTATGGCAATATAATTTAATGAACTCTCGATAATGCTGAATATTAAGATTATATCTTCAATAAAGGAGAATTTCAAACATGGTTTTGAATGGGATAATGACCATCATCTGATGCTGACATATAAATTGTAAGATAACGCTGCGTCTTGGATAATGTTTGAATTTAACGTTACGCAATATTCTGATTCTCTTTCTATGTCATTGCAGTTCAACTCATATATCGACTTTCTGGATCTTACGGCAGCAACTGATTTTTGCCGGGAGAAGGGAACGACGTGCTGTTATAAGAAAGGCGAGCGATTTGTCCAGCAAGGAACAATCGCACGTTATGCTGCTCTTGTGGTGTCGGGCTATTTCAAACTGACTACCCTTAATGATTCGGGAGATGAGGCAGTGGTAAATTTCGCCTTTCCGGGTCAGTTCATCACCGATTTTCATTCATCATTACACGAAGAACCCTCCAGGATGTCAGTGATTGCCGGGACTGATTGCGAAATACTGCGAGTACCGTTAAAGACTTTCAAGGAATATCTTTCACCATCGCTGCTCGACGAGTACAAATCGCTTTTCAATATGGTTCTTATGCGGTTGCTGGATCTATACCGTAAGTCGCCACGTCAGCGTTATGTGGCATTGTGTGAACAATATCCCCAAATTGTTGAGACGGTCACTTTGAAAGATTTGTCCTCCTTTCTGTTGATTACTCCCAATCATCTCAGCCGTATCAGACGGGAACTGGCAAAAAATGAACCGAGTACCACTGCATTCGGTAGGGAGTAGCAAACTCTGTCGCAAGACCCATATAGACATCGCCAATAAAGTGCAGGTAAATATGTACGCCACCGGACTTCATGAAGTAGGAAGCAGCGCGGTGGAACGCTATTCCATGCTCGAAATCCGCGACTTGTTCATGCTTCTCTGCGCAGCATTCAATCAGCCCCGATACCGGGTTGGTAAGCAGCTGAACGTTTTGACGGATGCCGTGTCGAGTATGACGTAAAAATAATCTCTGATTTTTACATTTGTGTAAAACGTTTTTTGTAACTTTGCGTTGTAATTTCAAACGCAAAGAATTATGAGCGAAGAGGAACTCCTATTAGTCAACAGCAGCGACAGCTGCACGGTGTACACTATTCAGTTTCTGTCTGATGATATGAGCGAATTTGAAAAATTCGTTTCCAAATTCAGACAGGATGCCGTGCTGAATCCTGACTTTCAGGCAATAATGAGATTCGTTGAGCAGATTCTCTCCAACGGTGCACTGGAGCGGTACTTCCGCAGAGAGGGCAATATGAACGACTCAGTCGTTGCGTTGCCGGTCCTGAAATCCAAACTTCGTTTATATTGTCTGCGGCTTACCGACAAAATTCTCGTTCTCGGCAACGGCGACGTGAAGAACTGCCGGACATACGAAGAAAACGACACATTGCAGGGGTATGTAATGGACTTGCAGAAATTCGAGCGTCTGCTCAAACAGGAAGTGCGTTCAGGCAATGTGGAAATTACAGAAAAAGAAATTATAACCGATAAAACCTTTGACTTATGAGAACCGCCAACATTTCTTTACAGGAAATATTCAATGAGGTACCTCAGGAGAAGCGTGAGGAAGCCAGACTTTCTTTTGCTATCTCTAACAGACTGGACGCGCTTATGCATGAAAAGGGTTTGAATAAAAAACAGTTTGCCGAAGCCCTTGGTAAACGACCCAACGAGATAACACGTTGGCTTAGTGGCGAACACAATTTCACTATATCGACTCTCGCAATGCTTTCATCCTTCTTCGGACAGCCGATTATTACGGTCGGTTAAAATCGGCTATGAATAATATTATGGTAAGCAGGGCAATTAAATTTTTGAAGGAACATCAGAGTGAGACTCCTTCGCGGTTTGCAGAAGAAGCCGCATGGCGAAAGGAAAATGCAGGTTGGCTCCGCTGGTCGCGTCAGCTTGCCGTAACCCTTATAGGCTATATGCAGGACAACGGTCTCAAAAGAGCCGACCTCGCCGCTCGCCTCGGTGTAAGCCCGCAATATGTGAGCAAACTCCTTTCTGGCACCGAAAACCTCAGCTTCAAGAGTGTAGCCCATATCGAAGATAAGCTCGGCATATCCTGTTTTGCCATGGCATAACAAATTATGGCGAACCAATGATAGTAATAAAGGGTAGTTTCCCCATTCAGGAAATACTTCGCTTGCGGGAGCAACGATTTTAAGGATCGGTTTTGCCCTGTTGGAAAGAGCAGTCGCAAGGCCGCTCTTCTTTATTTTTGTGTAAACGTCTCTTTCTCCAACCTGAATGAGAGTTGAGGCGGAATTTTGAGTATTATTACATAATTTAAGTTTCGCAAGTATGTAATTTCAGAGATACGAGCATAAAAAAAACGACATGGTTTCTTGCCTAATTGGCAGAAATTGAGTAATTTTAAGTACCACCAAAAAACTAACTCAAGACCATGTCGATTCACAAAATTACGCCATTTCTCTCGGATATCAAAACGTTTTTCAAAAATTCCGATATGACAGACGCCATGCAGAACATACCTACTCTCAATTGGCAAGTGCAAAATTATAGATTTGTCGGAAGAATACACATTTGGGAGAGGAAAAATTGAGTTTCTTGCGTGGTCTGCGGTTGATTTTGTGTTGGAC
>UROS01000054.1 GCA_900549445.1 uncultured Porphyromonadaceae bacterium | reverse complement strand
CTCCGAGGCCGCGGCTCTCCATTATTTTGCCTATATAGAAGTATGCCGCGCAAGCTCCGAGGGCAAAGCCAACGATTAATCCCGTGAGAAATCCGAATCCGAAACCTCCCTTACGGTCGTTGGACCCATCGTTTTCGTCACTTTCTTCCTCGCTTTCCGGTTCGTTTGCCGCATATTCTATGGCCGGAGCTTTGGGCTTGGACGGATGATCGCCAACAAATTCTTCCGGATCCTCTTCAATAGGCTTGATTTCCGTGATTGCAGCAACAACTGCAATCTCCGGTTCGGGCTTCGGTTCCGGTTCAGGCTTTGGTTCCGGTTCAACTGCAGGAGTTATTACCGGTCCGGCCTCTTCCTGTTCCTCCGTCTCTGCCGATTCCGCAACAGCTTCTTCCGGCTGCACCTCTTCGGCTGCCGCCGGCTGCGGCGTAGCTGATTCTTCGGATTGTGCTTCTTCTTCCGTCTCCTCTTCGGCTATGGTTTCGACAGATGTAAGCACCTCGCCTGTCACTCCGTCGTTGAGTTCCTCGGGCTGAAACATTGCGAACGGGGCATTGATGGTGTCGGCAAAATCGCGGTCGGGAACGAAAGCAACGCAATCATCATCGCCGATATTTGCCCCCGGCGCGAATGTGCCGAGTCCTTTCACCTTCACAGTCTCGCCCTTCTCAAGAGCTTCGGACAATACTTCAAAAAATGCTTTTATAAACGTTTCGGCGGTTTCGGAAGAGACGGAGGTGAGCCGAGCCACAGTCTCCGCAAGCTGGTGGAATGGTATCTTGTTGTTCATGATTTCATCTTTTTGCGCAAAACCACACTCGGACGGAACGTCATCTCTATCTTAGGAGGGAGAAGCATGCGACGTCCGGTGACGGCGTCTGTCGAAATCTGTTCGTCGGTTTTCTCCGTTTTGAAAGTCCCGAAGCCGGGAATTGCTATGGAATCGAGTGAAGTGGCCGCCTCGCGGAAAGCCGTCAGCAATCCGTCGGTGAGCGCTGCCACCTGTCCCTGCTCGCGGTTCAGTCTCTTGGCGAGACGCGATATGAAAGTCTTATTGTCCATATTCTGAGATGTGGGGTCAGTCTATTAGTAAATCTTTTATTTCGTAGCGCGGCCGATGCTTGACTTCGATGAATATCTTTCCGATATATTCGCCTACTACGCCGATACCCATCAGAATCAGGCTGCCGAGAAACCAGATCGAGAGCATGATCGACGCCCATCCCGATTCTACGAAATCGCGCGTGAAGTAAGATATGAGAACGTAGGCCGCCACTATGATGTCGATTATCAGAAACACAAGCCCGGTGAGAAAAATTATCCTCATGGGTTTGGCTGAGAACGAGGTGATGCCGTCGATCGAGAAACTCAGCATCTTGCTGAGCGGATACTTCGATTCGCCGGCCGCCCGTTCGGCCCGGCTGTAGCCCACGGTGTCGCATTTCAGCCCTATCTGCGGTATGATCCCGCGCAAAAAGAGATTCGATTCGCCGTAGTGGCTGAGCAGCCGCAGTGCCCGGGAGCTCATCAGGCGATAGTCGGCATGGTCGTAGACTGTCTCAAGTCCCATCTTCTTCTGAAACGAATAGAAGGCGTGGGCGGAAGTGCGTTTGAACCACGTGTCGGAGTCGCGGCTCGACCGCACCCCGTAGACTATCTCGCTCCCCTGACGGAATTTCTTCACCATCTCTATCATGGCCTCCGGGTCGTCCTGAAGGTCGGCGTCGATCGAAATGGCGGCGTCGCACCTGTCCATAACAGTCATCAGCCCTGCGAGTAGCACGTTCTGATGGCCGCGGTTATGGGCGAGCGACAGCCCTTTAACCCTCGTGTCGGCCGAATGAAGCGCCTCTATGACCTGCCATGTACGGTCACGGCTCCCGTCGTTGCAAAGCATTACATAGCTTTCGCCGGAGGCAAGGCCTGACTCTTTCATCCGGTCGAGCACCCCGAGCATGCGGGGCACGCTGATAGGAAGCACTTCCTCTTCGTTGTAGCACGGAACTACAATAGCGATTACGGGCAGCATATCGCGCAGTTGGCCTGAATATCAATAGTTTCTTGCAAAAATCACACGCTGGGCCGAAGGCTTGCCCGTCACCATGCACTTTCCGGGGGTCTTGTCGCCGTCGAGGGGGATGCAGCGGATGGTAGCCTTGGTCTCTTCCTTGACCTTTTCTTCGGTCTCGGTCGTACCGTCCCAGTGGGCCAGTATGAAGCCGCCTTTTTCTATCTCAACCTTGAATTCGTCGTAGGTATCGACGGTGCGGATCATGCTGTCGCGGTATTTCACGGCTTTTTCGAAAATGTTGGTCTGAATATCCTCGAGCAGCTCTTTTACGTACTGGGCTATGCCGTCGAGACGGGCTTCGTGCTTCTCGAGTGTATCGCGGCGCATCACCTCAACGGTGCCGTTTTCGAGGTCGCGTGCGCCGATGGCGAGGCGTACGGGCACACCCTTCACCTCGTAGTCGGCGAACTTGAATCCGGGACGCTTGTTTTCGGCATCGTCATACTTCACGCTTATGCCCATGCCGCGCAGTTCGTTGACAATAGGTTCTACGCGCGCGGATATGAGCGCAAGCTGCTCTGAATTCTTGTAGATAGGCACTATTACCACCTGAATCGGGGCGAGATGGGGCGGAAGCACGAGTCCGTTGTCGTCGGAGTGCGTCATGATCAGGGCGCCCATCAGTCGGGTGGAGACTCCCCACGAATTGGCCCATACATACTCGGGCTTGTTGTCCTTGTTTACGAAAGTCACGTCGAATGCCTTGGCAAAATTCTGGCCGAGGTTGTGGCTTGTACCGGCCTGCAGGGCTTTACCGTCCTGCATCATGGCCTCGATAGTATAGGTGTTGAGAGCGCCGGCAAAACGCTCGTTGGCGGTCTTGACGCCGATGATTACGGGCATGGCCATGAAATCGCGGGCGAAGCGGGCGTAGATATTGATCATCTCAACCGTGCGGGCCTGCGATTCCTCGGCGGTAGCGTGGGCGCAGTGACCCTCCTGCCAGAGAAATTCGGCCGTGCGGAGAAACATGCGGGTGCGCATTTCCCAGCGCATCACGTTGGCCCACTGGTTGCAGAGCACCGGAAGGTCGCGGTAGCTGTGAATCCAGTTCTTGTATGTGCCCCAGATGATGGTTTCCGAAGTGGGGCGTATGATGAGTTCTTCTTCCAGCTTAGCGTCGGGGTCGACGATGACACCGGACCCGTTGGGGTCGTTTTTGAGGCGGTAGTGGGTCACCACGGCGCACTCTTTTGCGAATCCTTCTACGTGTTCGGCCTCACGGCAAAGGAACGATTTGGGGATAAGCAGGGGGAAGTAGGCGTTCTGTACGCCTGTCTCCTTAAACATACGGTCGAGCTGCTGCTGCATCTTTTCCCAGATTGCATAGCCGTAAGGTTTTATAACCATGCAGCCGCGTACGGCCGACTGCTCGGCGAGATCGGCCTTTACCACGAGTTCGTTGTACCATTGCGAGTAGTTCTCGCTGCGCTTTGTGAGATCTTTAAGTTCTTTAGCCATTTTTATTTCTTGATACTTTTTGTTTTTGCTGTGATGACTGGAGAGACGATCGGTTATCTGAGGGTTTTGTTGTGTGCCATTTCAAGCAGTTTCGGGCCGGGGATTATGTAGAATTCCACCCGGCGGTTGGCGGCGCGCCCCTTGCGGGTGTCGTTTGATTCCACCGGGTCGGTGTCGCCGAACTCGAAAGGAATCACTATCTGATCCTCGCTTACGTTGCGCAGCAGCCAGTCGTAGACCGAACTGTTGCGGCGGTGGGAGAGCTGCATGTTGTAGTACGCCGTTCCCGTGTTGTCGGTATGGATGCCGTAGACGACCTTAAACATTCCGGGGTCGTTGAACAGGCTCAGAAGCGGCGTGAGATACTTGGCCGAATAAGGCGACAGAAGAGTGTCGTTGGGCAGAAATATCTGGTCGCTCGGAACGGTTATCAGCATCACCTCGTCGTCGCGCAGAAGGTCTACTGTATAATGCTTGGCTGCATATTCCTTGGCCAGACGGTTCATGTAGCGTTTCACCGCAGGCTTGTCGGCGCTGTAAATCTTCGGAGTCTCGAGGTTCTGCTCAAAGTCCATGTCCATGAACACGGCCTCGTCGTAGCCCTTGTACGGGTCTTCATACTTGTCGCGGGCGGCGGTCGGAATCACCGTCGCTGCTGCGAGAATGAGGATAAGAATAAGCCGGTTCATTATGATTGAGAGAGTGTTAGCAGTTTGACTTTAGTTTGTGGCAGTGGGGGGAGTTAAAGAAGATCGAGCGACTGTTCATAGTTGATTTCGCCCATTACGAGCGCCTCGATGTCGGCCGGATCCACTTTCGCTCCGGGGTCTTTGGCAAGAGTTTTCCTTACGTAGCTGACGAGGGCGTTGACGTTGACATCCTCGTCGTCGGCTTCGGCGTCAACATCGAGCAGACCGTTGTCCTCATACCAGTCCCATATCATGTCGATGATGTTGAGGAGTTCATCGTCGTCGTACGGGGTTCTGCCCTCGGGCAGTGCGGCGTTCATGGCTGCCGCGGCTTTTTTTTCGTCGAATTCTTCCATGATTCAAAGATTTGTCAGCCCTGAAGGGAGCGTCATGTTTATGATTTTGTTGTCGGTGTCGACCGAGTCTATCAGTTCGTCGGCTACCGGAATGAAGATTTCGTCGCCGTTTTTCGTCTCAACCACGAAAAGCACGTTTTCGGTCGAGTCGTTGAAGTCAGTTATCGTGCCTATTTCCTTGCCGTCGTCCGTAACTCTGAATCCGATGAGGTCTGAAGCGTAAAAGCCGTCGGCGTCCTGCTCCTCGTCGAAATCGAATTCGCGCCTGAGGAGCCAGAGCGGGTGGTTGGCGAGCATCGAGGCGTCGGTGTCGGTCTTTATCCCCTCGATGGTGAAGAGAACCGTCTCGGCATTTTTCGGACGCACCTTTTCGATGAAGAAAGGCACGTAGATGCCGTCGATTTGCGCCACTACGCAGTTGCCGGCGTCTATGTCGTCGGCCTCCACGTCGAGCGTAGCGGCTATTTCGCCGTTGATACCGTGAGGCTTGCCGAATTTTCCGGCAGGAAATATTTCGTCGGCGGTAATCATTTTTTCTTTTTCTTTTTGCCTGAGGCGGGGGCGGCTACTATCTGGAAATCGTGCAGACGGGTGGTCTCCGGATTGAGGCGGATGGTGCCGTGGGAGTACTCCGCAAGGTCTTTGAATATCTTTGCATCGTCCACACCGTCTTTGTTTATGGACAGCATGAGCTTTTTCATGTGGTTGGCGAGAAGCAGTATGAGTTCGTCGCGCTCTTCTCCCTCTTCCATTTCGGCGGCTTTCGCTATCATGAACTCAAGATCCTTGCCGTAGTGGCGGTAGCGGATCTGGTGGCCCGTGTAGGGAACTTTATCGGGGTGTGAGTCGAGTTCGTCGGGTCTCACTATCTCGCAGGGATAATCCACGTCGAGCTTGAAGTCGCTCATGATTGCGAGATGATCCCAGAGTTTGTGGCTGTTTTCCTCGTTGCGGAGCGCCGGAAAGAGATTGCCCATGGTGGCGATTATGGAGTAGGCGCAGCGGGTGCGCTCCTCACGGTCCTCGATTGTCAGACAGTGGTCGACCATCTTCTGTATGTTGCGGCCGTATTCAGGCAAAATCAAGCGCTTCAGCCGGGTATTGTATGTCAGCATATTCGTTAAAACGTTGGATTCAACCGTCAAAGTTACGAATATCTCGGAAGAAAACCAAATCCGCGTAGCGGGCGGGGCGTTAAAAAAAACAAAACCCCGCGGTTGCGGGGTTCTGGCATATTTTTGCAATTCAGTTCAGAAGAGATATCCGAACCCTATCCGGAGATAGATGGGATACATGTTGAATGTTACGGTCTTGAACGACGATTCGAATATGTCGTTGAGACCCCATTCGAGGCTCGTGTTCACACGGAGCCGTTTGGTGGCGCGCCAGGAGCACCCCGCCGTCAGTCCCCACTGGAAACGGCGCAGATTGTCGCCGAAATCGTAGGTGGCGCGGGAGTCGCCCGTAAACGACACTTTGTTGCCCGTCGGGTCTCCTTCGCGCAGATAGCCGTTGCTCACGTGGCCTTCAAAAGTGTTGTGGAAGGCATATGCCAGATATGGCCCGAAGTGCACTTTCCAACGGTTATTGAATTTGTATGTGGCGGCAATCGGAATAACCAGTTGCTGGGTGGTGTATTTGGTCTTCACGTCGCCTGTCCAGCGGCCCGAAAGTTTGTCGCCGTCCTGAATTATCTCCATTCCGTAGTTTTTCACTCTTGCGCGGGTCTCCATACCTTTCTGCATGAGCGTGATACCGGTCATGACGCCCCATTTCTCCCCGGGGCCGAACCATTTGGTGACACGGGTGCCGATACTGAGGTTCAGAAAAGGACTGTAGCCTTTTATTTCGCGGATTTCGGCGGGGAGCGGAATGGGGGAGGCTCCTCCTATGCTTATGCCGGCGTTGACCTCATAATCAAGTCCCATCGCCACCGAGCGCCATATGCTCGAAGGGCGGTCCTGCTGGGCGAATGCCGTTATGCCTGTCTGCAGCAGCAGGGCTGCAAGTATTATTTTCAGTCTATTCATAATGTGCGGATTCTGTGATTGGTTACTGGCAGTCGATTTCAAGCTCGTCTACATAGAGAGTGCTGCCTACAGCTCCCGAGAAATATGCGCCTTCTATGCTTGAGGTCATGACCACTGCTATGTTGTAGAGGCCGTTTTCGAGTTTTTCGGGGTCGACAGTCTTGCCGGGGCGGAATACGAAAGGCAGATGGAATACCGCCCAATCGGCGGTAAGCCCGCGCTGATTTTCGTCGAGACGTGCTACTGCTATGATGTTCGGATTGTCGTCGGAAAGCACGTTGCTGCCGTCGAGTGTCTCCATATCGGCCGTCGATTCGTAGAAAACAGCGTAGATATTGCATTCGTCAATTCTGTCCGGTACCTCTTCAAGTTTGCCCTGACTGTTTTTCTGCTGATATTTCTCGCCGGGCGTGTATCTGTATACGCCGTTGAAATAGCGGGGAACGCTGTAAAACGGTGTGCCGAAGCGGGTTGCGTCGAGCGGCCGTGTAATGGCGTTGGCAAGGTCAAATTTACCGAGGAAAAGGTTGCCGGCGGCTATAGGCATCCCCACCATTGCTCCCCACGCTCCGGTGGAGCGGGTAATCAGTTCGGCGCATTTGCCCTTATAGCCTTGAGCCGACTGGAAAGTGGGATAGGAGTCCGGGCCTTTCGATCCGTTGGTGATGGCGAAGCCGGGGTTTCCGCTCGCCCAGAACATTGTATCTGTCTGTTCGTCGTCGTTGAAATCGTAGAACACGTCGTAAGAACCGCCTCCCGAAGTTTTCTGGGTCTTTACATTCTCGAAGCTGTAGTTGAGGCGGATATTGCTGTTTCGCTGAACGGTTACGATATATGTTTTGCTCCATTGCCTGTCTTCCGACGTCACTGTATATGTCTGCGGTTCTGTGAAATCCCGCACGGTTCCGCTTTCAGGAACAATTGTTGCGCCGGGTGTAACTGTTATTACCGGAGCGAGATCGGTTATATTCACGTAATTCTTCACGATGAGCGTAACTCGGTCGTTTTCAATTATGGGACTGCGGTTCAGTTCGTTGTCCGGGAGCGAGATGGTTACAATGTCGCACTCCGTGTTGAGCGGTTCCTTCTTTATGCACGAAGTCATGGCGAGCATCGCAAGCAACAGCAGGAATACATGGGTTTTCAGTTTCATCGTTTGTCTGTTTTGACTTATAGAGTGCGCAAAGGTAGCAATTATCCGCGATATAATGGTAAAATACAGATAAAAAACAGAACATATACCATAAATCACATACGCAACATAAATCACATAAAAAACATAAAAAATCTCCCCTCCTGTGAAAAAAAGCGACATTATCGCAATGGTCTCCGCAAAATCCTGTATTATCTTTGCGGCAGAAAACCAAAACACACAGACAATGAAAACCACAAAGAAAGAAAACCTTTGCCGCGTGTCAGACCGCGCGTTCCGTACCATTATCTCCTATCTCCGGCGTCATCGACAGCCTTACCGGATGTTGCATCGACCCCTTTACGTTCAAAAAGGTTCTCCGCGCCGTGAAAAGTTACCTTATGCCTGAAGGTGAGATAACAGGACTTGGTAAAAAAGCAAAACCGATTTTCGAACGGCTCCTTCCCGAACTCGACCGCGCAATCCGTCGCTCTGCCACGGCCCGTGAAGCCGCCGCGCGCCGCAAAGCCGCCGCAAAGCCTGTCGCAAAATCTGCCGGTATCGAATCCGAAACCGCCGCCCAGTCGGAAACTCCCGCCGGAAACAAAGCCGGCAAAAAATCAAAGAAGCAGCATGTAATCTACTCTTTTCCAGGTATTTATCGCCATGCGGAGATTCTGTCCGCCGACGCACCTTCAGTCGCTCCGCGTCGCATAAAAGGTACCCGCTGTCGGCTGCAGCTCCCGCTGATTGAATAAACGGTGCTTAATGGCGCATAATTCAATCAGTCTTCGGCAAAGATTATCCGCATTATTTTGCTATTCCGATTTTTATTTCTAAATTTGCCGTATGCTACTTGAAATCAACACATCAATCAACGGATATACACCTGAAGCAAGAATCGACAGCGGTACATTATCGTATCGCGAGGTTTACCGTGCCAGGATTGACGGTACCGATAACCTGGTGATGCTCATAGCTTGCGCTAAAAATCTCGCTCCGCTCTCTCCCTCGGGGGAGGTTGTGGAATTCGGTCTGCGCAAGGCGCTTACAGGCGATGTGTTCCCGAAAGTCACGGATACCACGGCAATCAATATCGGTGCAAACGAAATCGAACTGATGGCTCTGCCGTGGATTGACTGCCGGTCGCTACGCGAAATTATCACCCGGAAAGGGCCGATGCCATGGAAGATGGCTCTCCCTCTGTTCAGCCGTATCTTTGCCGGCGTACGCGAGATCGCTTCCGTTACCTCGGGAGGCGGTCACTATGCCATTAACCCTGACAACATATATATTTATACAGATCGCGACCGCGTGCTCTCGCCGCTTGTATGCGGCCTCGGCAATGCCGGTCCGGCCGTTTCCGGCGCTGCAGCTCCGGTACCCGACCCCGGCGCTTTCTGGATTGCTCCCGAATGTTTCGATGGCAAATATTCTGAGGCAAGCGATCTCTTCGCGCTTGCGCTGCTGCTGGTGTATATGATTGAAGGAAAGAATCCGGTTAATCCCGGTTTCGACCCTGCCGGAATGAGTCCGGCTGAATTCAGGGCTAAGTACGAGGAGTATCTTGATGCACGGCAGATGAAATTCTATATTCCGGGCGATTTGAAATATCTGCTGATGCGTATGCTTACAGCAAATGCCGATCTTCGTGTTGCCAATGCCGGTCTTCTTCAGTCGCAGATAAGCCGCATCATGGAGAAGGAGGAGATGAAACCTTACGTGATGCCCGAAGAGAAGACCGCGGAGCCGTCGGAAAAATCAGATTCAGACACCGATGGCGACAACCCGGAAAAGACTGACGACGATGAAGACAGAGAGAAGTTTCAGATAAAGAAACGTCCTGAAGAAGGTCAGATTAAACTGCAGATTCAGCGTGTGGAAGGCAACGGGTTCAGCGACGTGGTGGGTCTCGACAGCATCAAGCGCCGTTTCAACCGCAATTTCATCTCGATTGTTCGCAACGCAGATCTGGCGAAAGCCTATTGTATCGAGCCGCCTAACGGTATATTGCTTTGGGGACCTCCCGGCAACGGCAAAACTTTCATCTCGCGCAAACTTGCCGAAGAGTCTGGTCTGCTTTATGCTCAGGTCAACCCGAGCGACATCGGCAGCATCTACGTCCATGGCACCCAGGGGCTGATTGGCGAACTGTTCGCCCGCTGCGAGAAAATGGCCAAAAAGGAAAAAACCGGAGTGCTCCTCTGTTTCGAGGAGTTCGACACAATGGTGCCGAACCGTGCCGGTCAGGGCGTGAACAACCGTAACGACGAAGTAGCCGAGTTCCTTACACGCCTCAACAATTGTGCCGAAAAGGGCGTTTACGTGCTTGCCACCACAAACCGCATCGACGCCATCGACCCCGCAGTAATGCGCAAAGGCCGCATTGACGACGTAATCTACGTCGGGCTGCCCGACCGGACTCTGCGCAGCAATCTATTCAGAATGGAACTTGAGAAACGGCCGCACGACGACATCGACTACGACACGCTCGCGCAGCTCACCGACGGTTTCACTTCGGGCGACATCAGTTTCCTCGTAAAGGAAGCTGCCCGCAAAACGTTTGAGAAAGCTGTCGACGCCGGCGCGACCGAACCTGTAGGCATCACGCAGAATCTCGTGGAGCTGACTATTAAGGAAAATATTTCGTCCGTTACATCTTCCGAACGGAACTATTACGAGAAATTGCGCAACACTTACGGCAAAAACCGCCAGAATGCGGCGCCCGTAGGGTTCGCGACTAAAAAATCGGAGAATTAATCCCCCTTATATTAACCTAAAAAACTTGCTATCATGATTGTAAAAAATCCCGACGCACACCTGCTCCGCGACCTCCTCGACGAAGCGCGCATCAGCACAAAGAAGGATGAGGACGGCGACCTCATGACCATTCTTTCGGCCGACGACGATTTCCCCCACGACGTTTTCGTATGGTATATCGTCGACGAAAGCTGGCTTACCGTTATTGTCCGTTCGTTCGACTATAAACTCGACGATCCCGTGGCAGTTGCAAACGATTACAATGTAAGCCATCGTGGCGTTGCCTGCGTGGGCGAACCCGAAAAAGGAACCATCTTCTTCAAGTTCGCTTATCTGCTCGACGAAGAAGTGTCGACCGAATACATTCTCGAAAACTGCATCAAATTCTCCACAAGCTGCGGATGGCGCTCTTTCGTCGACATCTACAGTGGTAAGTGATGACCTACGCCGACGTCCTTCTCCCTGTACCTCTGCAGGGATCGTTCACCTATATTGTGCCGCCCGCTCTCGAGGGGGCGGCACAAATCGGACGTCGGGTTGTAGTGCCTTTTGGCAGGAAAAAGTTCTATACCGGTATCGTTACAGGTCTCTCGCCCCGGGTTCCGCAGGGCGGCTATGAGGTGAAAGAGATTCTGATGGCGCTCGACGATTCGCCGGTTATCCGCCATCCCCAGCTGAAGTTCTGGTCGTGGATTGCAGACTATTATCTTTGCTCGGCCGGCGAAGTATATAAGGCCGCGGTGCCTTCGGGACTTAAGATAGAGAGTGAAACCTTTGTCGAACCCTCGCGCGATTTCGAGGAAAATCCTGTAGACCGTCTCTCCGAACGCGAGTCGGTGGTGATGAACATTCTGCTCTCCACCGACAAGAAGATGACCGTAGGTGATCTCCGCAAATCGTCGGGCTTCAATTCCATTGAAGGAGTGATTTCGCGGCTTCTCGAAAAAGAAGCCGTGATGATTTCCGAAAATCTCGTGGAGCGGTACCATTCCAGAAAAGAACCTTATGTCCGGCTCGCTTTCGGCCGCGACGACCAGGACGCTCTGCGCCGCGCCTTCGAGTCGGTGAAAGGAGCGACGAAACAGGAGAAAGCGCTTCTGGCGCTTGTAGATCTCGCCGGACGCATGCGGCGCGATGCCGACACCGACCGTGAAGTATCGCGCGCGGAACTCCTCGACCGCTCTGGCGTCACGACCACAATCCTTTCCGCCATGGCGAAAAAGGGTATCATAGAGAATTATAAAAAAGAAATCAGCCGGTTCCGTTTCACCGGACTTGCCACCGGCAGCCTTCCCGAACTTTCCGCTGCCCAGGCTCAGGCTCTCGACGCCATACATAAATCGTGGCTTTCGCATGCCGTGACGCTTCTCCACGGCGTCACCTCTTCGGGCAAAACGGAGATCTACATGCACCTGGCCGACTACGTTATGCAGCGCGGTGCCCAGGTGCTTTTCCTCGTGCCTGAGATCGCTCTCACAACTCAGCTTACCGCGCGCCTGCAGCGAGTGTTCGGCGACAAGGTACTCATCTATCACTCGCGGTTTTCCGACAACGAGCGCGTCGACATCTGGAAGCAGCTTCTCGCTTCTTCCGAACCGCGGCTGATTATCGGCGCACGCTCATCGGTGTTTCTTCCGTTTGCGAAACTCGGTCTGGTTATTGTCGACGAAGAGCATGAGTCGAGCTACAAGCAGCAGGATCCCGCGCCACGCTACAATGCCCGCGACGCCGCCATCGTTCTCGCCTCAATGCACGGCGCAAAGACTCTGCTCGGCAGCGCTACTCCGGCTGTCGACACCTATTATAAGGCCACGAACGGACGCTACGGACTCGTGGAGCTGACAGAGCGTTTCGAGGGTGCCGCTCTCCCTGAGGTACGGATTGTCGACATGGCCGAAGAACGGAAAAAGGGAGCCGTCAGAGGTATTTTTTCAGCTAAACTCAGAATGCTCGTCAATGAGGCTGTCGATTCAGGCCGGCAGGCGATTCTGTTCCTGAACCGCCGCGGCTATTCTCCCGTGGCCCGGTGCAAAATGTGCGGCTACGTACCTAAGTGCGAGCGTTGCGACGTGGCTCTGACATATCACCGCCGGGTCGACAGACTCGTTTGCCACTACTGCGGATCCACTTATCCGGTGCCTGATATTTGCCCTGTGTGCAAGGAGCCGGCTATCGAGGTTCTCGGCTATGGTACTGAACGGGTGGAGGATGAAGTTACAGAGAATTTCCCGGAAGCGAAGATCTCGCGTCTTGACCTCGACACCACCCGCAATAAAGACAGCTACGAGAATATCATCAGTCAGTTCTCCGAAGGCAAATCGCAGATTCTCGTCGGGACGCAGATGGTTACGAAAGGTCTCGACTTTGGTGGCGTGAGCGTGGTTGGAGTCGTCAACGCTGATGCCGTGATCAATTTCCCCGATTTCCGCAGCAGCGAGCGGGCGTTCAATATGATAGAGCAGGTGGCGGGCAGGGCCGGACGGCGGTCGGCCGAAGGCATCGTGGCCGTCCAGACCTACAATCCCTCGCACCCCGTCATTTCTTTCGTCAGAGCCCATGACTACAAGGGATTTTACAATCATGAGATAGAGGAGCGCCGGCTTTTCATGTATCCCCCTTTCGTCAGAATAATATCTGTCTCTTATACACATCTCCGAGCCCACGAGACTCGACGTCATCTC
>UROS01000053.1 GCA_900549445.1 uncultured Porphyromonadaceae bacterium | reverse complement strand
GTCGAGTCTCGTGGGCTCGGAGATGTGTATAAGAGACAGGTTATGAAACTCTTGAATTCGAGTTCGCGATACACCTCCACGAGTTTCTCCACGTTGACAGGCTTTCTTACGAGCGAATCTACGTCGATGTCGACCGGCACGTCGGTGCGGATTGTAGCAAGGTCTTTCGACATCATGATTTTGTCTGCGTTCTCCTCAACCTTCTTGCGGAGCGCTCCCTTCAGTTCCGAAACGTTTGCAATGAGGTTTTCAACGCTTCCCCAGTCTTCGATAAGTTTCCGGGCAGTTTTTTCACCCACTCCCGGACAGCCGGGAATATTGTCGGAAGCGTCCCCCTCGAGGGCGAGCAGGTCGATGACCTGACGCGGCGACGAAATGCCGTATTTCTCACACACCCTCGCGGAATCGCGGATTTCGAACCCCTCGCCGCGGAGCGACGGACGATACATCAGCACGTTGTCGCCGACGAGCTGTCCGTAGTCCTTGTCGGGGGTCATCATATATACTGTATACCCCTCGGCGGCAGCCTTTCGCGAAAGAGTGCCGATTACGTCGTCGGCCTCATATCCTTCGATTTCAACAGCCGGAATACTGAGAGCGTCGAGCACCCGGCGTATGTAGGGAATGGCGATGGTTATGTCTTCCGGCTGCTTGTCGCGGTTGGCCTTGTAGTCCGGATACAACTCGTGGCGGAACGTACGGCCGTGGGGCGGGTCGAAGCAGACAGCAATATGCGTGGGATTCTCTTTCTCGAGCACCTCGCGCAAAGTGTTGCAGAATCCGAAGATTGCGGAAGTATTCATGCCCTTCGAAGTCACCCGGGGACTGCGGATGAGGGCATAGTATGCACGGTAAATCAGCGCATAGGCGTCGAGCAGAAAAAGTCGTTTTGTTTCGTCGGTTTTCATAGTCCAAAGATAGACATTTTCGCGATTTTTCCCAAAAATTTTGTGTGGGAAGCTGAAAAGTATTATCTTTGCCGATACGAAAGGCGCATGTGGCGTAATTGGTAGCCGCGTCAGACTTAGGATCTGATGACTCAGGTCGTGGGGGTTCGAGTCCCTTCATGCGCACGAATATTTTTACAGTTCGAAAAAACACGCATTTTCAGCTATGAAGCATCTTCATCTCACAGAGATTACTTTCGGCGGTGCTGCCCCTCCGGGCGGCGCGGGAATGAGGTGCGCATAGTTTTCCCACCAACATTTTATCAACGCAGAAAGAGGCCCGACAGCCCGTGGTGCGTCCATACGTATCGCCCTCTTCAGCCGCCGGGTGAGTACTTTGACATGTTGGTACTGTGCATGCCGGAGGGGAGACCTCCGCGAATTTTCACCGAATCCGCACAATTCGGAACTTTCTATAAATCTGATTATTAATCTGACTAAAACTGTAAAAATATGAACAAGAAAAATCCCGGAACAATATATCTCTCCAACCTTCAGATGGCGATGCTCGAACCTGAATACGGACATTCCGTCTGTACCGACGCCGATCCTGAATTCGGCGACCGCAGCGACTTTCTCGTCACCTCTCACCACAGCTTTATAGCAGTGAGGATGGCTCTTCTCAACGACAGGATAGCAGCCGGCGAACCCGACACCGAAGTGAAAACAGAACTGACAGTCTCGCTGACCGACCTCACCGCGCGCAAGCGGCTGCAGTCAACCACCGTGCCCGTGTGGCTGAAACCCGGACAGGAGGGCCACGATTTTTTCTGCGCCATTCCCTTCGACTATTTCACCATCGACACCGGCCACTCCTTCCGCATCGAGGTCCGTGAAAAATCGCGCCGGCGCCTGATCGGCAAGAAAGCTGTACGGTTTTTCCATCACTACAACTGCGGCTACGCTCCCGGCGAGCTCTACCGCATACGGCGCGCAAGCCTTTACAACCCCGACCTTGATGTAAACTATCGCTCAATAACCGCCGACACCACCGGCCGCTTTGTATGGCGCTTCGTCATGAAATGCGCCACTGAATCAGTCAGCCCCGCCGACCTGCCCGAACTCGAAATCGTGGCTCACTACGACGGCGATCTCACCCTCACGTTCCTCCGCATACCCGAATCCGACGGCGACTTGCGGATAGTAGAAGTTCCGGCTATGCTCGGCGAGTCGCACCGCGGCGTAACTTATGTAGAAATCCGTTGTCTCGGCAAAGCCTTCGGCGGCCAGATCGTGGAAACCGGGGGCGCCGACATCGTAGGCAGCTGGAGCGGCGCCGACGTTCTCCCCGCCGATCCATCCGACGTCTACGCATACACCAACCGTTTCCTTGCAAGCCTCGCCCATCCGGACCCTGAGGCTGAATGTCAGACCGAGGACTCCGACAACGAGTTCGACCGTCTGCTCGACGAATTCATCGCTTCAGAAAAGGCCGCTACCGAAGAGGAAAGCCCCGCCCCCGAGGCCGAAGTGGAGCCGCAGCCCGACATGGCCGGGATGCTTTCCGGCCTCACCGGTCTGCAGCGGGTAAAAAGCCGCCTGATGGTTTATGAAAAAGTGGTGAAATTCAACAGACTGCGAAGCGACAACGGCCTGACGGTGGCTCCGATGCCACTCCACGCCATGTTTCTCGGTTCGCCCGGCACCGGAAAGACAACGGTTGCGAAAATGATGGGCAAAATGCTCGCCGCAGCGGGTATGCTCTCACGCGGACACGTGGTGGTGCGTGAGCGTGCGACCCTCCTCGGGCAGTATTACAATTCCGAGGCTTCCAACACTCTCAAGGCGCTCGAAGAGGCGCAGGGCGGCATACTTTTCATCGACGAGGCATACCAGCTGTTTCAGCCCGACGACCCGCGCGACCCCGGGAAATTCGTAATCGAGTCGCTTCTGACCGCTCTTTCCGACGAATCGCGCCGCGACTGGATGCTCATCCTTGCGGGCTACCCCGACGAAATGGAGAAGATGTTCGAGATGAATCCCGGTCTGAAATCACGCATACCGGCATCCAACCTCTATTTCTTCGACGATTTTTCAGAGGAGGAACTCATGGAAATAGCCGTAAAATACCTCGCCGACAGCGGTTACAAACTCACCCCCGACGCCTCCGGCGCCCTCCGGTTGCGCCTCGCTGCCGACCACGCCCGCCGCGACCGGGCTTTCGGCAACGCCCGCCACGTCATAAACCTGATTCAGAACGAAATAATTCCGGCAATGGCCGTGCGTGTGATGGAAACCGGGGAAGCAAACCCATCACTCCTGCGGCTCGTAGAAGCCGCCGACATTCCTGCTCCCGTCGCTCCGGAGCGTACCCAGCGCCGCATCGGCTTCTGCCGCTGACCTCCTACAAAAGAGCGCCCCCTGGCTCCGAACCATTGATACAGCCCTTAATACGCAGAATCACGTCCGTACAATTCACTTATAATCAGTATGTTACTAACGACAGAGCGCTGGAGGGATGCGCCGCCTTACCACCGGCGATAGCCGTAGCCCTCCCGAAGCCGGAGGGGGGTATTCTTTCGGCAATTTTTTCGGCAATTGCGGCTACGCAACTATTTTTTGGCAACCGATTTTCTACATTGATTCAATATTTGTACATTTGCATATCGAAGCTGGCTCTTATCTTCTAAAAAACTGAACCTTAAATAATATGATTGAAACAAAATCTTACAAATTTAATGATAACCGGGTATTCGCTCAGCGGTGGCTCAAACTCCTTGCCGCTGTGATTGTTACTTTCGCCCTGAGTGCCTGCGAAGACGACACCGATGAACCTGAACCCGCCCCGCCGGCCTCCGCTTTCAAGTTGCACATCGGCCCCGGCAACGTTGAGGAGATGGATCTTGACGCGCCGGAATACTATCCTTCCATGTACGACATTGTGCTCGTAATGGAGGATCTGCCTGAAGATGAAAAAATCAAATATATCGGGGGCGTTTACTCCACCGATAATCAACAGCCCGACATCAGCGACGGCTCAATGATCTACGATTACACCGATTTTGACATCATTCAGGAATGGGACTGGAAGGAAAATCCTCTGTACTGGGGGTGTTTGTATCTTATGCATCCTCTGCCGGAGACCACTTATTATGTGCGCGGCTATGTTCAGACTGACAAAGGGGAGTATTATTCCAACACATTCGAATTCCGCTCAGGTTTTTCCAGACCCGTAATCCCGAATCCCGATGTTTACGAGATACCCGTAATCTTCCATCTCTTCCCCGATGCGGGGGGCGACTATCCGGTCAAGGAATGGATGGTCAGAGAGCAGATTGACTATGCGAACCGTGTATACGGCAACTATTTCAACATCCCGGGTCAGACTGACACCGGCGTTCGTTTCGTCGCCGCCACTCATGCCCCCGACGGTTCTGCACTTAAAACTCCCGGCATCGTATATGAGAACGAGGCAGTCGTTGTTGATTTTGAGACAGCCGAAATCGACGACAAATATGTCTGGGACATGGAACATGCACTTAACGTTTGGGTAAGTCCGATTAAGTACGGCGATGAGGTAGTGAGTGGAAATGGCACTTTAGCCGGTTTCACCTTCTTCCCTGTCTTCGATGCCGATGAAGAACTTGAGGGTTGTCTGCCACTGTCACCCGCCAATACCGGCAACGGCATATTCCTTAACTCTCTGCAGATGCCGGCTGCCAACACCCCGCATGTTTTTGCTCATGAAGCAGGACATTTTCTGGGGCTTGACCATGTTTTCGCTCCGGAAGGTGACTTCTGCGACGATACAGAATGGTATGATTACGATGTTTATTGTGAGACCACACAGGGCGACATAGTGGTCACCCGCACCAGCGAGTCGGGGCACGAGTTCTGGTCCGACAACATCATGGACTATGACTTTGGTTTCATGACTGGTTTCACGTCTGATCAGACAAAGCGCATCCAATACACCATCAAACACGCCTATTTCATTCCCGGGCCAGCAGGCAAAGAGTTTTCTGTGGCGCGCTCTGATGGCCGGCGTATCGGTTTCAGCGGCAAACCAGTCATCTGACACTGCCCCCGCCCCCGGCCTCAAAATACGAATATCTGCTTTTTTGATTTTTTAGGCAAAATTTCGTAACTTTGCCTAAAATGATAAATCTCCCCCGAAATGAGCGACGATACAGACGAATTTGAAGACGAAGCAGCAGTGCCATCCCCCGAAAACAACGGCGAGGAAACCGTTGACGGTGAAGAAGCCGAGACCGTGCAGTCAATCGAAAAGTTCGACCCCCGCTTAATAGTCGACACCTCCGACGACACCGTGCGCCATCAGCTGCGCGGAATGTTCCAGAGCTGGTTTCTCGACTATGCGAGCTACGTGATTCTCGAGCGCGCCGTCCCGCACGTCGACGACGGTCTCAAACCTGTGCAGCGCCGAATCCTCCATTCCATGAAGATGCTCGACGACGGCCGGTTCAACAAGGTGGCCAACATCGTGGGCAACACCATGCAGTTCCACCCCCACGGCGACGCATCGATCTATGAGGCGCTCGTGCAGCTGGGACAGAAAGATCTGCTCGTCGACACTCAGGGCAACTGGGGCAACATCCTGACCGGAGCCTCCGCTGCCGCCGGCCGTTATATCGAGGCGCGCCTCTCGCAGTTCGCGCTCGACGTGGTCTACAACCCCAAGGTGACCGAATGGACCCTCAGCTACGACGGACGCAAGAAGGAACCCGTGACGCTGCCTGTCAAGTTTCCGCTCCTCCTCTCGCAGGGCGTAGAGGGCATCGCCGTAGGACTTTCGTCGAAAATCCTCCCCCATAATTTCAACGAGATCATCGACGCCGCTGTGGCATTTCTCCGCGGCGAGGAATTCGCGCTCTACCCCGATTTCCCCACCGGTGGATTCATCGACGTGTCGCGCTACAACGACGGCGAACGCGGCGGCTCTGTCCGCATCCGCGCCAAAATCGAGAAGGTCGACAACAAGACCCTCGCCGTTACCGAAATCCCCTACGGCAAAACCACCGCAACAGTCATCGACTCGATTCTCAAGGCCTTCGAGTCGGGCAAGATAAAGATCCGCAAAGTCGACGACAATACCGCCGAAAATGCCAACATCATCGTCTACCTCCAGCCCGGCACTTCGTCAGACCGCACCATCGACGCTCTCTACGCATTCACCGACTGCGAGGTTTCGGTGTCGCCCAACTGCTGCGTGATTTCCGACAACAAGCCTCATTTCCTCAGTATCTCCGACGTGCTTCGCCACAGCGTGGAGCGCACCCGCTCCATACTCCACGCCGAACTCAAAATCCAGCTCGGCGAGGTGAGCGAGCAACTCCATTTCGCCACCCTCGAGCGCATTTTCATTGAAAAACGCATCTACAAGGAAAAAGGCTACGAACAGGCCGAGAACCGCGAGGAGGCTATCGCCCATATCCGGAGCCGGCTCGAAAAGTATGTAAAATATTTCTTCCGCGAGATTACCGACGACGATATCGTGCGGCTTTTCGAAATCAAGATGGGCCGTATTCTGAAATTCAACGCCGACAAATGCGACGAGCAGATTGCCGCCTATAAGGCGAAAATCGAAGCCCTGAAAAACGATATCGAGCACCTGACAGACTACACCATACGCTGGTACGAGAATCTCAAAGCCAAATACGGCGAGGCGTTCCCGCGCCGCACCGTAATACGCAACTTCGACAATATCCAGGCCGCCACAGTGGCGGAGGCCAACGAGAAACTTTACATAAACCGCGAGGAAGGCTTCATCGGAACCGGCCTCAAACGCGACGAGTTCCTCTGCGACTGCTCGTCGATCGACGACATCATTGTATTCTTCAAGGACGGCCGCTACAAGGTGGTGCGCGTACAGGAAAAGATGTTCATCGGCAAAAACGTGCTTTACGTGGCCGTGTTCAACCGCAACGACACCCGCACCATCTACAACGTGATCTACCAGAACGGCAAGGGTGGCACCTACTATATGAAGCGCTTTGCCGTGACCGGCGTCACCCGCGACAAGGAGTACAATCTCACTCCCGGTCTCCCCGGCACCCGCATAGCCTGGTTCACCGCCAATCCCAACGGCGAGGCCGAGGTAGTAAAAGTGACCCTCAAACCCAAGCTCCGCCTCAAGACACTGCAGTTCGACGTTGATTTCGCCGCTCTCGCCATCAAGGGCCGCGGCGCGATGGGCAACATCGTCACACGCAACGAAGTCCACCGTTTCTCGCTTAAGGAGAAGGGCACCACCACCCTCGGCGGCCGGCAGGTGTGGTTCGACCCCGACATCCTGCGCCTCAATTATGAGGGGCGCGGCAATCTTTTGGGCGAGTTTTTCGGCGACGACCTCGTGCTCGTCATCCGCCGCAACGGCGAATATTATACTTCAACGTTCGACGCCTCCAACCATTACCCCGACGATATCCTCCGCATCGAAAAGTTCCGTCCCGCCGTTGTGTGGACAGCCGTGCTCTTCGACGCCGACCAGGGTTACCCCTACATAAAGCGTTTCACTTTCGAGCCTACTCCCAGAGCTGTCAGATACCTGGGCGAAAACGAGAAATCGCAGCTCATCCTGCTCACCGACTCGCGCCACCCGCGTCTGGAACTCACCTTCGGCGGCGAGGATGCCTCGCGGCCGCCCCTCGCGGTCGACGCCATGGAGTTTATCGCCGTCAAGTCGGTCAAGGCAAAGGGCAAACGCCTCACCACCTTCACCCTCGACAGGGTTACGGAACTCGATCCGCTTCCGGGCGACGATGACGACCCTGCAGAAGAGGAAATTTCAGCCCCCGCTGAGCCGGATCTTACCGCGCCGGAAGAACCTGAGGAAGCCGAGAAGAGCGACGACGAAGTGCGCGACGAAATCACGGGGCAGCAGCGCCTCTTCTAATCCCTTTGTTTCCGAAAATGAAAATCCGCAATCTCATACTCGCCCTCGCGCTTCTGCTCTTTGCGGGCGCCGGCGCTTCGGCACAGGATTCCATACGCACTATCCGCCCCGTGCTCGCCGCCTATACCATTGAGGCCGGTTCGGCTCATCTCACCGACACCTACCTGACGCCCCTGAAATACAAAGGCTGGCACGGCGCTCTCGACTATGAGCGCTATCAGGCCATGCGCTTCTCCCCCCGCCGCTGGACCATGCGCCTTCACTCCCGGCTCGGCATCGACCGCACCGACAATCCCGCTGGAAACGCCACAATGTGGAGCCTGCTCTTCGACTTCGACTGGGGCATGATGCGCAAATTCAGCCCGCTTCCCGATCTTACCCTCGCCGCCGGAGGATCGACCGGAATCGAAGCCGGATGTCTCTACAACGACCGCAATGGCAACAACCCGGTCTCGGCCAAAGCCGCATGGACTGTAAATCTGACCGGTTTCGCCTCTTACCGCCTCAGGCTCGGGCGTCTGCCGGTCACTATTACCTATCAGCCCGTGCTCCCCGTTACAGGAGTGTTTTTCTCGCCCGACTACGGCGAATTATACTACGAAATCTATCTCGGCAACCACGGCGGACTCGTCCACGCCGCATGGTGGGGCAACTATTTCTGTCTCGACAACCGCCTGCATGCCGACTTCCATTTCGGAGCCACAGCACTCCGCATCGGCTACAGCGGCCGGATTTTCTCCTCGAAAATCAACGATCTTACAACCAATATCATAACCCATGCGCTCTCCGTCGGCGTCAGCGGCGAATGGATGAGCGTCGACCCCCGCCGTCCCGTTTCCCGCGAGGCAGAAATGATTCACGCACTTTATTGATTCACGCTATGAAGAAACTTGCCACTTATATAATAATGTGCGCCGCGGCTGCGGCTCTCCCCGCCTGCCACGACGTGACGGAGTATGCCGACAATCCCCGCGGCAACTTCGAGGCTCTCTGGAGCGCACTCGACGAGCATTACTGCTTTTTCGAGGAGAAAGGTGTGGACTGGAACCGCATCCACGCCGAATACGCCCCGCGGATATCCGACGAGATGAGCCGCGAGGATCTCTTTGTGGTCTGTTCCGCCATGCTCGACGAGCTTCGCGACGGCCACACGAACCTCTCTACCCCTTTCGCCACCTCCTACTACCGCAAATGGTGGAGCGACTATCCGCAGAACTACAGCGCCCGCCTCGTGGAGCAGTATTATTTCAACTTCAACTACCGCTCCACCGGCGGCATGGACTACGGTTTCCTGAGCGAGAACATAGGCTATATTCACTACGGCTCCTTCTCCTACGCTGTCGGCGAGGGCAACCTCGACAATATCCTCTACTATCTGCGAACTGCGCAGGCGCTCATTTTCGATGTCCGCGACAACGGCGGGGGCGACATGACCAACGTCGAGACCCTCGTGGCGCGGTTCATCTCGCGTCCTACACTCGTGGGATACATCTCCCATAAGACAGGGCCGGGTCACGGCGATTTCTCCGAACCGCGCGCCTATACCTATAATCCCGCCGCCGAAGGACGCATCCGCTGGGGCAAACCGGTGGTAGTGCTCGCCAACCGCTCCACCTTCAGCGCCGCCAACAATTTCGTGTCGATAATGAAGCTCCTTCCCGGCGTGACCGTAGCCGGCGCGGCTACGGGCGGAGGTTGCGGCGTGCCGTTCAGCTCCGAAATCCCCAACGGCTGGAGTGTGAGATTCTCCGCCTGTCCGATTTACGACGCCGACGGCCGCCTCACCGAACAGGGCATAGAACCATCCGAAGGATGCGCGCTCGACATGGATCCCGCAGCCGCTCTCTCCGGCCACGACACCATCCTCGACTTCGCCATCTCGCTCATACAGTCCGGCACCCTTACCTCCACCTTCGACCGCTGAGATTATTCAACAATTCAGCCACGCAGCGGTCTTAACGCCCAAGAAATCAAACAAATAGTACGGACGTGATTCTTCACGTCCACCGCGAAAAATGCATTTATCGGGCGAACATGACAGCGTGGACGTGAAAAATCACGTCAGTACTAATCTTTCCCATCGCAGTGGGACATGTCGTCACCCCTCCACATTCGAGGCGAGCCGCGACGCCGCGACCCAGGCGACAGCCACAGCTCATTTCCCTTAACATTTTCACCACCTCCCGGCGCAAATGTGTTAACATTTCGCCCCCTTTTCCAAACGAATCAATCTTCATCTATCAATAATCTATCGGCACTTCGGCATTGTCTATTGCGCACGTGGGCGCGAAGCATTAATTTTGCGCTGTAATTATTGACAATGCTAATTTTTATTTGTCTGCTAAAGCTTTTCTTACGGAATTGGAATTACCGGTTTTGTTTTCCGGTGGGGGTTTGTAATTTGTGAAGGTTCGTTTTCCCATTGAATTTCCCCGGAGATGTAAGATTTTCTTACAGCGACATACTTTTCTTTTCTGCCGGTACGAGGTGCCGGTAACACAGTTTTGTAGAATATTAACTAAAATAATTATTTACCAATCAAAATTCAAAGCTATGAAGTTTCTGAACAAACTCGCTGCCATTGCCCTCGCCATGGGTATGGTAGCATGTTCGAGCGACGAACCTGCTGTTGACAACGGAGGGAATAAGCCTTCCGACAACGGGTTCTATTCCAAAATCACACTGAAGTTACCTGCCACCGGCCGTTCAATGGAGAAAGAGGGCGAAGAAGTTGGTCAGGACTACGAAAACAAAGTAGGCGCCATTCTCGTGGTGCTCGCCACCAAGGGTGAGACCGATACCGAATACAAGTATCTTACCTACGCAAAGACCGACGCTCCCGCAAATTCCTCCAACACCTACACCATCGTCTTCCAGGACAAGGAGAAACTCTTCTCGCAGGCCGGCAAAACCGTCTACGCTTTCGCTTACTGCAACCCCACCTCTTCTCTCGTTTCCAAAATCACTGCTCTTTCTGAAGGCGATTCATTCGAAAACCTTCTCTGTGATTCTTCCTCCGAAGTGGAATCGACCTGGCTCAGCAACGGCTTCCTCATGACAAGCGTACAGGTTCTCGAAAAGGAACTTGCCGACGAGGCCACCCTTAAAACCTACAACACTCCCGCCAACGCATATCCCCTCGGCAAAATCGAAGTGATCCGTACCGCGAGCCGTTTCGACTTCCGCGACGCTTCCGAGGGCGACCTCACCTACACCGTCCGCAACGAGGATGCCGAAGTGGCTGAAGGCACAGAGAAACCCGCTGTTGCCAAAATCAAGATGCTCAACGTGGCCATGGTCAACGAGCGCGGCCAGTTCTTCTATCTTCCCCGCAATACGACAAATGGTCTCTGCCCCACCTTCAACGGCATGGAAAGCGGTCTGATCCTCACTCCCTCCACCGCCACCTTCACCCAGCAGCTTCTGAAAGCCGACGGTGCATACGCGCCGCTCGCTCACGGCAACGATGCTTACAAGGCTCTCAGCTGGACCAGTCTCTCTTCGATTGTAAACGGCACTGAAGACAACGACAACACCTGGAACGACGGAGACAAGTTCGAGAAAGGGTACCACATCTGGCGCTACACCTCGGAGAACACCCCCTACGCTTCAGCCGCCGATGCCGCTAAGATTCCCACGCCCGACAACACAACCGGTTTCGTGTTTGAGGCCGAAATTATCCCCGATGCAACCGCCATCCCTGAGGGCATCACCTTCACCTCCGGCACCGACATCATGTATGTCTACGCCAACAAGCTGTATGTAAACAAGGAGCACATCTACAATGTAATCAAAGAGGCGCCCCACTCCGGTCTCGCCGACGCTTTCAACGCCTGCTTCGACGTGACTGAGGCCGAGGGCAATGTCACCGTTACCAAGAAGGCCGACGCTGACCTCAAGGCAAACGGACTCACCGAGTTCGCCCCCGATGCCACCGACAAGAAGTACTACACCTACTATTTCGGCTACAACCGTCACAACGACAACGAAGACATCACCGAAACCGGCGAGATGGAGTTCGCAACCGTGCGCAACAACGTCTACAAGCTCGCCGTTACCAAGGTAATGTCGTTCGGCGGCTTCACCCCCGGTCAGAACATAGAGGACTGGGACGTTTACTTCAACCTTGAAGTTCTCGTCCGCAATTGGGTCGTACGTGTGAACAACATCGAATTCTAAGCGGAACAGCGAATATTAATATGAATGAGCCGAAATGATGTGCCAGACTGTGTCACAAACAGGTAGGGGCGCTATACTTAGCGCCCGCCGAATCAAAAGCATTTCCCCCACTTTGGGGAGAATATGACGCCTGAAGAAATAGTGCGGACTCAACGGGCGCTAAGTATAGCGCCCCTACGAGCCTTTCATGTTTCGGACTTATGATACAGTTCCATCGTGAAAAAGCATTTCTCAAAAGCATCATTTTTCCGGCGAAAAAAGCGAGAAATTTCACAGTTCAATTCTCTATGAACCGTGGCGGCACGAGGTGTCGCGCCGCCACGGTTCCATTTTCCCCTTCCTTTCCCTCCTTATATCTTAAAATGAAATCAATCAGACAATACATTTCGCGGTTTTCCGCAGCTTTGGCTCTGTTAACAACGTTAAGTGGATGCGATTCCGCGATTTACGACAGTGAAGGCGACTGCTCTGCAGGCGTCGAACTGCGTTTTGTCTACGACTACAACCTCGAGAGCGCCAACGCCTTTCCCTCGCAGGTGGATTGCCTGACACTCCATCTCTACGACGGCAGCGGAAAATTCATTACCACTCTCACCGAGACCTCCGGCGTGCTCGCCGACGAGGATTACCGCATGAAACTGACGCTCGGCCCCGGCACATATCACGCAATAGCCTACGGCGGAATAGAATGCGACAAGGCTTCGTTCGCCCACGCAACCGCTCCAGCAGCGGGCAGCAGCTATACCGGCATCGACATGGCTCTGCTTCCCGGCCACGCTGGCAAGCGTCTCCACGACCATTTCCATGGCGCGGCCGACTTCACGATCGGGCCCGAAGATTACGGCTACAGCCGCGTGACCGTGAAGATGACAAAGACCACAAACCATATCCGCGTCATCCTCCAGCAGCTCGACGGCTCGCCCGTCGACGGAAATCTCTTCAATTTCCATATTATTGATGACAATTCGCACCTCGACCACCGGAACAATCCCGTTAGAGGCAACAAAATAACTTACCCTGCCTGGGACAAGGGCAGTCTGTCGACCGCCGATTTCGCCGTCCCCGGTAAAAGAGATGCCGCTACCGACCCCGAAGCTCCCGGTCAGATAACCGTGGGCTACGCCGACCTCTCAACCTCGCGCCTTACGGTATCCAACCCCGGAGTGCTGCTCATAACCGAGGCGGAAACAGGGAGAGAGGTGGCCCGGCTTCCCCTCTCTACTTATCTCGCCATGGGGCGCAGCGGCGCCGACAACTGGTCGGATCAGGAATATCTCGACCGCGGAAGCCGCTGGAACCTCCTTTTCTTCCTCGACAGAAACAATCTTTGGGTTAAAACCTGGATCCACGTCAACGACTGGCCCGTCAGAATAAACAACATTGAGTTCTGAGCGTGAAACGTTTGTCGTACATATTCATCATCCTTGCCGCGGTGCTCGCGGTGCTCACCGGCTGTCTCTTATACACATCT
>UROS01000052.1 GCA_900549445.1 uncultured Porphyromonadaceae bacterium | reverse complement strand
GAGATCTACACCTCTCTATTCGTCGGCAGCGTCAGATGTGTATAAGAGACAGGTGGAAGTTTCAGACAATATGGTGATGCAGCAGGTCGACGCCATGATGAACTATTACATCGCCAACCTCGGCTCGAAAGAGAAAGTGGAGCAGGTGTTCCGGAAGCCGATCCCCGTGCTCCGCGAACAGCAGATTGAGGTTGTGAAGAACCGCTCGCGCGTTGCCCAGGTGCAGCGCAACCTCACGAAAGATCTAAAGATCACCCCGGCCGACGTGCGCCGCTATTTCGACCAGCTTCCAAAGGACAGCATACCCTACGTTCCCACTCAGGTAGGTGTGCAGATTCTTACCCTCAAGCCTGCGGTACCACGTCAGGAAATCGAGGATGTGAAAGCGCGTCTGCGCGACTACAGCGACCGTATAACCAGCGGAGAAAGCGATTT
Organism: uncultured Porphyromonadaceae bacterium; assembly: GCA_900549445.1. Classification (GTDB taxonomy): domain Bacteria; phylum Bacteroidota; class Bacteroidia; order Bacteroidales; family Muribaculaceae; genus Duncaniella. The sequence goes on along the minus strand of UROS01000052.1, from coordinate 13,215 downwards.
CTCAACCCTCGCCATACTCTACAGCGAGGATCCCGGCAGCGCGAGCCGCGGCGGTGAGATGGATTTCGCCGGAAGAGCGCAGTTCGTGCCCGAGTTTGCGGCCGTGGCGTTCAACCTCAATGACCCCAAGAAAGTATCAAAAATCGTGGAGACGGAATACGGTTTCCACATTATCCAGCTTATTGAAAAACGCGGCGAACGCATCAAAGTCCGCCACATCCTTCTCCGCCCCCACGTGAACGACAAGGATCTCACCGACGCCGTAAACCGTCTTGATTCAATACAGTCCGACATGCTCGCCGGTAAATTTACATTCGAAGAAGCTGTAGGCGTGCTTTCTCAGGACAAGGACACCCGCAACAACCGCGGCAACATGGTCAACGGTGAGACCGGAACCACTCGCTTCGAAATGTCGCAGCTCCCTCAGGAGGTAGCGAAGGTGGTCGACACTCTGCAGGTCGGACAGATCTCTAAAGCGTTCATCATGACCGACCCGAAGCTCCACCGCGAGGTCGTGGCTATCGTCAAACTCTCCGAAAGGATTCCCGCCCACCGCGCGAATCTTTCCGACGACTACCAGATGATAAAGAATATGTATGAGAAATCGCGCCAGGACAAGATTCTCGCCGACTGGCTCGAAAAAAAGATCAAAGATACTTATATCCGTATTGAAGACGGATGGCGTAACTGCGATTTCCGCCACAAGGGATGGATTAAAGACAGTTCAACCACGCAGAAATGATGCGCTCCGAAGGTTCATACCGACCCCACAAGGCCGGCAGCTCAGTGCTGTCGGCTTTCAATTCTTTTACCGGATGGCTGCGCCGCCGCAGGGGCGCTGTATGCGCGATATTCATGGCTGTCCTCGTGTCGCTGCCTGCCATGCTCGCCGTTAATCCCCGCGCCAAAGAGCCTCAGGCTCCGAAGCCGCCCGTAATCCGCCCCACCGTGCCCTCTACCAATCCCCATGAACCGGGAAAGGTGATTCTCGTCCACGCCGACGCACTGAGCCATAACGCTGCCCGCGACTCCGACGTGCAGGTGCTTACAGGCAACGTCCAGTTCCGGAAAGCCGACATGTTCATGTACTGCGACAGCGCCCGTTTCAACGAAAAGACAGGGTCGCTCGACGCTTTCAACAATGTCCGTATGGAGCAGGGCGACACCCTGTTCGTTTACGGCGACGAGCTCTACTACGACGGTCAGGACGAGCTTGCGGAACTCCGCGCATATCCCGGTAAAAATGTCCGCCTGATAAACCGCGACGTCAAACTCGAGACCGACGTGTTTTTCTACGATATGTATGAGGATGTGGGCTACTACGAGACCGGAGGCACCCTCTCCGACCGCACAAATACTCTCGAGTCGCTGCAGGGCTACTATTATCCTGCCACGAAAGATGCATTCTTCTATCTCAACGTCGAGCTGACCGGCCCGCGGCCTGCCGACACGCTGAAGATGTATACCGACTCCCTCACCTACAATACCCAGAGCGGCATAGCACGTCTGCTCTGCCCTACCCGCATCGTCAACAAGGACGGCGAAATCCATTCGTCCGACGGTTTTTACGACACCCGCACCAACATCGCCGACCTCTACCGCCGGTCAATGGTGATTACCAACAAGGGAAATACCCTTACAGGCGACACTCTGTTTTACGACCGCAACGCCGGATTCGGCGAGGCCTTCGGCAACATGATTCTGACCGACACTGCCAACAAGTCGATTCTCATGGGCGATTACGGATTCTACAACGAGCTTACCGACAGCTCTTTCGTAACCGGCAACGCCCTCGCAATGCAGTACTCCGAATCCGACACGCTTTACCTTCACGGCGACACCATCAACGGATTTATGCTCCCTGACTCTTCGAGAGTGACAAATGCCTTCCGCAAAGTGAGGTTTTTCCGCACCGACATCCAGGGTCTCTGCGACTCCATGAGTATTGTGGAGCGCGATTCCATATTATATATGTACGACCATCCGCTGGTGTGGAGCGGTCAGCGGCAGATTGCCGGCAACATAATCTACGTGCATTTCACCGACTCCACGGCCGACTGGGCACGTCTGCCCGAAACCGGACTCGTGTCCGAACACATAGCCGAGGACTGCTACAACCAGATGACCGGCAGCGATATGACGGCGTGGCTCAACGACACCACTATCCGTCGCGTCTATGCCGAGGGCAACGTGCAGGTGATCATGTTCCCGATGGAAAACGACTCCTCCTACAACAAATTCGCCTTTGTGGAGAGCAGCTACCTCGACGCTCAGTTCAACGAGGGACAGCTCGAAAAAGTGAAAATGTGGCCCGAGACCACCGGAAAGGTCACCCCGCTTTATCTCGCGAAAAAATCGTCGTATTTCCTGCCTAAATTCAGGTGGTACGAGTCGCTGCGCCCGATGTCGCCCGACGAGGTGTTCACTTATCCGGATCAGATGGGCGAACTGATGAGTTCCACTCTTCTCGGCGTTCCGAAACCCGAAGCAAAGAAAGTGCGCGGAACCGCCACGGGAAAGCCGAAGCCACAAGTGCCTGATTTACCGGAGGTAAAGCCGCGTACAGCAGTGCCGTCCGACTCCATTCCGGCTGATTCCACAGTCCTGTCACCCGATTCGCTCACGCTCCCCGACTCCGTTCCGGCACTGATGCCCGATTCGCTCGCACTCCCGGAGTCTGAGATGCCGGTTCCCGACGAACCGGCCGACCCCGCCGACGGAAACGGATCCGGTGCCACGCTGCCCGAGCCGCAGCCGGCTGTAATTCCAAACGATGAAGAAAAAGAACAATGAGCGACATAATCCGACTTCTGCCCGACTCGGTGGCCAATCAGATTGCCGCCGGTGAAGTTATCCAGCGTCCCGCGTCCGTAATAAAGGAACTCGTGGAAAATGCCATCGACGCCGGTGCCACCAACGTGACAATCGTGCTCAAGGATGCCGGAAGAACACTGATTCAGGTCATCGACAATGGCTCCGGCATGAGCGACACCGACGCCCGACTCGCTTTCGAGCGCCACGCCACCTCGAAAATCGCCCGCGCCGACGATCTCTTCACACTCCACACCATGGGTTTCCGCGGCGAAGCCCTCGCCTCGATTGCCGCAGTGGCGCAGGTCGACATGCGCTCCATGCTCAAAGGCGCATCCATAGGCACCCGCATCATCATCAACGGCTCGGCCGTAGAGAGCCAGGCCCCCGAGGCCTGCGTGCCGGGAACAAACATAATGGTGAAGAATCTCTTTTTCAACGTGCCCGCCAGAAGGAAATTCCTGAAGAAAGACACAGTGGAAATGAGCAACATAATGCGCGAATTCGAGCGCCTCGCACTCGTTAACACAGCCGTCGACTTCACGCTGATCCACAACGACACCACTCTCCATTCTCTGCGCGGCACCTCTTTCAAGCAGCGTATCGTCGACCTTTTCGGCAAATCGCTCGACCGCCAGATAATCCCGGTGGAAACCGACACTTCCATCGTCAGGATTTCCGGATTCATCGGTCTGCCCGAAAACGCCCGCCGCCGCAACCCGCTGCAATATTTCATGGTCAATGGCCGCAATATGCTTCACCCGTATTTCCGCAAGGCGCTTCTGCAGTGCTACGAGCAGCTCATTGCCCCCGACATGCAGCCGAATTATTTCATAAACTTCACTGTCGACCCCGAGACAATCGACGTGAACATCCACCCCACCAAAAACGAAATCAAGTTCGAAAACGAACAGGCCATATGGCAGATCCTCACTGCCACCGTGCGCGAATCGCTCGGACGGTTCAGCGCCGTGCCGGGCATAGACTTCGAGACCGACGACCGGCCCGACATTCCTGTTTTCAACCCCGATGAGACAGCCGTCCACGGAGTGGATCTCGATCCCGCCTATAATCCTTTTGACGAAACGCCCGGCCCTGCGCCACGCCGCGAAAACCGGAGTTTCCCATCGGAAGGCAGATACCATAGCGCTCTCAATTCCGCAACCCGCGACTGGGAGAAACTCTACGACGATTTCACCCGCAAGCGCAATGAATCGTACACCTCCACCGTAGGCAGTTCCATCAACGACTTCGTCCCTGCCGAAACCGACGAATCGGCGCTCAGTCTCGACCTCGGCAAGCAGAGTTCGCCGGTGATGCAGCTGAACGAGTCCTACATCCTCACCCCCTCCCGTGGAGGGATGATGATTGTTGACCAATACCGCGCTCACTTTACCGTACTCTACCAGCGCTATCTTGAGATGGCGGCATCCGGCTCTTTCGCAGCGCAGCGCTCGATGTTTCCCGACGTGCTCGACCTCTCCCCCGCTCAGAACGCCGTGATGACCTCTGTTGCCGACGACCTGATCCGACTCGGATTCGATATCGCTCCACTCGGAGGAAACACCTGGAGCGTCAACGGCGCCCCGGCCGTGCTCGGCGGTTCCGGTGTCCGCGACGTGCTCCTCGAACTGATTGAAAATGTTACAGAATCTGGCGAAGAGTTCGGAAGTTCGCTGCGCGAGAGGGTAGCGCGGTCAATGGCCCGTGGCGCCGCCATAAAACACGGCCGGAGACTCTCTGCCGAAGAGATGGACTCAATCCTCGCCGACCTTTTCAGACTCAGTTCTCCGGGACTCACCCCCGACGGCAAAAAAGTATTTGCGGTTCTCGGCGCCGACGAAATCAGCCGCATGCTGAACTGACAATCCCATTTTCCCATGCAACTCCGGCATCTCACCTATATCATAACCCTCCTGCTGTCCGCACTTGGCTGCGCGGCAGCCGAACCTGCCGACAGTGCATCGGTGTGGTTCCTGACGTGTGCCGAAGGGTCAGACATCTACGAACTCGAAGGCCACACGGCGCTGCGTATAGCCGATCCACGCACCGGCACTGACTGCGTTGTCAACTGGGGTCTGTTCGACTTCAGCGCACCGTTTTTCGTGTACAGGTTCGTAAAAGGAGAAACTGACTATAAGTCGGGTGTCGCACCCACCGAACTGTTTCTTATGCAATACGCCGGCTCCGGACGCGAAGTTACCGCACAGCGGCTCAACCTCACGTCAGCCGAAACCGACACCCTGATAACCCTGATATCCGACTGCCTGCGCCCAGAAAACCGCACCTACCGCTACAACTACGTCTACGACAACTGCTCTACCCGCGCCCTCGCATATGTAGAGCGCGCTTTGGGCGACTCCATCGCCCTCGCAGCCCCGCAACTTCCCGAAAACACAGATACTTTCCGGAAGGTAATGGCATATTACCACCGTAATTACCCGTGGTATCAGTTCGGAATCGATCTCGCTCTCGGAAGCGGCATAGACCACAAGCTCACCCGACGGGAATACGCATTCGCCCCCGTGGTGCTGCGCGGAATGCTCTCCGGAGCCACCGCCGGCACCCGTAAAGTCGTGACTTCTGAAGAAAAAATCATCGACACCGCAGGCCGCAGCGCGGTGCTTCCGCCTACACCGTGGTATGCCACACCGATGGCATTCGCGGTTGTCATCCTGGCGCTGTCGGCGCTCTTCAGCGTGTGCGACATCCGCCGCCGGCACCTCACCCGATGGTTCGACACGGTGCTTTTCAGCGCTCAGGGTCTCAGCGGCTGCCTTATCGCATTTCTGGTGTTCGTGTCGGTTCACGAAGCCACCTCGCCCAACTGGGTGATATTGTGGCTCAATCCGCTCTGCCTGCTCGGGGCCGTTCTGCCGTGGGTAAAAAAGGCTGAAAACTTGCTTTTGTGGTATCATTTTTTTAACTTTGCATCCCTAATTGTGCTGACGGGCATCTTCGCTTTCGGCCTGCAGAGCGCAAACGCTGCGTTCTATCCGCTGATTTTAGCCGACATCCTCCGCTCATCAGCCAATATTTATGTTATAAAATGGTCAAAAAGTCGCAAATAACAGCCCGTGTAGCGTGTGCCATCGTAGCCTCTATGGTGTCGCTCGGCATCACTGCGGCAACAGCTCCCGACCTCAGGCTGCCGAAACGTCCCACCCTCGTGGTAGGCATCTTCGTGGAAGGGCTGCAGAGCGACTGCCTCGACCTTCTCCGCGGAAATTTCGGCGAAGGAGGCTTCAAAAGGCTTCTCGACTCCGGAGTTTCGATTGAAAACGTTGACTTCGGTCCCGGAATCGACGCCACCGCCGCAACGGCAATGCTCATCTCCGGTTCGGCCCCGTCGGTCAACGGAATACCCGCCGCCAGAGTCTACAGCGTAGAGAAAAAAGCCGACCATCCGGTGCTTCTGAGCGCCTCGAAAATCGGAAACTACTCCGACGCCGCATTCACCCCCGAACCGCTGCTCGTTTCCACCCTCAGCGACGAAATCCGCATAGCCGACGGCGGCATCGGACAGGTTCACGCCATCGCCCCCGACGCTCAGATTGCCATCATCCTCGCCGGACATGCCGGCAACAGCGCATACTGGATCAGCGACATCTCCGGAAAATGGGTGACGTCGACTTTCTACCGCGACTCGCCACAGCCCGTGTCGAAGCGCAACCATTTCTCCCCGCTTGCCTCGCGGCTCGACACCCTTGGCTGGACTCCGTCGGTTCCACTTGACCGCTATCCCGACCTTCCGGAATACAAGAAGATATACCCCTTCCGCCACACTTTCCCGGCCCGCGACCCAAACCGCTTCAAAGCCTTCAAGACCTCGGCGCCGGCCAACCGCGAAGTGACCTCCCTCGCCATCGACTACATCACCTCGATGCAACTCGGGCAGAAAGACGTGACCGACATGGTCAATCTCAGCTACACACTCGCTCCCTATCAGTACGGCAGGGAAGCCGACAACCGCATAGAGACCATGGACGCCTACCTGCGCCTCGACGCCGACCTCTCCAACCTCTTTCAGGCGATTGAAAAGGGCCCCGGAATGGATCATACGCTCGTTTTTGTGGCCGGCACCCCCACCCCCACCGACTCCAAGCGCGAGGAGGAACGCTGGCACATTCCATACGGCGTATTCTCGCCCCGGCGCGCAATCTCGCTGCTCAACATGTACCTCATCGCCCTTCACGGCAACGGTGACTACGTGAGCGGATTCCACAACGGCTATCTCTACCTCAACAATGCTCTCCTTAAGGAGCGCGACCTCGACCCGGCAGCCATACGCGCCGAAGCGGCACGCCTGCTCACCCGCATGACCGGAGTTTCGGAAGTATTCACTATCGACGACATACTCTCGAGCCGCGCCGGCGACAACGGCTACGCCCTGCGCCGCAACACCTCGCTCAACCATGCCGGCGATCTGCTCGTGCTCGTGAATCCCGGATGGGAAATAACAGACAACACCGGCGAAGACGGCGAAATCAACCCCGCTTCGGCCAACGGCCCCGTGGTAAGAAACGTTGTGACCACCTCTCCGGTCTACATTCTGTCGCCCGGAATCGAATCGCAGCGCATCGACATCCCCGTCGACGCCCGCTCCATCGCACCCACGGTGGCGCGGATACTCCGCATTCGGTCGCCCAACGCCGCGGCAACCGCTCCCGTGAGGCTCCGGTAAACAATATCGGCCTCTTTACCCTTATATTATACAAAACCAAGCTAAAAAAACAAAACCACATATATAAATGTCATTCTTATCATTTCTGACCAAGATATTCGGTGACAAGTCCACCCGCGACCTGAAAGAAATCGAACCTATCGTCAAGAAAATCGAAGCCGAGGGTCCAGGCATGAAAACCCTGACCAACGATGAGCTCCGACAGAAAATTACCGACGTCCGCACCTCCATTAAGGAAGCCGTCGCACCCTACGAGACGGAAATTGCCGAACTCAAGGCAAAGGTGGAAGATCTCCCCTTCGACGAGCGTCAGCCTCTCTGGGACAAAATCGACCAGAACGAGAAATCTATTCTCGACACAATCGAAGACAAACTCAACGAAAACCTCCCGGTGGTCTTCGCTGCTATCCGCGAGACCGCAGCGCGCTTCGCCGCCAACGAGACCATCGAGGTGACCGCCACGCAGATGGACCGCGACCTCGCCGCAGCAGGCAAGGACTTCGTGAGCATCGACGGCGACAAGGCCATATACCGCAACCACTGGATGGCTGGCGGCAATGAGATTAAATGGGACATGGTCCACTACCGCGTTCAGCTCATAGGCGGTATCGTGCTCCATCAGGGCAAAATCGCCGAAATGGCCACCGGCGAAGGTAAAACCCTCGTGGCCACACTCCCCGTATTCCTCCGCTCGCTCTCGGGCAAAGGCGTCCACGTGGTAACCGTCAACGACTACCTGTCGAAACGCGACTCCGAGTGGATGGGCCCGCTGTATATGTTCCACGGCTCTACCGTCGACTGCATCGACAAGCACGATCCCAATACCCCCGAGCGCCGCGCCGCCTACAACTGCGACATAACCTTCGGAACAAACAACGAATTCGGCTTCGACTATCTGCGCGACAACATGGCGATGACACCCGGCGACATGGTGCAGCGCAAGCACTATTACGCCATCGTCGACGAGGTCGACTCCGTGCTCATCGACGATGCCCGTACCCCTCTCATCATATCCGGCCCCGTTCCGAAAGGCGACGACCAGCTCTTCGACCAGTACCGGTTCAATGTTGAAAAGGTAGTGGAAGCCCAGCGCCGCCTCGTCACTAAAATCCTGGCCGAGGCAAAGACCAAGCTCGCCAGCGACGACAAGGAGGTGCGCAAGGAAGGCGCCCTGCTCCTCTTCCGCGCCTACAAGGGTCTGCCGAAAAACGGCGCCCTCATCAAGTTCCTCTCGCAGGAAGGCATGAAGAACCAGCTGCTCGAGACCGAAGCCTATTACCTCCAGGACAACCAGAGAGAGATGCCGGTGGTTACCGACCCGCTCTACTTCGTGATCGACGAGAAAAACCGCAGCGTGGAGCTCACCGACAAAGGTATCGACGAACTCACCGGAAAGACCGACGACCCCAACTTCTTCGTGCTCCCCGACATCGCATCACTGCTCAGCGAGGCCGAGACCATACCCGACCTCGCCCAGCGTCAGGCCCGCAAGGACGAGCTAATGCAGGACTACGCCGTTAAATCGGAGCGAGTCCACACCGTCACCCAGTTGCTCAAGGCCTACACGCTCTTCGAGAAAGACGTTGAATACGTAATCGACGACGGCAAAATCAAGATCGTCGACGAGCAGACGGGCCGTATCATGGAGGGACGCCGTTACAGCGACGGTCTCCACCAGGCCATCGAGGCGAAGGAGGGCGTGAAAGTCGAGGCCGCCACCCAGACCTTCGCCACCATCACCCTGCAGAACTACTTCCGCATGTACCATAAGCTCGCCGGTATGACCGGTACCGCCGAAACCGAGGCGGGCGAGCTCTGGGACATCTACAAGCTCGACGTAGTCACCATCCCCACCAACAAACCGGTGGCACGAATCGACATGAACGACCGCGTCTACAAGACCAAGAAGGAAAAATACGCCGCCGTTATCGAGGAAATCCAGGAACTCGTGAAAGCAGGACGCCCCGTGCTCGTGGGCACCACCTCGGTGGAAATATCCGAGCTGCTGAGCCGAATGCTCACCATGCGCCATATCCCCCACAACGTCCTCAACGCCAAACTTCACCAGAAAGAGGCTGAAATCGTTGCAAACGCCGGCCGCAAAGGTACTGTCACCATCGCCACCAACATGGCGGGCCGAGGCACCGACATCAAGCTTACCCCGGAGGTTAAGGAAGCCGGTGGCCTCGCCATCATAGGCACCGAGCGCCACGAGTCGCGCCGCGTCGACCGCCAGCTCCGCGGTCGTGCCGGACGTCAGGGCGACCCCGGTTCGTCAGTGTTCTACGTGTCGTTCGAAGATCAGCTTATGCGTCTGTTCGCAACCGACCGAGTCATGAAAATGCTCGACACCCTCGGACTCGAGGAGGGAGAGCGCATAGAGAGCGGAATGGTCACGAAAGCCATCGGCAACGCCCAGAAGCGCGTGGAGGAGAACAACTTCGGTATCCGCAAGCGCCTGCTCGAATACGACGACGTGATGAACAAGCAGCGCACCTACATCTACAGCCGCCGTCACCACGCCCTGCTGGGCGAACGAATCGGCATCGACATCGCCAACATGATGTGGGACGTGATCGAGAACCTCGTCAACAACTACGGCCCGGCCGACTTCGACGACCTCTCTATGGAACTGCTCCGCGTGCTCACCATCGAGCCCCCCTTCACCGCCGAGGAATACCGCAACCTCGAAAAGGAGGACGCCATACAGAAAATCCATGAGGCGGCCAACGAGGCATTCAGCCGCAAATCGCAGAGAATCCTCGAGGTTGCCGAACCGGTGATAAAGGACTGCGTTGAAAACCGCGGTTTCAAGGGCAGAATCGCCGTTCCTATGACCGACGGCAAGCGCTTCTTCAACCTCGTGGTCGACATCAACGAGGCATACGATTCCAACTGCCGCAGCATCGTTAAGGAATGGCATAAGGCTGTGCTTCTCGTCACCATCGACGAACTCTGGAAAGAGCATCTCCGCGAGCTCGACCAGCTGCGCCAGAGCGTGCAGAACGCCTCATACGAGCAGAAGGATCCGCTCGTAATCTACAAAGTCGAGTCGTTCCACCTCTTCGAACAGATGCTCAATACACTCAACGTGAAGGCTCTGTCGACCCTCATGCGCGGGCAAATCTACGTTCAGCAGGCGCCCGCGCCTTCAGCACAGGCTCCCGCATCGGATTCCGAATCGCAGGCCGCCGAGGCTCCGAAACCCGCTCCCAAGGTGGAGCGTGCAATGCCGGAGAAGCGTCAGGACTACTCCAACCTGCGCACCTCGCGCGAGAATCTGCCGGGCGAAGCCGACCAGCGCGCCGCAGCCTCTGCGCCGCAGACCCGCCAGGCACCCCAGCCCGTAAAGGCAGGGCCGCGCATAAACCGTAACGATCCCTGCCCCTGCGGTTCAGGCAAGAAATACAAGAACTGCCACGGCAAAGGGCTCTGATACTCCTTAAAATTTTTCAGGCAGCGTCGTGCCGGCAGGCGCGGCGTTGCTTTTTTATAACGACTCCTATGCAGGATATAACATCAGCACTCTGCAAGACAATCCATTCGCTCGACCAGACCAAGCGCCGGACTGAACTCGGGATATTCAAAGCCGAAGGTACGAAATGCGTGCTCGATACTCTCGGGCATTTTACCCTCCGCTGCCTCGTGGCAACCCGGCAGTGGTACGACGAAAACCCCGGTATTGAGCGTACTCTTCCACCCGAATCGCTCTACTGCGCGCCCCGCGGCTCGATGAGCAGGATATCATCCCTGAAAACGCCACCTCAGGTTGTTGCCGTCTACGAAATCCCCGACCGTTCCGGCATCGTAATAAAGGGCTTGGCAGACAGCAACCTCGTGCTGGCTCTCGACACCATCCAGGATCCCGGCAACCTCGGCACGATAGTGCGCGTGGCCGACTGGATGGGGGTCGACACCATCCTTGCCTCGCGCGAGACCGCCGACATCTTCTCGCCCAAAACCGTCCAGGCAACCATGGGCGCCATTGCGCGGGTGAAGGTGATTTACGGTGACCTTCCGGCAATGATTGCCGAAGCGGATGCGCCGGAAGTATACGGCACCTATCTCAACGGCGAAAACATAAACGATGCCCGACTCTCTCCTGCCGGCATAATCATAACCGGCAACGAGGGCAACGGAATCAGCGAAGCGGTGGGAACTACCGTCACACGCCGTCTCACCATTCCGTCGTATCCTCCGGGACGGCAGACCTCCGAGTCGCTCAACGCCGCCATAGCCACCGCAATAACCCTCGCAATGTTCAGAAGATAAAGACAGCCATGGCACAGAAATACAAATCCGTATGGTTCTGCAACAGCTGCGGCAACGAGTCGCCCAAATGGGAAGGGCGCTGCCCGGCCTGCGGCGAATGGAACACTATGGTAGAGGAGCGCGTGGCAGCCTCGAAAAGCTCGCGCTCACTCGCCGTCGGAACCGGCGCCACCCGCTCCAAACCGGTGCCGGTCTCGCAGATAGAAACCACCGGAGAGACCCGCGTCCGGATGCCCAGCGGCGAGCTTAACCGTGTGCTCGGGGGTGGCCTCGTAGCCGGCTCCCTGGTACTGATCGGCGGTGAGCCGGGTATCGGCAAATCAACGCTCGTGCTGCAGAACACGCTGTCGATAAAATCGCGCCGCGTGCTCTACGTATCGGGTGAGGAAAGTCCGCAACAGCTAAAAATGCGCGCCGACCGTCTGGGAAAACTCAACGAAAACGTGCTGATAGTCTGCGAGACATCGCTCGAGACTATTTTCGAGCATATCCGCGCCACCTCCCCGCAGTTGCTCGTCATCGACTCCATCCAGACCATCGCTTCCGACGCCATCGAATCCGTGGCGGGCAGCGTGAGCCAGGTGCGCGAATGCGCCGCCCGGCTTCTGAAATATGCCAAAGAATCCGGAGTGCCGGTGATGATGATAGGCCATATCAACAAAGAGGGCAGCATAGCCGGGCCAAAAGTCCTCGAGCATATTGTCGACGCCGTGCTCCAGTTCGAAGGAGACCGTCAGCATATGTACCGCATACTCCGCTCCATAAAGAACCGATTCGGTTCCACCTCCGAACTCGGCATCTACGAAATGTGCCAGCGCGGGTTGCGGGAGGTCACCAACCCGTCGGAAATGCTGCTTACGCAGGCCGGCGAAGAACTCTCGGGCATAGCCGTCGGAGTGACAATGGAGGGTATCCGGCCTTTTCTGATCGAGATCCAGGCGCTGGTCAGCACCGCCGCCTACGGCACACCGCAGCGCTCCGTCACCGGATTCGACTCCAAGCGCATGAACATGCTCCTTGCCGTGCTCGAAAAACGGGTGGGTTTTAAACTTGCCCAGAAGGACGTGTTTCTCAATATTGCCGGCGGGCTCAAGGTGAGCGACCCGGCCATCGATCTCCCGGTGATATGCGCCATACTGTCGTCGAACGTCGACATGACCATTCCCCGCCGGGTATGTATGGCCGGCGAAGTCGGGCTGTCGGGCGAAATCCGTCCTGTCACCCGCATAGAGCAGCGAATCCTTGAGGCCGAAAAGCTCGGAATGGAGTCCATTCTCATACCCCGCAACAACCTCAAGGGAACCGACACCTCCGGATTCTCTATACGGATAACCGAGGTAGCGAAAGTTGAGGAAGCGTTCCGCGCACTGTTTGCATGAATGCTCGATTGAACAAAAAAACCGCGTATTCGTATATATAATATGCAGATTATTGCTTAAATCGGAATT
>UROS01000051.1 GCA_900549445.1 uncultured Porphyromonadaceae bacterium | reverse complement strand
ATGTGTATAAGAGACAGGGCTTACAATGATTTCCCTCGTTATCTCCGGACAACTAAAACCCCACACTTTCTGCCCGTCGACCTCACTGAGGCGGCTATAAGAATCGGTTATCCGTTCCATTCCGAAACCTCATATCCTTCCCTTCTCAACAAAATCCTCTACGAAGGAGCAGTTGTGGAAGCGCTTATGCAAATATGCGGCATTGACGAGAAAACGGCGCTCGGCTACAGTTATGATCAGCTTTCATGGCTGAACGAGAATGAAAAGCAGGCGTGGGAAGCTCTCATCACACGCCGGCTGCTTTATTCCACCGTTCCCTCCGATCTTTCGGCCATGATAAATCCGGCCCCCGCAACAACCCTTCTGAATCCGGAAGCACCGGGGCGTGCCGGACGTTTCATCGGCCACAGGATTGTTGTTTCCTACATCCGTAACAACCCGGAAGTTTCACTCGATTTCTTGCTTTCACCGGAGTTCTATATGTCGGGGCAATCACTGGCAAAAGCGAAATATATGCCCTAAAAACATGCCGCACAGCATCCCTTTAACCAAATTTAACAACAGCGTGAAAGCCGCTTGAGGAGTACGTTTCGAACGGCTTTCATCCGTTAAGCAGCTGACGTTGAGCACGATTATTTGGCTATCCCGGAAAACTTACGTAACTTTGCAGCGTAATAATACTTAAAAGGAGGCCTGAAGAGTCAGGCTCCAGCCGAAAATCGGCAAGAGTCCGAGAGGGGTATCGGAACGATGCATAATCTTCCCCAGGCCCTCGGATTCTCAAGTTGAACATAAATCGTGTTTTAATGAAGAAACCAATGCTTGTCATTGCGTTCTTCGCCGTTCTTCTTCTTTCAGTTTCGGCTCACACTCCGCGTGTGGCCAAGGCCGCTGAAGGCTACGCCGCTCCGCAATTCACGCTAAGCAGCAACGAGACCTCATTCTCGCTTTCCGATCTGAAAGGGCGTTACATCCTTCTCAATTTCTGGGATTCGACAGACGCCGCCTCGCGTATTGCAACAGTCGATTATGAGACTGTTACACGCAACGTTTCCGAAGAACGATTTTGTCTCTTGTCGGTCAATCTCGACCGTAGCGAGCGCCTTTTTCGCGAGATAGTGCGCAGAGACAATCTTAGTGCGAAGTCGCAGTTCTACCTCTGTCCGACAGAAGCGTCTGAAATCATCAATGCTTATCGGCTCGATCGGGGTAATTGCTCTTTCTTAATCAATCCGGAAGGTCAGATTATTGCTGTCAATCCCTCCCCTGATGTTCTGGAAACACTAATCTGAAAATTCTTGTATGCGCCACAAGTTTCGCATACGCAAACCTCTTAGAAATTCCCGCCGGCGGTTATCTGATTCCGTTACAGCGGGAATTTTTGGTTTTCTACACATAATTTAAAACCCGGTATCGAAAAATTTGCTTTCCTCGGCAGTGATTTGTAACTTTGCACATTATTATAAATGTCACAAAGAGTATGAACAAAAAAGGAACACCGATGCTGTGGGTTGTCATCGGACTCGCTGTACTTCTTCTTATCGCCGTAGTGTTCGGCATAACCCAGGTCGCCTCGCTTAAAAGCGACGTCGAGCAGGCCCGGTTGCAGAATGAGGAACTGAAACTTGAAAACGACCAACTGCAGCTCACCAACGAGTTCGAAGCCGTAAATGCAGAATTCCAGCATTACGAAAATCAGGCGCAGACCCTCGCCAGCGATACCATTCTTGCAAAATATACCGCAGCGAAAGCTAAAGTAGAGCAGCTCATCAAGGAACTGAAATCAGAGAAAGTAAAAAGCGCTAAACGCATCTCAGAACTACAGTCGGAGATCAACACACTGAAAGGACTCCTGCGCCATTACATTGCTCAAATCGACTCGCTCAACAAGGAGAACGGTGTACTTCGTGCCGAAAACACTGAAATCAAGGCCCAGAACCAGCAATTGACTTCCCGGGTAGCCGAGGAAACGCGACGCAACGAGAATCTTAGCGAACGTATGACCCTTGCCGAAAAACTGAACGTGACGGGGGTCTCGCTTACCGGACTTAAGAAAAACGGAAAGACCGAGAAAAACATTACCAAAGCAAAACAGCTTTTGGTCACTTTCACTATTCCGCAGAACAATTCGACTCCGGTCGGCAACAAAACCATATATCTTCGAATCACAAACCCCGAAGGACAGCTTCTCGGGAACTCGGGCAGTTTCCAGTTTGAAGGCGGCAATGTTCCCTGCACGGCACGTAAGGTCATCGAGTATGCCGGCGACGAGATTCCGGGCATCCACATGTATTGGGACGTGAACACTACCCTCACTCCAGGCGACTATACCGTGGAACTTTTCACCGACGGTTACCGCCTCGCCTCGCGCCACTTCACGATGAAAAAGTAACCCTCAGAGTTTGCCTAATAAATGTTCAGCGATTTCTGGTCAACGGTCAACGGTATAGAACTGACAGCTACCTCTGCCTCGTTCCGTCTTCTTGTGGCGTTGTTGCTCGGCAGCCTCGTAGGCATCGAGCGCAAGCGTAAAGGACAGATGGCAGGTTTGCGCACGTTTGCTCTCATTTCCATGGGAGCATGTCTCGCCATGATTCTGTCGATCTACGTTCCTCAGGAATACCTCGGGCTGAAAAACGGCGATCCGGGCAGAATCGCAGCCCAGGTTATTACGGGTATCGGTTTTCTCGGTGCAGGCGCCATTATTCAGATGAAAGGCTCGGTACGCGGTCTCACCACTGCGGCAGGTATCTGGATTGTGGCTACCATCGGGATGGCGGTCGGAGTGGGCATGTATCTGGTTGCAATAGTGGCTACAATTCTCGTAATTCTTGTGCTCACCGTGCTTGAGAAAATAGAACTGAGAGTCAACGTTGGCAACGAAGCCCGCACAATCCGCATCCGCACGTCGGGTATTGTCAGCTCCATCCGGCCTTTCCGCGAAGTGCTCGAAAAGCACCACATAGTGCTTACCCGCTTCTACCTCGACTATGAATACGAACCCAATTTTACCCGACTCAATCTTCTGTGTCTGGTAAAAGAGAATACTGATTTCATAAATATATTTCACGATCTCAGCATGGTTAGCGACGTAAAATCGATCTCTCTGTCGAACCAGGCGGATCTTTCCTGACCATACTTCCATCATGCTTCTGTCACTCATTCTCGCCGTCGCCACCCAAAGCACCGACATAGCCGGCTCCGCGGAAACAATGGACATCGACGGCCTTATCCGCGACCTTGCCTTCATTCTGATTCTGGGGGCAGCCGTCACACTGCTGTTCAAATGGCTGCGCCAGCCTGTGGTGCTCGGTTATATAGTGGCAGGTTTCCTGGCCAGTCCTAATTTTGAATATCTGCCCTCGGTTTCAACCGAAGCCAACATCGAGTTCTGGGCCCAGATTGGAATCATAGTGTTGCTTTTCTCCCTCGGCCTCGAGTTCAGTTTCCGTAAACTGCTCAACGCCGGCGGTTCAGCCGTTACAACGGCACTCTTCATAGTATGCGGAATGATGTGCGCGGGGTTTGCCGTGGGTCATCTGCTCGGATTCACCCACATCAACAGCCTTTTCCTCGGGGGCATGCTCTCCATGTCGTCCACCACCATTATTCTTAAAGCATTCAACGACCTCGGACTGCGGCAAAAGAAGTTTGCCTCCCTCGTTCTCGCCGTTCTTATTGTCGAAGACCTTTTCGCCGTCCTTATGATGGTGATTCTGTCGTCGATTGCCATCAACAGCAGTGTTGAAGGGAGCGAGTTGCTATTCAGCATCAGCAAACTCGGCTTCTTTCTCATAATCTGGTTCGCCGTGGGAGTCTTTATCCTCCCGTCGCTGCTCAATTTCCAGCGCCGTTTTCTAAATTCCGAAACACTTCTTATCGTGTCGATGGGACTTTGCCTCGGCATGGCGGTATTCTCAGTCTACTGTGGCTTCTCACTCGCGCTCGGGGCGTTCGTAATGGGGTCTATTCTTGCCGGCACGAGCTTTGCCGAACGAATAGAGAGAGTCACTGCTCCTGTAAAAGACCTTTTCGGAGCCGTATTCTTCATCTCTGTCGGAATGATGGTGAATCCCCATATTATTTTTGAATATTTCGGTCCGATTCTGCTGCTGTCGGTCGTAGTGATTGCCGGTATGATCTTTTTCGGCACCTTCGGAATGCTTCTTACCGGACAGAGTCTGCGAGTGGCGATAGAAAGCGGATTCTCCCTTACTCAGATTGGCGAATTCGCGTTTATCATTGCATCGCTCGGCATGTCGCTTGGCGTACTCAATCCGACAATATATCCCATTGTAGTGGCTGTCTCGGTAATCACAACCTTCACTACTCCTTATTTTATCCGAATGGCCGATCCGGTGTGCAACTGGGTTGAGCGCCACCTGCCCGCCCGGCTGAATTTTCTCATCGACCGTTACGGCGGGAAAGTCCGCGCGGAAGGCAGCAATTCCACTACGATTCTATGGAAGTCGCTTTTCAGACGTTATCTGTGGCGCGTGCTTCTTTACACCATCGTACTTATCTCCCTCACCATCATAACCTTCAATTTTCTCCTGCCCCTCATGACGGGTATTTTCCCGAACTGGGGAAGGTTGCTAACCACTGTCATCGCTCTCATAGCCATGGCGCCATTCCTTATGGCACTCACCTATCCCGCTTCGAAAAAAACCGAACGGGAACGCCTTGTGGCGGCAAACGCACGATTCGACGTCCCGCTCATTATAATGACGATTTTCCGCCTCCTCATAGCAATGGCAATAATCGTTTATCTCCTCGGGAAAATGTACTCGATGCTCGTGGGATGGACTATCGGTCTCGCCGTGTTCATTCTCATTCTCATGTCGTTCTCAAACCGTATCCGCAAGCGTCTGCTGCATATCGAAACCAAATTCATCGACAATCTCAATGAACGCGAACTGCGCCGCAGCGGTCAGAAAAACAATCTCGTGAGCAATATGCACCTTGCCTTCATGACGGTAGGCTACGGTTGCCCGTTCGTGGGCGAGCGCCTCCGGAATTCCGGCATACGCCAGTGCTACGGAGTATCGGTGTCAAGCATACAGCGCGGCAACGACATGATTCTCGTCCCCGAGGCCGACGCAAGAATTTTCCCGGGCGACGTACTCGGCGTTATCGGCACCGACGAGCAAATACAGGATTTACTTCCGGTAATCGAGGCTCAGAACCATGCTGAAGAGGAGACCGCACACACCAATCCCGACGACATCAGGCTTACGAGCGTCAGAATAACCGCCGGCTCACCTGTTGCCGGAAAGACAGTAGCGGGCGCTGACCTCAGCCATATTTACGGTGCGCTTCTCGTATCGGTCGAACGCGACGGCGAGTTCATTTCCATCGACAGTTCCCTTACTTTCAATCCCGGCGATACTATATGGTTAGTCGGAGACGTTAAACGATTAGCAGAACTCGAATAAACATGGATAATCAGGATTTCAATTCCGACATAGATAAGGCGGTTCAGATCCTCCGGGCGGGAGGACTGATACTATACCCCACCGACACCGTCTGGGGCATAGGCTGCGACGCCTGTTCGCCCGAGGCCGTGTCGAAAGTCTACGCTCTCAAACGCCGCTCCGACTCTAAAGCACTGATTACGCTCGTGGCCGACGTTCCAAGCCTGCAGAAGTGGCTGCACGAGGTGCCTGCCGGAATTGAAAAAATCATCGACGGCGCCGACCGTCCCGTAACCGTGATTTTCGACGGCGCCCGAAACCTCGCACACAATCTGACCGCAGCCGACGGAAGTATCGGTTTGCGTGTAACACGCGAAGCCTACTCAGCAGAACTTTGCCGCCGCCTCGGACGGCCCGTTGTGTCAACGTCTGCCAACATCTCAGGTCAGCCAACAGCAAGGTTCTTCGGGGAAATCTCTCCCGAAGTAATCTCGGGATGCGACTATGTAGCCCGGTACCGGCGCGACGACACCACTCCTTCCAAACCGTCAAGAATCATCCGTCTATTCTCCGACGGAACCATAAAAACCATCCGGCCTTGATCAGCAATACCAACCAACGGATAAAATATATCGCCGCCGACTTTATCTCCACGGTAGTCGCCATCGCGGCGTTTGAGATTGCGAGATATTATTTCCTCGCCGACATTCCGAGGGTCTACGGAAACCTCAGCCGTTTCCTCCGTTCGGAAGGAATCGTCGCCACCTTCCTCATCATGCCCCCGCTGCTGATGCTGGTATACAGCCTCACCGGATATTACGTCAACGCTATTTTCCGTTCACGCGCCGAGGAGTTTCTCATCACCCTGCTTTCGGCGGCCATAGCCTCGTTATTGATGTTTTTCGGAGCGTTGCTCGACGATTCCTACAGTCCGGCCACCGACTACAAACTCATGGCTATCTTCTTCATCATTCTCATTGTATGTCTATACCTGCCGCGCGTTGCCATAACAAGCCACATGGCACACCTTATCCATTCGCGCAAATGGTCTATGAATACAGTCATGGTCGGGCCTCTAAGCTCCACTTTCTTACTTGCCGACAAACTCAGCTCCATGCGTAAACCCATGGGATATGAAATCACCGGCTGTACCGAATCGACCGACACTGCAACTATCCGCCGACTCGTGGAGGAAACTGATGCCAAAGCGGTAATTATAACCGGCCACAGCATGGATGATTCCCTACGTATTATAAACAGCATGTACTCTCTCGGTCTGCCGCTCTTAATTTCTCCGGCAGATTTTCCCTGGCTTATGTCGTTCAACCGCTTCGACAATATCGCCGGAGAACCGCTCGTAAATCTTTCATCGGCATATGTGGCACCCTCCACCCATGCACTGAAACGATTCTCCGACATTCTGATTTCGGCGATGGCTCTTATAATCCTCTCTCCCGTCATGGCTGCGATAGCTCTCGCAGTAAAGCTCGATTCGCCGGGGCCCGTATTCTATTCACAGGAACGCCTCGGACGCTTCCGCCGCCCATTCCGCATATGGAAATTTCGCTCGATGACCATCGATGCCGAAAAAGACAAACCCAAACTCTCGTCGAAAGACGACCCGCGTATCACCCGTGTGGGACACTTCATGCGCAAATACCGCCTTGATGAACTGCCGAATTTCTGGAACGTCCTGCGCGGAGAAATGTCGCTGGTGGGACCGCGCCCCGAGCGGCCTTACTTCGTGAACCTCATAATGGAGCAGGCACCCGTATACTCCATTATCCATCAGGTACGCCCCGGAATAACCTCGTGGGGAATGGTGAAATACGGCTATGCCTCCGACCTCGGCCAGATGCTCGAACGCATGAAATACGATCTTACTTACCTCAACAATATCTCGGTGGCCACAGACCTAAAGATATTATTTTACACCATTCATACCGTAGTAACGGGCAGAGGCATATAATTCTTCCAATCTGTTATGAAACAATTCGCGATAAAGGCTATTCACAGCGCCCACAGTTTTTTCCTTGCCATGCTGCTTTGGCGCGAAAAGCATGTCAAAGAGAAAACCTTTGTGATTATTCTCGCTCTCATTGTGGGAATTTTCTGCGGATTTGCCGCACTCGTGCTCAAGTCGCTCATCCACTATATCTCAAGCGCTCTTACAGCCCACATGTCAATCACCGGAGGCAACTACCTTTATCTTCTGTACCCGGTGATAGGAATACTCCTTACCGCTATTTACGTGCGCTTCGTGGTGCGCGACAACATTTCCCACGGCGTAACCCGAGTGCTTTATGCCATCTCGCAAAACAAGTCGCGGCTAAAGAAGCACAATATCTACACCTCGGTCATTGCCAGCTCCATGACCATAGGTTTCGGAGGATCGGTGGGTGCGGAGGGGCCTATCGTATATACAGGCGCCGCCATCGGGTCGAATCTCGGCTCGCTCTTCAGGATGTCACCCCGCATCCTCATGATTATGGTCGGCTGCGGCGCGGCGGCCGGTATTGCGGGAATATTCAAAGCTCCGATCGCAGGGATGCTTTTCACCCTCGAAGTGCTGATGATTGACCTTACGAGCGTGTCGGTAATGCCACTTCTGATCGCCTCGATTACGGCGGCCACTATGGCATACGTTTTCACCGGCTACAACGTGGAGTTCTTCTTCATACAAAGCGAGCCGTTCGTAACCGCAAGAATTCCGTTCGTGATTCTGCTGGGCATTTTCCTCGGATTCGTCTCGCTGTACTTCACCCGCGTGGTCAACATGATGGAAAATTTCTTCGGGCGCTTTAATTCAATGTGGATAAAAATCGCTGTCGGCGGCTCGATTCTCGCGGTACTCATCTTCCTCTTTCCGCCTCTTTACGGCGAGGGCTACACCGCCATAACCGAACTGCTCAGCGGCAACACGGAGTCGATCGTGAACAACTCCATTTTCTACAGCGACCGCAACAACGTGTGGTCCATACTTATTTTCATCGGCGCCATCATCCTGACAAAGTGCTTCGCCACCTCCGCCACCAACGGAGCCGGAGGATGCGGAGGAACTTTCGCCCCTTCGCTCTACGTAGGGTGCATGTCGGGATTCTTTTTCGCTTTCCTTCTCAACAATCTCTTCGACCTTGATCTTTCCACTAAAAATTTTGCTCTTATGGGGATGGCAGGCGTGATGAGCGGAGTAATGCACGCGCCGCTCATGGGCATCTTCCTGACCGCGGAACTCACCGGAGGCTACGACCTCTTCCTGCCGTTGCTCATAGTGTCGACGATCTCATACGGTACCATTAAGATTTTTGAGCCTTACAGCATATATACCATGCGTCTGGCGAGGCGAGGCGAACTGCTTACCCATCACAAGGACAAGGCAGTGCTCACTCTCCTTAAGGTCGACAGCGTGATCGAGACCGATTTCGTCACCGTCCGCCCGGAGATGAATTTAAAAGAAATGGTGAAGGCAATTTCGCGCTCTACCCGCAATCTGTTTCCCGTTGTCAACGACAATGGGGAACTGCTCGGAGTTGTGCTTCTCGACGAAATCCGAAACATCATGTTCCGCCCGGATCTTTACAAACGCATGTTTGTAAACGAATTCATGAGCATACCGCCGGCGCGGGTCGATGTCACCGATTCTATGGAAAAGGTAATGAAAGCGTTCGACAACACCGGAGCGTGGAACCTCCCGGTGGTTCAGGACGGCAAATACGTTGGGTTCGTGTCCAAATCGAAGATTTTCAACTCCTACCGCAGAGTGCTCCGCCACTACAGCGAAGACTGACAATCCGTTTACTCGAGCGTATGCGAGGCGTTGAGGTGACGGAACTGCCATATCATCAGACCGGCGGTGACGAGCGTGGCTATAATGTCGCTCGACGGGAACGACAACCATACCCCTTTCAACCCAAGATAGCGAGGTAAAATCAGGAGCAAAGGAATCAGGAAAATCACCTGACGTGTAAGCGACAGGAATATCGATTTTCCGGCCTGACCTATCGACTGGAAGAAAGTGGTGGAAACAATCTGGAATCCGACCACCGAAAACACGAGCATTACCAGACTCAGAGCCTCGACCGTAGTGGCTATCAGTTGCTGATCTACCGTAAATGCGCGCGCTATGAGTTCGGGACAAGTCAGTGCGAACACCGAACCGAAAGTGGTGATGGCGGTGCTGACACCCACAGCGAGCCAGTAGGCACGCTTAAGACGGTGGAGCTGCCCCGCACCGTAATTATAGCCGATAATCGGCTGCATGCCCTGACAGATACCAACCACAATCATGCACATAAGCGAGGCGTAGGTATTGAAAATGCCGGATGCGCCTATTGCAATGTCACCACCGTAGTGGAAAAGCGAGCGGTTGATTATAACGTTGATAAAGCATGAAGCGAAGTTTATGAGCGACGGAGCCGCACCAATTCCGACAATACCCAGTATTATTTTCCACCTTAGACGGTAGATACCCCTTGTGAAACGCAACGTGCTGCCCTGCGAGAAGAAATGACTAAGCACAAAAAGCATCGAAATGGTCATTGAGATGTCAGTAGCTATAGCAGCGCCCTTTATCCCCCATCCGAGCACGAAAATGAATATCGGGGCAAGGATGATATTGCAACCGGCTCCTATGAACATCGTCACCATCGCCCTGACCGGATAGCCCGATGCACGCATTATATTGTTGAAGCTGAACGAGATGTTCATCACCAGCAGTCCGGGCAGCAGGTATATCATGAAATCGTGGGCATAAGGTAGCGATGTCGGACTCGCTCCGAAAGCTATGAGGATGTCGTCGAGAAACAGTCCGAAAAAGCTCACGTAGATGGCACCGATGAGCAGAATCAGCGTCAGCGAGTTGCCGAGCACGAGTTCCGCACCGCGGTGATCGCGTGCGCCAAGCATAATGGAAATACGTGCCGAGGCGCCCGCGCCGACCAGCACACCGAGAGCCGCGGCGAGGTTCATCACCGGAAAGGTTATGGCAAGACCCGTAATGGCGTCAGCACCTACCCCCTGACCAATGAATATACGGTCAATGACATTATAAAGCGAATTGACGAGCATACCCACCACGGCCGGCAGACTGTAGCGCCACAGCAGCTTTCCCACCGGTTCCGACGCCAGTTCCTCGAGTTTCTTTCTGTTGTCATTTTCCATTGCACAGCGGATTGATTCCGGATGCAAAGGTACGCAA
The DNA here is from genome assembly GCA_900549445.1 of uncultured Porphyromonadaceae bacterium. GTDB lineage: Bacteria > Bacteroidota > Bacteroidia > Bacteroidales > Muribaculaceae > Duncaniella. The sequence goes on along the minus strand of UROS01000051.1, from coordinate 3,058 downwards.
AATCCCGGCTCATATGGCAGTGTGAGCCGGGATTTTATTCGCTTATTCAGCCTTAAAAGTTACTGTTTACAGAATTTAAGAGCCTTTGCTCCGGGAGCAGTGGCAATGTAAATACCCGCAGGAAGAGCGGTTACAGAAACTCGGCCGTCGCCGGCAACGACTGTCACACCCGCTGTATTCAGGATGCGGATTCCGTCTGCTCCAGCCACATTCATACCGTCAAACGTGAGTGCCGATTCGTCGCTGAAAATTACCTGCGCCTCGGTAGTATCTCCCCCGTCTTCGCGAAGGGCTGTTAATGACCAGTTGGCTTTGGCGAGATTATGACCGTTGTCAAGCAAAAGCAGGAAAGTATTGCTGTCGTCCCAGGAGGGTATCCCGACATAACGCCGCTCATCAAATCCAAGATTACAGATTTTAAAGTCTTTGCCTGATTTTTCGAAAGCAAATTCCGTTCGCGGGTCACTAATGTCATCCGTAGCGTCCAATCTTGCCTGACCTTTTGCATTTTCTGTTGTGATATACCTATATCCGCTACTCCGGGCCATCGTTCCAGCCAGGAACATTATTCTGAATCCATTTTCATGCTCAGCCGGCTCAAACAGGAATTCCGTAGCCTGAGTCGAGTCATCTACAAGTCTGACTGTATATTGAGAATTCTCATATACCGCTTGTACGTATTTCCCGGTAGTGATATTTTTAATGGAATATGGCATATCCGACTTGAAATCGACTGAATATTCTACCGGAACTTCCTCGCCAGTGAAATGTCTGTAAAGAACCTCCGTACGGTGGACAATGAATTCTCTGACAGAATTCAAGTGCTCGGGATATGTGGGAAATAAGTCTTTACAAGTGAAGATTTGCTTAGTGAGCACATCCCATTTTTTGAAATTCATCGCCGCCGGCTCCGTAAGCAATTCCGAATAGTAAGCCCATCTGTCAAGCAAGTAATCAAGTATGCCGTCATCATAAAGTTCCTTATACCTTCTGCCGACGGCTTTCTTGAAGCCGTCATCTTCCTGCAGACGAGCCATCCAGGGGAAACATGACAGATTTGTGCCTTCGCCAAGTATCTGATCCTGACCGGTTGCCCACGTATTGCCGAACGCTTGGTCGAAGTCCCATATTGGTCCGAAATAAATAAGCGGATCATCACGGTGCTTGTAAACATTGATACTCCAAAAAGCATCGTTATTACCAGTATACTCACAGACGATATACCAGTCTACCAGCGACTTTTCGTCAATGCGGCTGCGCCAACCTTTTTCAGGGTCTTTGAAATCGGCGCTATAAAGGATATCTTCTATTTCGTCGAAATAACCGCTGATATATCTCTTCATCTCTTCCCGCTGATCTGCCGTATTCTCGTCATCTTTGGGATTCTTGATGGTTACAGGCATATTTTTCTTAGTTGTAAAGAAATGATATGGCTCCTGACCGGCAAATCCGTCTATCTCAAGCAAATAGCCACCGGTCAGATTTCCGGTTGAGATACTTGCGCTATCCTGCTCCACGACGTTCACACGGTTCTTATTGACCTCAATCTGGTCAGTGACCATATAATTGCCGACATATTCTCCGTTGAGAACCACGTCGACAAACTGGATTGGAGGGGTGTATGCAAAACCCATGAATTTGCCCATTTCAAAAGCCATTGCATTGCGAATAAGGCTTTTGTCAACGTGATTAGCCAAAAGAACCCAGTTCTTTGCCTTAGCGGGCAGGTTCAGGAAATTGGCTTTCTTGTCGAGTTTCATGCGCATCGGCTTTTTGTCGAGCGTCATGGTAGAATTGCCGCGACCGCGCAGATTGATTGCTACGTCGGTCATCACCTGTGAGGCATCGGAACTTACAACCGTCACCGTACCGGGAGCGTAAACCTCCTTCTGACCGAGATTCACATCGGGAGCGTTGAGATAAACGGTCGGCAGATTTGTAAGTTGTGGTAAAGGACTCTCGTCGGCAAAAGCAACTGCCGACGAAATGGCAAGAGATAGAAGGATGAACTGGGTTTTCATGTTGTTTAAGGGTTTGTTTGCAAATTTAAGCATAAAATTATTAAAAACGTAAATATTCCTCATGATTTTTGCAGGTGTTAATCACGTAATTTCGTACAATAAAAAGGCATATTTTTAGTTATTAATTAGAAGTCTTATCATAAAAACCGAATTCATTCACAAATCTTCCGATGAGCAAAAGTTTAATCAAAATAGCGGCATTGGTTGCGGTCTTTGCGTTTGCTACCTCGACCGCCGCACAAAACAAGGACGATTTCAACCCGATTCAGACTGGTGTCAACTCGCTCGGCATCGCCCCGGACGCCCGCGGAGCATCGATGGGAGATCTCGGCGCTGCTACTGAGCCCGACGCCAACTCGCAATTCTGGAATCCCTCGAAATATGCTTTCGCCTACAGCAAAGGTGCAGTATCAATCAACTATACCCCCTGGCTCCGCAAACTCGTCAACGACATTTTTCTGGCCGACGTTTCGGGCTACTGGAAGCTCGGCAGCGAAGACAATCAGGCCATCTCGGCATCGCTGCGCTACTTCTCTCTGGGAGAAGTAAACTCATACGACAACGGCGGCGTTGCCGGTCAGAGCCTCAACCCCTACGAAATGTCGTTCGACGTCGGCTACAGCCGAAAACTGTCGGAAAAATTCTCGATGGGCGTAGTGTTCCGTTACATCTACTCCGACCTCGGATTTTCCGATTCTTACGCAGGAGACCAGCAGTCGGGAGCCTCAGCCTTCTCCGCCGACATATCCGGCTATTACACCACCTATCCCATTATCGGCCGCAACGAATGCCAGTGGTCGTGGGGCTGGAATATCTCTAACATCGGTACTAAAGTTTCGTACAACAACGGCGACAATCCGGCGTTTCTGCCAACCAACCTGCGATTGGGCACGTCGTTTACGTTCCCCCTCGCCGACTATCACAACCTCGCGCTCAACCTCGATCTTAACAAGCTGCTCGTTCCTACCCGTCCGCGCCAAAAAGATTATTCCGACGACACCGACGGCGAAATGGAATATCTCAAGGCGCTCGAGGAC
>UROS01000050.1 GCA_900549445.1 uncultured Porphyromonadaceae bacterium | reverse complement strand
GACCTCCGGCTCCCCTATATTGCGGAGAGTTGAGGTCGACACCGCGCACCCGGAGGTTTTCGGGCGCGTTGAGGAACATTGTGGCCATCGAGGGGCGGGTGACCATGAGAAACTGCACGTCAGGGTTGCTCCTTGCCACGCTGTAGACGACCGGAATGGTCATGGCTACGTCGCCGATGGCGGAGAAGCGGGTAATCAGCACCCGGTGAGGACGGAAAAGGCTTTCGCTGTCAGGACTTTTTGTTGCCATACAGCACCGGATTGGTGGCAGGGTCGTTGTACATCTTCATCTGGCGGTAGACCTTCATGTACTTCTTTCCGGCGGCAATGTCGGCGAGGAGGCGGTCGATGGCTGAAGTGAGGTCGCGCTGCTGCTCAAGCAGAACGTCGAGCCTGGCACGGCAGCGGGCTATGTGTTCGGGCGAAGCGTCGGTACGCTCCACCTCGCGCTCCATGTGGTATATCTTCAGGGCGAGAATCGAGAGGCGGTCGAGCGCCCAGGCGGGGCTTTCGGTGTTGATAGTGGCGTCGGCATCAGGTTTCACGCCGGCGAATTTCTCGCGGAAATAGGTGTCGATCTCCTCCACCATGTCGGTACGGTCCTGGTTGGAGCGGTCGATGCGGCGCTTGAGCGCGAGTGCGGCCACGGGGTCGATCTGCGGGTCGCGTATAATGTCCTCGAGATGCCACTGCACGGCGTCGATCCAGTTTTTGTCGAAGAGCACGGCTTCGATGGTGCCTGCCTCGAAAGGATTCGCTGCTTTGGCGTCGACATCGTCGGTAACGTGGTATAAATCGGTAGTATCGCTGAATATCTTAAAAGCGCGTTCTGCAAAGTTCATATCTGGGATTTTTATAGGGAGGTGAGAAATATGATTTCACAAATATAAGACAAAAAGTCGGATGCTCCAAATTCCATGTCGGTGAAAAGCGAGGAAAACCGTTGCGATTGCGTAACTTTGCAGCAAAAATTCAAAGGTAATGGAATCGATAAAACATCTGTTCAAAATAGGCATAGGGCCGTCGAGCAGCCACACGATGGCTCCGCGCTATGCCGCCACGCTGTTTCTCAATGCCACCGGCGGCGCAAGTTCGTACAGGGTGACGCTCTACGGCGCGCTCGCGGCAACAGGCAAAGGACACCTGACCGACAAGGCTATACTCGACGTGCTGCAGCCGAAGGCGCCCACGGAGATATTATGGCAGCCTGAAGTGTTTCTGCCTTTCCACCCCAACGGCATGAAGTTCGAGGCTCTCGGATCAGACGGGGCTGTAGCGGAGGAGGAGACTTACTACTCCATAGGAGGCGGCGACATAGTGCGCGAGGGAGAGGAGCGCCGTCCGAGTGAGAATATTTACGACATGCACCTGATTTCCGACATCCAGCAATGGGCCGAGAGAACCGGACGGTCGTTCTGGGAATACGTGGACATGTGTGAGAACTCCGACGTGTGGGATCATCTCGCCGAGGTATGGAAAGTAATGAAAGAGGCCGTAGAACGCGGCATCGAGGCGGAGGGCGTGCTGCCAGGCGGACTCGGCGTGAGGCGCAAGGCCGTAAGCTACTACATGCACGCGGCAGGCTACAGCAACTCGCTTAAGAGCCGTGGCCTGGTGTATGCCTACGCGCTGGCGGTGTCGGAAGAGAACGCTTCGGGCGGCCGGATAGTCACCGCTCCTACGTGCGGCTCCTGCGGGGTGCTCCCGGCGGTGCTGTACCATCTGAGCACGTCGAAAGGCTTCAGCGAGAAGCGGATTCTCCGCGCGCTCGCCACGGCCGGACTTTTCGGCAACGTGGTGAAATTCAATGCCTCGGTATCGGGTGCGGAGGTAGGATGCCAGGGAGAGGTAGGAGTGGCGTGCGCCATGGCTGCGGCTGCATCGTCGCAGCTTTTCGGAGGTACGCCCGCGCAGATAGAATATTCGGCCGAGATGGGGCTTGAGCACCACCTCGGGCTGACATGCGACCCGGTGTGCGGACTCGTGCAGATACCCTGCATAGAGCGCAATGCCTACGCCGCCGCCCGTGCGCTCGATTCGAATCTCTACGCGGCGTTCAGCGACGGGCGCCATTCGGTTTCGTTCGACCGCATAGTGGAGGTTATGAAACAGACAGGCCACGACCTGCCGAGTCTCTATAAGGAGACGTCGAAGGGTGGCCTGGCTGCTATACAGTAGGGTGAGACAGAGCCTATAGGGCTTATAAGGTCTATAGGCTCTATACCTCAGAAATTATAGCTGATTCCGATGGAGGGGGAGAAGGCGTGGAGCTTGTAGTCGGCCGTAAAGGTCTGCTCGGCGCGGAATCCCATTGCCTGAACCTGTTCGAGGGGAATTCCGGCGGCTGTGAGGCGTCCGATCATTACCTTGCCGAGGAGGTCGTCGTAGGTGCATGAGGCGTTCTTGATGCCGCAGCCGTGGATGTACATGAAGCCGAAGTCGACCGACAGGTTCTTCACCGGACGGAAGGAGAAGCCGCATGTGGGTTCGATCTTGGTCATGCCGGGAGTTTCAGGATTGTAGTATTCCTTGTTGACGGGCGAGGTGTCGACCATGAGGCCTGCGCGAAGGTCGAGCCGGTCGGTGAGGGAGTACTGCGCGCCTAAAGAGTAGCACCACGAGTTCTTGTATTTCTTTTCGATATGCTGGTTGAAGCCCTGCAGCTGGTCGGCGAGAAATTCGATGTCGAGGTGCTTGTAGGTCTTCCATCCCGTGAGGCGGGCGTCGAATGCCAGGAGCAGGCGCGGTATCGGTTTATAGCTGACGCCGAGTCCGAGCACCATCGGGCACGGCATTTCGGCCTTGAAGTTGGCTTCGTTGAGCAGCGAGAGGTCGGCGCCGAGCTTTAGGAGCATTTCGTCGACAAAGGGGCTGGCGGTGCGCAGATAAGCGTTGCCGGCGCCCACTTTCATCGCCATTTTTGTGCGCAGCGATGCTCCGAAAGTCAATTTCTCGTTGAGGGTGTACATGGCACCGATGTTGAGACCGACGGCAATGTCGGCGGTACCCTTGAGGTTGACCGATGCGGGGCTTGTGTTGCCGAAGAGGGGAGTCTCCTGGGGGAGCTGTCCGGTAGCCTTGAGGGTATTGATGGCGAGGTCGGCGGTAGCCGGATTGACGAGTGCCTTGTTGAGGTCTACGGTGCCCCAGGTGATCATGGCTCCGGCACCGATCGAGAATTCGGGGGTGATGGCCCACGATATGGTGGGTTGCAGAGTGAACACTTTGAGGTTGACGTTCTGGTTGAGCACCGATCCGGGCCAGTTGTCGGTCCAGTTTATCGACGAACCGTAGGGTGTATAAAGCGATATGCCGGCCTTGAGGTTGTCGAAGACCGAAAAGGCGGCGTGGACTCCGAGCGGTGTGGCGATGCCGTTGTCGGTTTTATAATCTTTGCCGCCTACAGTGGCGGTTGCATGGGCGCTGAGAGCGGTGAACGAGCCGGAGAGGTCGAAAGTGCCGTCCATATATGCGAGACCAGCGGGATTGAAAAACATGCTCTCCGCACCGAGTTTCTGGGCTATGCCCGTGTGGCCCATACCTATCTGCCGGGCCGACAGTGAATTGATCTGATAGCCTTCGGCCATAGCGCCGAAGACGGTAATGGCTGCTGCAGCTACTGTTAACAGTCGTTTTTTCATAATGAATCTTTTTTCCTTAAAACAGGCTGCAAAGTAACGGCAAAAAGGCGGGTGCTACAAATTTGTAAAGATTTGTTAACATTGCAATTCGTCTGAATCACCGATTTTATGGTCATCCGGTGATATGTTTATAACAAATCAAAAATAATATTAACCAATTTTTACAATCAGACCCATTTCAGGCGTCTGAGGATGATAAAAGCAGCGGCAGTGAGGGCCACGGCTATGGCTATGATTATCCAGAAAGCCCAGCGGCCCCTGAGCATGATGTCGACGTTCATGCCGTAGAGCGACGCCACAAAAGTCGGCACCATGAGGATAATCGACAGGCCGGTCATTCGTTTCATCACCGAGTTGACATTGTTGGAGATAACCGATGCGTAGGAGCCCATTGTGCCTTCAAGAATGTCGCTGTAAATAGCGATAGTGGAGTCGGCCTGCCGGAGTTCGATGCCGAGATCTTCGAGCAGATCGGCGTCGAGGGAGTCGGCGTAGATGGTCTGAAGTCGTTCGAGCACCATGCTGTCGGCTTTGACGGAGGTGTTGAAAAAAACGAGCGATTTCTGAATGTTCATGAGCATGAGCAGGTCGGAGTTCTGCACCGACTGTTCGAGGGCTTTTTCGGCGCCGGTGACGTCGCCGGTGAGCTGCCGCAGGTAGTCGAGAAACCAGTATGCGGCGGAGTAAAGTATGCGTAGGGTGAAGTTGGCGGTGTTGTCGAAGCAGATACCCTTGAGGCGCGTGTGGTTGGCGAAATCGTCGATCATGCGGTTGGTGTGGTAGCATACGGTTATCACCCTGTCGGCTCCGCGGCTTATGATGCCGAGCGGAACGGTAAGATATGGCATACCGGCGGAGCGGCTTTTCACCGGGATGCGGATTATGGTCATTATCCAGTCGGCTTCGCGCTCCACTCGCGGCCGTTCGTCTTTATCGCGGAGGTACTCGAGAAACATCGGCGGAACACCTTCGGTATCCGTGAGATATTTCTCGTCCTCGCAGTGGGGAACCACCACGTCGACCCAGCAGACCCCCTCGCAGTCGGCTGATTCGTTGAAACCTTTGTCGCACGTGTAATACTTTCGCATGATGTAATTATAACGCGCGCCGCCGGCGTAAGGTTCGGGGTCAGTAAGCCTGCTCGTGGACACCTGCCACCGCTCTTCCGCTCGGGTCGTTGATGCCGCGGAACGACTCGTCCCAGGCCAAAGCCTCGGCGGTGGAACATGCCACGCTCGGCACGCTCGGCACGCAGCGGGCGGCGCTTTCGCTGGGGAAATGCTCTTCGAAAATGGCGCGGTAGCAGTATTCTTCTTTGTTTAGGGGCGGGTTCACGGGGAAGCGTTCGGCGGCGCGGGCCATCTGCCCGTCGGTGACGGAGGCTTCGGCTATCTCCTTGAGCGAGTCGATCCAGCTGTAGCCCACGCCGTCGGAGAACTGCTCCTTCTGGCGCCACGCCACTGAGGCGGGGAGCATGTCGGCGAACGCCTCGCGCAATATCCGTTTCTCGATTTCGGCTCCCGGACACATTTTGAGAGCCGGGTCGAGCGTCATGGCCACGTCGAGAAATTCCTTGTCGAGGAACGGCACGCGGCCTTCCACACCCCAGGCTGAGAGGCTTTTGTTGGCGCGCAGGCAGTCGTAGAGATGGAGTTTGGATAGCTTGCGGACGGTTTCTTCGTGGAATTCGCGTGGCGACGGCGCTTTGTGGAAGTAGAGGTATCCGCCGAAAATCTCGTCGGCACCCTCGCCGCTGAGTACCATTTTGATACCCATCGACTTGATTACGCGGGCGAGGAGGTACATGGGGGTTGAGGCCCGGACGGTTGTGACGTCGTAGGTCTCGATATAGTAGATCACGTCGCGTATGGCATCGAGCCCCTCCTGTATGGTGTAGTTTATTTCGTGGTGTACGGTACCTATGTGTTCGGCCACCTCGCGGGCTTTCGCGAGGTCGGGCGCGCCTTTTAGCCCAACGGCGAAGGAGTGGAGCCTCGGCCACCATGCGTCGGTGTTGCCGTCGTTCTCTATGCGCCGTGGTGCGAATTTCCTTGCGATGGCGGAGATTACCGATGAGTCGAGACCGCCGGAGAGGAGCACCCCGTAGGGTACGTCGCTCATAAGCTGGCGCCTGACGGCGTCCTCGAGTGCGGCGCGGAGTTTTGCGGGCGCCTCGGAGGACTCCGAAGGGGAAGCCGGAGTGAGGCTGTCGAAGTTCTCCCAGTCGCGGCGGTACCAGCGGCGTAGCTTTCCCTCGCTGCCGAGGTAATAGTGGCCGGGCGGGAATGGTTCGTAGCGCTCGCAGAAGCCTTCGAGAGCCTTGAGTTCACTGGCCATGTAGACTTTTCCGTCGCTGTCATAGCCTATATATAAAGGTATTACCCCTATGGGGTCGCGGGCAATCAGAAAATCGTCGGTAGCGGAGTCGTAGAGCGCGAAGGCGAATATGCCGCTGAGGTCTTCGAGGAACTCCACCCCTTTTTCGCGGTAGAGGGGGAGGATGACCTCGCAGTCGGAACCGGTGGAGAAGGGATAGCCTGCATACCGGGCGCGGAGTTCGCGATGATTGTAGATCTCTCCGTTAACGGCGAGCACCTGACGGCCGTCGGGCGAGAAGAGGGGCTGTCCGCCAGATTCGGGGTCGACGATGGAAAGACGCTCGTGGGCGATGATGGCGGTGGGGCTTTCGAAGATTCCGCTCCAGTCGGGTCCGCGGTGACGGATACGTTTAGCCATTTTAAGCACTTTCTGCCGCAATTCCGGGGTGTGGCTCTTTATTCTGAATATTCCTGCGATTCCGCACATAATAGTTCTGTGATTTTATTATGAATCATTTGTACGGCTCAAAGGTAGGAATAATATTTTGATAAATTGCTATAATTATCGAAAAATTATTTGCAAAGTGCAATTATAATTTGAAAGATAGTGGAATAATGCTAATTATTTGGGATATTTGCCGACGGCTCGGGCAGAAAGGCGAAGTAAACGGCGCCGATGAGCATCAGAAATGCCACGAGATGGTTCCAGCGCAGATGGAAACTGTCGAAAGCTATGAGGCTGAAGATGGTGAACACAACGAGGGTTATCACTTCCTGCATGACCTTGAGCTGGATGAGGGAGTAGGGGCCGCCGTTGCCCTCGAAACCCATGCGGTTGGCGGGCACCTGAAAACAATATTCGAGGAGGGCGATTGCCCACGACAGCAGGATGACGGCGTAGAGGGGCCACGAAGTGGAGATGCCCGACGACTGGAGTTTGAGATGACCGTACCATGCGAAAGTCATGAACACGTTGCTTACAATAAGCAACAGCACTGTGAGAACGGAAATATTCATTATAAGGTCGGAATAAACGAGCCACAAAATTACAAAAAAATTTGTGAGTGAGGAGAAAATGCAGTAACTTTGCTGCCGCTTTAGAACGGCCTATGGGGCGTTTTGGGCGAAAGGATTGTCTTATGGTGTAATGGTAGCACTGCAGTTTTTGGTTCTGCCTGTCCTGGTTCGAATCCGGGTAAGACAACTCAACCCGCAGGGACTGCGCCGATTCGGCGCAGTCCCTGCGGGTTATTTATGGGGATGTTATTCGGCGTCGGGGAGCAGGGGCGGTTCGGGAGCGGCGGAGGAGATGCTGTCGGCTTCGGCAAGGGCCTCGGTCTCGAATTCTGCGGCCTGAGCGGGTGTCAGTTCACCCTGGAAGATGCCTAAGTTGTCGTATTTCAGTTCTTTGCCGTTTGAAAGTCCTACGGTGTAGTAAAGCATCGAACGGCTTATGCGCACGATTTTGCCGTCGGCGTATCTTTTTGCCACACTGTTGCGTATGGCTTTGGGTACGAGCGACTCGGGCACACTTTTCTTTTTGCAGTCCACGTGGGTCCAGCGGCCTTTATTGCTGAATTCGATTTTGGTACCGTTGGAGAGTTTAACGTCGTAGTCGGTCTTTTTCAGCAGATGCCGGTCGACCTTGATCATGCTGACTTTGGCTTTCGGGAAATGCTCGTCGAGCATCTCGCGGGCCGCTTCGGGCAGGTCTTTGCGGTTGATGCTGTATTTGTCGAGCGGAAGAGCTGCCGAGGCGGAAAGGATTCCGAGAGCTGCGGCAACCATAAATAATAATTTTCTGATCATGGATAAAGATATTATAATTCCCTTTTATAACACCCCGCAGCGCCAAAGGTTGGCGGATTCAGAGAATGGTTTTATCCTATTTCAGCAGACGGCTGCGGATGAGAAGAACGGAGTCGAGCGGGAGGGAGCGCACGGTCACGGCTCCGGCATTGGTGGAGATTTCGAGCGCCACACGCCGGGTAAGAGGGGTGAAAGGGGTTGCGCGGATGCTTACGGATTCAATGTCGGCATACCGGATGTATTCCTTCTCGACGGCAATTTCGCCGCGTCCGATTTCCACGAATCTTCCGGTAATCCGTATGCCGCTGTGTTTCCACGCCATCGCGGCGAGAACGGCTGAGAAAATAGTATAGGCCGCTGCAACCGAAACCGCGACGATCGGCGAGAGGGAAAAATAGTAAATCACCACCGCCGCTACAACTGCCACGATAAGCCGCGGAAAGAATTTGAAAGCAAACACCCCTGAGCCGGATTTTGCCTCCATAACGGCGGGGGAGTCCGGCTCCCCGCTGTCGCCAAGCCACCATGCGAGCAGATCGCACTCCGATTTCCATCCGTAGAAGCGGATTTTCCCTTTCGTTTCGGGGTCGATTACGTTGCTTGCCTGGCGCAGTGTCACGGTACGGCAACCGGCAATTTTCTCAAAGGGGTTCTGTTTGACGGTCAGCACTGTCACTTTATTGTTTGCGAAGCGGCTCGTAAGACGGGAAATCAGTCCGGATTCCACCGTAAGCCGCGGCCCCGACATTTTTATCTTCATGTTGCCGTACAGAAGAATCACTTTGCCAATCCATAGCACCGCAACAAACAGATATATGGCAATCGCCAATATCGTCCACTGCCAGACTGTCAGGACTGCGTTGCCCACGCTGTATTCCACATAATCAAGCATGCGACCGGTGGCATCGCCGGCGAACTGGTTAAGATTGTCGATCAAAGGAAGCACAATGGCCGCAAGCACAGCAAATCCCTTAAGGTGATTCTGGCAAAGAGCACCCTTTATAAGGTCGGAATTGCGGATATTCAGAACGCTAAGATTCTCGGGAACGGGCGGCGGCATCGAGGGATCGGTTGGCTGAATGTTGTTCTCGCCTTCGCCCACGCGGCGCAGAAGCATCTGCCAGTCGTCTTCGTCGAGGATGAGCTCGACCTCCTCCAGTTCGGTTGCGAGAGTGTCGAAGGAAACACCGCGCAGGTCCAGCAGTCTGTAAAACAGCCCCCTCTTTGTCCGGAGGGTGTGGACTCTCGAAAGCGGGATGTTCGTGGTTCGTTTCGAGGAGAATCCGCTCGTAAAAATCAGTTTGCCGTCCTGAATATGAAATTTCCTGAAATAATATTTAAAGAAGGCCACTAACAGAGAAATAACCGCAGTGCATCCTAAAATAGCAGCGACGGCGAGCATAGTACCCGACACCGATTTATCGTCGTCATCCCGAAACAGCAACAGCAAAACAGCCATGACCGAAGCTCCGGCAACTTCCTTGAAAGTTTTCAGGAAAATAATGGCGAAAGCGCTCGGACTCATGCGGCGGGGAGTTGAAAAATCAGTCATTTTCCAAGTCGGTATTGTTGATCAGCAATGCTTTCATACGCTCCGCTTTTTCCTGCGGAAGGCCGGGAATGGTTATGCAGTTCGTAATGTCCTGCGAGCCGTTTGTCACGTCGAGATAATAAAGGCCGAACAGGCGGCTCACGGGGTTAACTCTTATGCTCACCTGCTGTATCTTGCAAAACGGTACGGTGGTTACTGTTGTGAAAAACAGGCCACTGCGGTAGGATATATCCTTGTTTCGCAGAGCATAGCCTTTTGCCCGGCAAAATTTACGGGCGAGAGTCAGATTAACCGCCATCGCCGCTGCGAGCACGCATTCGGCTGCGACCAGCAGAATGACCGCGCAGCTCAGATCCAATAGCAGAATCAGAAAGGCGGCAGCCATAAAAATGAGGTAGATGAGAGCCGTACGGAAAAGAATCACCTTGACATAGCGCTCTTCTATCGGTTCGAAACGAAGGGTCTCGACGGGTTGAATATCATCAAACCATATTTGTCTGTTTGTCATCGGAAATGAAGTTTTGCTGAGAAATCAGAATCGGGATCAGGCTTTATGGCGGAGGAGGAAGTCGGAAATGGCGAGGGCGAGGCGGGGGAGGCCTTCGGGCATCTCGCCGTTGAGTATGGTGTAATAGTTGTCGGGGTCTGATTTATAAACGTTCATTGCCCGCAGGTATTGCTCGCGTGTTATCACGGAGGTGAAGTCGGTGAGTTTGTCTTCTTCCACAAGTTTCAGGAGGTGGGAGTAGACGGTGCGCTCTTTTATACCTTTGGCTTCGGCTATCCGGGCAACGTCGTAACCGGCGTTGAGGAGGAGCAGCGTTTCTTCGGCGCTCATTCCCGGCGCAAGCTTTTCGGAAATACCTTTGAATTTGCGTATGGCCATGACGAACGGGCGCCAGTATTTTACGGCGCGCTTTTCGCCGATTCCTTCTATGGCGGCAAACGATTCCATATCGACGGGTTCCAGACGGACGAGCTCGAGCAGCGACTTGTCGGACATCACGATGTAGGGCGGAACCGACTCCTTGCGGGCGAGGCTCAGGCGCACGTCCTTGAGTTTTCCGAGGAGCAGTTCTGCGGGCGACATCTGTTTTTCGGTAATTTCTGCGCCTTTTTTGCGGTGGCTCCGCGGGGATGCCTGTTCCGGAATGTAGCGGGCGAGAGTTACGGGCCTGCGGCTGCGGATGGTTTCGAGTCCGTAAGGGGTGATCCGGATGTGGTTGCTGTCGTTGTAGGCAATATCGGCGAGTCCGAGCTGAATTATCTGCGAAAGGTAGTGGTTCCACTCTGCATTGCTCAGGTCGCGCCCCACGCCGAAAGTCTTTATGCGGTCGAATCCGCGGGCTGCCACGTCGGCACGCCGCATGCCCCGGAGTATGTCGATGAGCATTGAGAACCCCGCGCCCCCTCCGGTGCGGACTATGGCGCTGAGGGCCATCTGGGCAATAATAGTTCCGTCGAAGCGCTCGGGCGGGTTGAGGCAGACGTCGCAGTTGCCGCAGTCGTGATCCATCACCTCGTTGAAGTAGCTGAGAAGCACCCGCCGGCGGCAGACGGAAGTTTCGGCGAACTCTTTCATGCGGTTCAGTTTCTCGGCGTTGAGCGATTGCTGACCGCTTTCGTCGACGAAGCTTTGGCGGGTAATTACGTCGGCGTAGGAATAGAACATCACCGCCTCAGCCTTGACGCCGTCGCGGCCCGCACGCCCGATCTCCTGATAGTAGCTCTCGATGTTGCCGGGCATGTTGTTGTGGACGATCCAGCGGATGTTGCTCTTGTCGATACCCATTCCGAAGGCCACGGTGGCGCAGATGACCTGGACATCGCCGTTGATGAACAGATCCTGCGCGCGGTTGCGTTCCGTAACGGATAGTCCGGCATGGTAAACGGCCGAACGGTAGCCGCGGGCGCGCAGTTCCTTGTCGACGCTCTCGGCCGTGCGGCGCGATATGCAGTAGACAATTCCGGAGTCGCGGCTGTAGCGGTCGATCATGGAGCATATAAACGAGATCTTGCGCCTGCTGCCGGGGTTGGGAATAACGCGCAAGGATATGTTGGGGCGGTCGAACGAGCCTATGAACATGGCTGGATCCGAGAGGCGGAGCTGGCGCGCGATGTCGTCGCGGGTTATGCGGTCGGCGGTTGCGGTGAGCGCCATCACCGGAACCGAGGGATATTTCTCCTTGATGCACGCGAGTTGCGTGTAGGTTGGGCGGAAGTCGTGGCCCCATTGCGAGATGCAATGCGCCTCGTCGACGGCTATGAGGCTGATGCGGAGGTCAGACGACCAGCGGTCTATCTCGAGAAGCAGACGTTCGGGCGAGATGTACAGGATTTTTATGCGGCCGCCGTAGAGCTGCTGCAGAATGGAGCGGTTTTCTTCGTCGGTCTGCATGGAGTTGACTGCAGCGGCGGGGATTCCGTTGGCGATAAGAGCCGAGACCTGGTCTTTCATCAGGGCTATGAGCGGTGATACCACGATGGTTATGCCGTCGGAAATCAGCGCGGGAATCTGGTAGCAGATCGACTTGCCGCCTCCGGTGGGCATGAGCACCACGCAGTCGCGGCGCATCATTGCAGCGGTTATTATGTCGAGCTGCATGGGGCGGAAGGAACTGTAGCCGTAGAACCGGCGCAGCAGGGCAGTGGCTTTTGCGGCAATTGTCTGCCGAGGGTCGGAATCGTTCATGATGTGGCGGGGTATGCTGGCAAAACCGCGCCGGGCAATGCAGAGGCACGACCCGGCGCGTTGTTGGAGTATGGACGGTTATTTCAGAATCAGATGGAATCGACTTTGGCGTCGATAACCTTCACTTTCTTCTCAAGGTCGGCGATGTCGTCTTTCAGACGCTGGCTGCGGCGCTCCATTTCACGTAGCATCGAGTCGCCGTTCTTGGAACGGGTGCTGAGGAAACTGAGGTTGTTTTCGAACGTGCGGAGTTCGCTCCGGCGCTGTTCAAGCACACGCATGAGGCGTTCGCGCTCGCGGAAGAGGCGGTTTTCGTCGCCTGCCATTTCGTTGATGTTGTTCTCAAAGGAAGCGAAGCGTCCGCGGTTGCCTGAGATGTCGAGGGCATCGTAGAGACTGTTGGTGACCTTGCGGTAAGCGTCGTAAACAGCATCCTTTTCTCCGAAGGGCACGTGGCCGATGGCCTGCCATTCGGTCTGGAGGGCCTTTACTGTCTTAATGGCTTCGGCGCGGTCGGCAGTTGCGGGATCGATGGCTTCGAGTCGTGCTATGATGTCTTTTTTAGCCTTGAGGTTGGCCTGCTCGCTGCGGCGTGTTCCGGAAGTGTTCTTTTTCTTCTGCTCGAAGAAGTAGTCGCAGGCAGCGAGGAAGCGGTGCCATACCTGATCGCTGTGTTTTTTGGCAACGGCACCTATGGTTTTCCACTGGCGCTGGAGTTCGGCGAGTTCGTCGGCGGTCTTGCGCCAGTCGGTGCTGTCCTTGAGGGCTTCGGCGCGCTCGCAGAGGGCTATCTTCTTCTCGAGGTTTGAGGCGAGGGTGTCTTTCATCTCTTTGAAGAATTCGGCTTTAGCGGCGAAGAACTTGTCGCAGGTCTCGCGGAAGCGGGCGAAGAGCGTATTGTTGGCGCGGCGCGATGCATAGCCGATTTTCTTCCAGTCTTCCTGAGCGGCGATTATTTCGCGGGTCATGGCGTCCCAGGCGGCGTAGGTGGATAGCCCTGAGAAATCGAGGGCCTCGATGCGTTCGCAAAGTGCGGTCTTGGCATCCTCGTTTTCGCGCTCGCGTGCCTTGCGCTCTTCAAAGTGGGCCTGATAGCGCTTGTTGATTTCAGCAGAGAAGTCCTTGAAGCGGTTCCAGATTTCCTCGCGCACGTCTTTTGGAACGGGGCCGATTTCGCGCCATTTGTCGTGGAGTTCCTGAAGGCGGCGGAAAGCCACAATCACGTCGGGCTCCTCAACGAGTTTCTGAGCCTCGCTTATGAGAAGTTCCTTTTCGGCAAGGTTTTTCTTAAAATCGTAGTCGCGGAGCTCTTTGTTGACCTTGAGCTGGTCGTAGAAATGCTCTACGGCGTCCTGATAAGCTTTCCAGAGTTCGGTGGCAACGGTGGGGGGAACCTCACCGATACTCTTGAATTCGGTCTGGAGATCCTTGAGTTCGGGGAAGAGACGGTTTACGTTGTCGGTGTCGGTGCTCATTTCGTTGAGCCGGGCAATAATTTCGCGCTTGCGTTTCTCGTTTTCAGCCTGCCGCGCTTCGGTTTCGGCTCTGAGAGCCGCTTTCTTGTCGCGGATTTCGGTAAGACGGAGCTTGAATTCCTCTTCGGCAGGGTCGGGCTGCGGCACGAAAGCTCCGGGGTCGTTGCCGGCCTGGGCAAATGCCTCGCGTTCGGCGCGCTGCTCGCTGTTGCGGCTGTCTCTTATACACA
>UROS01000049.1 GCA_900549445.1 uncultured Porphyromonadaceae bacterium | reverse complement strand
GTGGAAACGGCAACCCTACAACGTTCGTGTCTGTTATCCCTATCATAGCGCTTCTCGGAAGCATTTTGTCCATAATAATATTTCTTGGGCCGGAAGCAGTTTCGGACTATAGTTCATTTGCCCTGCTCAGCGCCACTGCGCTCTCTGTAATTCTCACGTGGCTGACGGCCTCCGTGTCATTCTCCCGCCTGAGAGAGGGCTTTACAAAAAGCGCCCGGCAGATATTACCTGCGGTTCCGATGCTGATTTTCATATCGATGGTTGCCACAACCTGGATGCTCAGCGGAGTCGTCCCGACCCTTATTAATTACGGGCTCAAGTTCCTCAATCCTACTTTTTTTCTGGCTCTTACCTGCATTTCGTGCGGAGCGATTTCCGTTCTGACAGGCAGTTCATGGTCTACTATCGCAACAATAGGAGTCGCTTTTATGGGAATAGGATCAATTCTGGGCTATAGTGCAGCAATGATTGCAGGCGCCATAATCTCGGGGGCATATTTCGGCGACAAGATGTCGCCTTTGAGCGACACAACCGTAGTAGCTTCATCTGCTTGCGGCGTGGATCTTTTCCAGCATATCCGCTATATGATGATTACCTCCGGGCCTGCCATGCTTATTGCTCTCGCCGTCTTCTCTATAATCGGAATGACCAATGGTTCCGGTATGGCGGCTTCGGCCGACGATATGATTACCCGGCTTCATGAAACGTTTAATATCACGCCTCTGACCCTCATTATACCCCTCATTACCATTATATTGATAATCCTGAGGATTCCCACGGTGCTCACTCTCGCCGCCAGTGCCATGCTCGGAGCTGCAGGAATATTCATTTTCCAGCCTGAAATCCCGTCCCGGCTTATGGGAGAACTATTTGGCCCCGGCGACAACGCTTTGGCTTTATGCCGTATTTTATGGTCCGAGACTCAGCTGACTACAAATCACGAATTGCTCGATTCGCTTGTAACCACCTCTGGAGTGACGGGCATGCTCCCCACAATAGCACTTATCCTCTCGGCTATGCTTTTTGGAGCAGCAATGATCGGCACCGGCATGCTTGCCAGCCTCACTGAAACTTTCACGCGCCGCCTTCGCCGCCGCACATCGATAGTGGGAGCTACCGTAGGAAGCGGACTATTTCTCAATTGTTGTACCGCCGACCAGTATCTGTCGCTTATAATAGGCGGAAACATGTACCGCAACGTTTACTGTCGCTTCGGTCTTGAGCCGAGACTTCTGAGCCGCGCTCTTGAAGACTCCGTTTCCGTAACTTCGGTTCTTATCCCATGGAACTCATGCGGGGTAACTCAGGCTGCTGTGCTCGGTGTATCCACATTTGCATACTTTCCCTACTGCATATTCAATATCATGTCGCCGATTATGACTATGTTTTTTGCGTGGACCGGTTACAAAGTTACATGTCTAATAGGCAAAACAGACGACAGTATGGCTGATATTGATAATTTTGCATCTACAAAAGTTAAAATTCAGTCGGCAAAATAGTATTTTCAGTAAAAATACTTAAATTTGCGATTCAAAGCTAAAAAAATAACAACAATGTCTTACCATTAGTCTTATTCCGGCATTACTTTATTTATGGCACTTGAGAATCGCAAAATCTACGGACTGATTGGGTTTCCTCTTACCCATTCATTCTCGAAAACCTATTTCAACAATAAGTTCGAATCGGAGGGCATCAATGCCGAATACGTCAACTTTGAGATACCCGACATCGGAGATCTCATGGAAGTAGTGGCGGAATATCCCGAATTGAGCGGCCTGAACGTGACCATCCCCTACAAGGAACAAGTCATACCATATATGGATGAAATGGATCCTGAGGCAGCTGCTATTAAGGCGGTAAACGTAATCAAGTTTATCCGCACAAAAAACGGTGACCTTAAATTCAAGGGCTTCAACAGCGACATTACAGGATTCAGCAATTCGATTCAGCCGCTTCTTACTCCGGCCCGCAACAAAGCGCTTGTTCTCGGAACCGGGGGTGCATCCAAAGCAATTTTCCGCGGCCTCACTAATCTCGGAGTTGAGCCTCTTTTTGTTTCGCGTAAACCGAAAGACGGTGTGATTACCTACGCCGATATTACTCCCGAAATAATGGAGACCCACAAGATTATTGTCAACACAACGCCGTTGGGGATGTATCCTCACGTTGATGAATGTCCCGACATTCCATACGGTCTCCTTACTCCGCTTCATCTCTGTTACGACCTCATCTACAATCCCGACGTCACCCTGTTCATGAAACGGTCTCGCGAAATGGGAGCGGAAGTGAAAAATGGCCTTGAAATGCTCCTCCTCCAGGCATTTGAATCATGGCGCATCTGGAATGACTGATTCCGGATGAACCGTCTGCTCTCCGCCAACCCACTTCTTGTTCCCGCTTTAGCATTTATCGCCGGCATCATCTCTGCCAAATCCGGCATATCTGTCTGGTGGGCGTTTATTCCATTGGCAACCGCGGTCATTTTTCTGCTGTTGCGCCGCTTTTTCATTGCTGCCATATCGTTGATTTTCATTGCCGGAATTGCAGATATGACCATGCAAATGCCGCAGCCGTTGCCGTTCTCTCTTATTGACGTTGAAATTCCTCTCTCCGGAGTTGTGACTGAGGCAAAAGAGACCGAATCCGCTCAGTTGCTCACACTGAAAATAGACAGTATCGGTGAAAACCCCTGCCGGAAATTCCTCATTTCAGCCACAATTCCAATAATGACCAAAACGGCTGAAGAAAATGACCGCCTGCGGTTTAATGGCAAAATAGAACCGATAAATCCTGTTTGCTGGCTTCCCGACGAAATTGACTACGACAAATATCTTTCCACAAAAGGAGTTTCCGGAAAAGTATTCATAGAGCCTGACAACATGATTGGTATGGAGAAGGAACCGGGAGTAATGAATGACATCCGTAGGTTCCGCCACCGGATTTCGCATATTCTGTTCAACGCACCTCTTTCCGAGAACACTGCTGTTTTTCTTAATACAACATTTACCGGCGACAAAAATTTAATCGAAGACGACGTACGCACTCTGCTATCATCAGTCGGTCTCGCCCATATTCTCGCACTCAGCGGACTGCATGTCGGGGTCATTGCATGGATTATCGCCATATTGCTTTTCCCTCTCTTCTTAACGGGGCACCGCACGGCAAGAAGCATCATCACCATTATAACATTATGGCTTTTCGCTATAATGACCGGCCTATCAGCTTCGGTGGTACGGGCTGTCGTGATGGCATCCGTCATAGTACTCGCCGCAATCTTGCAAAGAGCGAGGTCATCGGTCAATTCGCTTTGCCTCGCAGCCCTCGTCATACTTGTTTTCGACCCGTCGGCTCTTTGGTCTGTAGGATTTCAACTATCTTTTGCCGCGGTGCTGGCTATTGTGCTGATAGCAGATAAAATAAATCCGGTTAGCCGCAGATATGCAGTTGCACGATATTTCACCGACATTATAGCGGTTACAATTGCAGCCACTCTCGGCACGTCGGTCATAAGTGTTTATTATTTCCACGTTTTTCCGGTTTATTTTCTGCTTGCCAACGCATTTGCCATTTTCCTGCTTCCCTTTCTGCTTGCGGCAGGAGTTGCTGTCATTCTATTGAGTGCCTCCGGCATTCCGTGCGGCTGGGCATGCGCATCAGCCGATTCCATTTACGGAGTAATTCTGAGATGGAATGAATTTATAAGCCATATTCCCGGAGCTACTGTTGAAAATCTATATCCTTCAGCAATTTCCGTCTGTATTGTTGTCGCCGCTGTTCTTTTTCTGGCCCTTTTTCTCCGTTCACGCCGTCCGGCAGCTCTCATCGCGGCTGTCATGACCGGACTGACTGCTGTTGTGACAGCGTTCATGCTCTCACCGACATATCCTGAGCGAGAGGCTTATCTTACGGCCTTTACCCGTTCAACCCAATTACTTGCAAAGGAGGGGAACAATCTGTATCTCTTTACCACCGTCGGAGAGCAGGACTTAGAAGACGTAAAAGCCAGATGTAACAGGCGTTATCGCGATTATATGCACAGACGCAACATTGATTCTATTACAGTCTTACCACCTGTTTTTCAGTCGGATTTCATATCCCGCAGCGGCTGCCGTATAAATGTTGCCGGTAAAAGCTATCTGTTTATAAACTCATCTGAAATTTTTCCTTACGGTGAGACCGATTACATTGTTGTCTGTCGCGGATATCGCGGCGACATTTGTAATCTTGCCCGACATGCCGGCTCCGGTTTGATGTTGCTGAGTCCTGATCTTGATCCGCGCCGCCTGAAGCGATATGTCGCCGAACTGACTGAGAATAAAATACCGTTTGTCTGTCTCGGCCCTACATCATCTCAAAAACTCCTCTCGCGAGAAGTTCACGATAACCCTCATTGAAATAATGGCGCTCAAAATCCACCTGACGCATTATCCGTCCACACCATATCACAAGGTCGAGATCAATAGGCACTTTGCCCTCCGAGCGCATCTCGGCAGTCCTCCCCTGTTTCTTTTCCCATAATTTCAGGTCGGTCTCCATCTGTTCAATCGAGCGGTCGGTGTAGCCATGTACCACGGCATTCAGATACGGAGCATCCTTGCCGTTATATGCCGCCGAACGGTATGTAGCCGAAACCTCCACCTCGGAGAGCTGTTCCTTGAGATGCTCGATTGCCTTCTTTATCTGTTCTTCCTGATCGGGCGTGTTGCTGCCCAGACATATTGTACACGAATGTTGCATCATTTCTCTAATCCTTTCATTGTCAAAGCTATTCTTCCTCTGGTATGATCCACATCCATAACCTTCACTTTCACAATCTCTCCGATTGAGACCACTTCCGACGGCGACGATACAAATCTGTCGCAAAGCTGTGAAATATGGACAAGGCCATTTTCCTTCATTCCGAGGTCAACAAACACTCCGAAGGCGGTAATATTGTTTACCTTTCCGGTGAGTTCCATGCCGATGTGCAGATCATCTATTTTCCTGACGCTGTCATCGTAGAATGTTTCCTCTACAGTTTCTCTCGGGTCTCTGCCAGGTTTCTCAAGCTCGGTTACTATGTCGGTGAGCGTAGGGAGTCCAACCTGCTTGGTGACATATCTGTCAAGTTCAATATTATGAAGCAAATTGCGGTCGCGCATCAGCCGCGCCACATTTGCATGGGCATCCTCCGCCATTTGTTCCACAAGTTCATAGCGCTCAGGATGGATTCCGGTATTGTCGAGAGGATTGTCGGCTCCTGGAATTCTGAGGAAACCGGCGCAGAGCTGGAATGCCTTCTCCCCCATTCTGGCAACATTCATCAGACTCTGCTTCGATTTGAAATCTCCGTTTTCCGCCCTATATTTCACGATATTGGCGGCAAGAGCCGGACCTATGCCCGACACGTATGAAAGAAGTTCTTTAGAAGCCGTATTGACGTTGACGCCCACGGAATTGACACAGTTCTCAACTACGTAGTCAAGTGATTCCTTCAGCCTCGTCTGGTTGACGTCGTGCTGATACTGACCGACACCAATGGATTTCGGATCGATTTTCACCAGTTCGGCAAGCGGGTCGAGCAACCGCCGTCCTATTGATACCGCTCCTCTGACCGTAACATCCTCGTCGGGGAACTCTTCGCGTGCCACCTCCGAAGCTGAATATATGCTGGCGCCGCTTTCACTTACCATGAAGATCTGCACTCGCCTCGGAAACTCCAGCGAACGCAGGAACCGTTCTGTTTCTCTGCCGGCCGTGCCGTTGCCTACGGCAATAGCGTCAATTCGGAAATTGTCGACATAATAGCACAGGGCGTCGGCCGACTGAACGAAATCATTTACCGGGGGATGAGGATAAATAACGTCGTGTACAAGCAGATTTCCCTGCTCGTCGAGACACACGAGTTTACAACCCGACTTGAATCCTGGGTCGAGGGCAAGCACCCTCTTCCTGCCGAGCGGAGGAGCCATCAGCAGTTGCTTTACATTGTCGGCAAACATCTGAATGGCGGCTTCATCGCTCTTATCTTTTACGACCGCGCATATTTCCGACTCGATTGACGGACGCATCAGACGTTTATACCCGTCCTTAAGTGCCCTGCGGACAATTTCAGCCGAATTTTCTTCACCGGACGATTTCACGAACATCCTCGAGAGACGGTCAACCATCTCGTCATCGTCAATCGTCACGTTCACCCTCAGGATTCCTTCCGATTCACCGCGACGGATGGCAAGATAGCGGTGAGAATTACACATTCGCAACGGTTCGCTGAAATCAAAATAATTCTGATAATTCTTTCCTTCCTCCTCCTTGCCTTTTACGACCTTTGAGCTGATAACCGCGCTGCGCTGATAGCGCGACCTTACTATATTGCGTGCTTTCTCACTTTCAGAAATCCAGGATGCGATTATGTCAGAGGCTCCTGATATGGCATCGGCGGCGCTCTCTACTCCTTCCTTCACGAATTTTTGTGCCGCACGCTCTATGTCGGGACTGTTCTGCGCCATTATCATCCTGGCCAATGGTTCGAGACCGAGATCAATAGCCGCCTGCGACCGAGTGTTGCGTTTGGGCTTATACGGCATGAAAATATCCTCAAGCAATATAGGATCGAGTGTCTGCTCTATTCTTTCCTCAAGCTCCGGAGTAAGAGCCTTGCGTTCTTTAATCGTTTCAAGCACATATTTTTTCCTCTCATCGAGTTCTGTAAGGGCCTTATGGCGCTTGCTTACAGCGAGAACCACGAGGTCAGTCATACCTCCGGTAGCTTCCTTTCTGTATCGGCTTATGAACGGAATGGTGGCTCCGTCCTCGAGCAGTTTTATGCAGGCGTTGACGTGCTTGCGCAGCAGACTCAGTTCTTTGCTTATTATCGCGGCGTGATCGTTTGCCATATACTGTGTGACGTTTATTCTGACTTTTTTAAAGTAATTACGGTTATCTCGGGAGTAGCCCCTATTCTTGCCGGGAATCCGACCGTTCCGATTCCTATATTAACGTAAAGCTGATGGGTACCCTTTTTATCCTTATACAGGCCTCCCCAGGTGGGATAACGGAAAACCGCAGGCGACCATCCGGCAACTTCGATCTGCATGGCATGGGTATGTCCGCTTAGCGTAAGCGCTATGTTGCGGTTCGGATGATCTGCTATCGAGTCGGTCCAGTGAGCCGGATTATGGGTAAGAAGTATTTTAGTGACGTTGTCCGACAGTGCCGGATAGGCTTTCTGCAGAGAACCATAGATTTTGAAAGGCGGATCACCGATATTTTCAACACCAACGATTGCAATCGAATCGCCTCCGCGGCGAATTATTTGTGTATCGTTCAGCAGCAACCGCCAGCCGGCGTTTTTCTGGTACTCGATCATACGATCCATGTTGTCCGATTTCGCTCTTGCGTCCTTCCATGCCGAATAATCTCCGTAGTCATGGTTCCCGAGAATCGATATAACGCCGTCGGGAGCATTGATGGCGCCGAGTTCTCTGATATGAGGTTCTGCTTCCGAAGTCCTGGCATTTACGAGATCGCCGGTGAAAACCACGAGATCCTTATCGAGACTGTTTATCTTGTCAACCACCTCCTTCACATACGACGAATCATCACCGTATGTACCGACATGAAAATCGCTTAACTGAACGATCTTATAGCCGTCGAACGCCGCCGGAAGTCCCGGAATCTCAATCTCAACATTTCTCACATCAATGTTGAACCTGTTCACGAGCGCGCCCCACCAGAGGGCTGCAAAAAGAGCTATCGAGAGAACAACTCCGCTTATGCTCAGCCATCTGAGCCGCTTGCGGTGCATAAGTTCCGGAACCGAAGCAATGAGATCGAAAATTACGAAAAGAATCTTCGGGATATAGACCGAACAATAAGCAAACAGCATCCACATCACCCCGAGAAGCTGATTGTCAGTGCCACCGCGCCTCGGAAGCAGCAATGCCACCGCTACCCATATATATAAGAGCAAGCATACGGCTATATGTACAGCCGAAGGCCATTTTGCGCGTAATCCTTTGAGCCGGCGGTATATATACCAGTCGGAACAGAGGCTTAAAACAATAATTATACCGGATATGACAAGTGGCAATCTCATCGGATAAAGGAATTAACCTTCTATGGAAACGCCCGATGCGCGCAATTTGTTCTTTAGCGGATTGGCGTACATTTCATACATTTTATGTCGCATAAAATCCCGTTCATCCGGTTTAATGTCGGCCACGTCCACCTTATCGAGCTGACGTTCCACATATTCATCTACGGCGTTGGCCTCTTCGGCTGTGTAGCATGAGCTGTATCTGTCGGTTCCGAACAAACGGTCGTATGCCACATAGTTTATCGGATAAATATGATAATGCGAGTGTATGGAATCGTCTATCATGGTGCATACGCTTCGGGCCACGGAAGATTTAGGCATGTCAGAGGGAAGCACCAGAATGTTGTCGGTTATGCAATGCCCGACGCTGAACTGCACTCGGCCCTTGAACTCGAGCAGACCGGTTTCCATTGAAAAAAGGTCGTCGTGCTGCGATTTGCGGAACGATGGGTCACGGTGACGGAGCAGAAATTCGCGCGCTTTCAGATAGTCGTTCGGATCATACTCATACGAGATGGCAACCGGAGTTATATTGAGCGATGCGAGATTGTTGATGAAACTGCCGTTGCCGCCGAGTGCAAGCATCTTGATCACACTTTCCTGCGTACGGTCGTCGGAATCCTTGGCTCTCCCCTCTCTCTGGGCAATCCAGATGCTTTCCTTCTTGTCTTTTACGGCATGATGGATGTAACCGCTGAGTTGCCGGGCCGCCTCAAGGGCGCTCGTTATGCCCACGTTACGCTTCACAATGAAACTTCCGTTGAGTTTGACCAGATCAGTAATCCAGTCGTAAATCAGGAGGTTATCGCCGATGGCCACCTCCGACGTAGGTTTGCCCTCGCGGATAAAACCGAGATTCAGGAACGAAGCGTCGAGTACTATGTCGCGGTGGTTGGTTATAAAAGTGTAAGCCTTGTTATCTTCTATAAGACTCATCCCGGAATATTCTATACCGGAAGTGGTTTTTCGGGAAAGCTGTTCGAGAAAATTAGCCATCACATTTTTCTGGAACATCTTTTTCCCGGTGATAGTCTTCAGACCATCTACGAAGTTTTCGTAGTCTATATCAGGAAAGACAGAACGTACTGCATGTTCAAAACCGGGCTCTTTAACCAATGCAGCTATTTTTTCAGGGAACAAAGAGTCGTCATAAGGCTCAATGTCGGAGAAGTCAGTTCGTTGTTCGCTCATTAATCCGAGATTAATTGATGATTCACTCTTTCAGGTAAAAAGTTGGAACTCAATAGCGTGGTACGATTAGAAAATCAAACCTGCTATAAGCGCCGATGTGTTTGCTATCATTAGCAATGTCAAAGTTACTATTTAATTTTTTAATTTATACAATCGTGTCTGCCGATTAACATAAATTAAGTAGCTCAGTACAGCCCACACACTGTCACAACGCATAATTGAAAAAATAATGCCTTGATTTGAAAAAAGCGACATTATCGCAATGTTTTTCGTTTGATGCTGTTGTATCTTTGCGGAAACTAAACCTTTTTACTTTATGAAAACCACAAAGAAACAACAGAAATTCCGCGTATCTGACCGCGCTTACTGTAAGATTATTTCCGGCGTTATCGACTCAATGACCGGTTGCCGCATCGACCCGTTCACCTTCAAGCAGGTCGTAACCGCCGTAAGCAGCTATCTCAAACCAGAAGGTAAAATAACCGGTCTCGGCAGAAAAGCAAAACCTATTTTTGAGCGCATACGCCCGGATCTCGACCTTGCTATCCGCCGGGCCACAACCGCCCGCGCTGCCGCCGCACGTCGCAGAACCTATAAAGAGGAATCTACAGAAACCGCAGCCGAACCGTCCGTTCAGTCCGCTGAAACCATTGAGAATACACCTGACCTCAGACCGAAAGCGCCGCAACAGGAAACTCCTGCTTTATGGTCTGCATGCAAAAAACACTCTGCACCGACTCCAGTGCGTTCAGCCGGCCGAGGCGTTCGGTCACGAATCTGCGATACGATTTCATGTCCGGCACCTGCACTTTCAGCAGATAGTCAAACGATCCCGAAACGTTAAAACATTCCGCCACCTCCGGCATTTTCAACACCGCTTCTGCAAACTGCTCGTGAATTTCAGTATTTATCTTCCGCAGTTTCACGTTGCAGAATACAACAAAGCCAAGACCTATCTTTTCTATATCAAGATTTATGGTATAGGCTTTTATCACGCCCTTCTGTTCCATCCGGTGTACTCGCTCGAACACTGCTGTAGGAGAACGATGGACTTTCGACGACAACTCTCTTACCGAAAGTCTGGAATTAGCCTGAAGTTGCTTGAGAATTTCTATGTCAATCTCATCGAAAACTGTTTCCATAACTCATTTGTTCTTTATTCGCCGCAAATTTACCTGTTTTATAGAACAATTGCAATATTTATACGGTGATTTGCATCATTTTGTTCTAAAATAGCGCTTATTATTGGAACATAATGGTATATTATATTAATTTTGCGCTGTAAAGATAAGATAAATTATGAGCACTGAAAAACTACATTTCGAGACCATTCAGGTACATGCCGGACAAGAAAATCCGGACAAAGCTACAGGTGCACGCGCCGTACCCGTTTATCAGACTGCGGCATACGTGTTTGACAACGCTCAGCATGCCGCCGACCGATTCGCGCTGAAAGACCCCGGCGATATCTACGGCAGACTCACCAATCCGACACAGGGCGTGCTCGAAGCGCGTATAGCCGCGCTCGAAGGAGGCACCGGTGCTCTTGCTTTGGCTTCCGGGGCGGCGGCTGTTGCCTATTCCCTCGAGAATGTACTCGCTCCGGGCGACCACATCGTTGCAGCCGACAACCTTTACGGCGGTTCCTACAATTTCATAGTCCACAATCTCTCAGCTCGAGGCGTTGATTTCACAATAGTGAATCTTAACGACCCTGATGCTCTCGAAAAAAGCATACGGCCGAATACTAAAGTTATCTACGGCGAGACTTTCGGGAATCCGAATAGCGACGTTACGGATATAGAGCAGGTAGCTGAAATTGCTCATCGCCACAACGCTCTGTTTATCATCGACAACACGTTCGGTACTCCTTTTCTGATCCGACCTCTTGAGCATGGAGCCGACATAGTGATTCACTCTGCCACTAAGTTCATTGGCGGTCACGGAACGAGTCTGGGAGGTCTGATTGTTGACGGCGGCAGATTCGACTATAAAGCGAATGCCGACCGTTTCCCCACGCTTGCCAAAGCCGACCCGAACTACCACGGCGCGATTTTCCCCGACGCCGCACCGGAAACGCCTTTCGTCACCCGAATCCGGGCGGTGATTCTGCGCGACGAGGGTGCAGCCATCTCCCCCTTCAATGCCTTTATGCTTCTTCAGGGACTTGAGACACTGTCGCTGAGAGTTGAACGTCATGTAGAAAACACTCTCAGGATTGTGGAATTCCTCAGCAGGCATCCCAAAGTGAAGAGCATAAGCCATCCCTCCCTGCAGTCTCATCCTGACCATGAACTTTACAACCGTTATTTTCCCTCGGGAGCAGGAAGTATTTTCACCTTCGAGATTGAGGGTGGAAAGGAAGCGGCATGGCGCTTCATAGACAGTCTGAAGATATTCTCGCTTCTTGCCAATGTGGCCGACGCCAAAAGCCTCGTGATTCACCCCGCATCCACCACCCATTCACAGATGGACGAACGTGAGCTCGCCGAGGCCCATATCACCCCGTCGACAGTGCGGCTGAGCATAGGAATCGAGCATGCCGACGACCTGATTTCTGACCTCAGTCAGGCTCTCGACAAAGTATAATAAGACCAAAACAACCTCTAAGATATGGAAAGCGTAGCTTCATTTCTTGCCTCCTCACATCCGACTGCTTTTTCATTCGAAATACTTCCTCCTTTGCGGGGGAAAAGCATAACAAGTACTTACGACGACATCAGATCCCTGATGGAATTCGCGCCTGCCTATATCAACATAACGACCCACCGCAATGAAGTAAGCTACCGCGATGCCGGAGACGGATCGTTTCGCGAAGTCACTTCGCAGAAACGCCCGGGGACTGTTGCGATTGCCGCATCCATCCGGGAGCGTTTCGGCGTCCGTCCGGTTCCGCATCTCATATGCGGAGAATTCAGCCGCCGCGAAATCGAAGACCAGCTCATCGACCTGTCATATCTTGGCATTACCGACTTGCTCGTTCTCCGTGGCGACAGAGCGCACAATAAACCAACCTTTACAACGAGCGCCGACGGACATTCCCATGCTGTAAGCCTTGTGAACCAGATAACCGATTTCAACGCCGGAATAATGGCCGACGGCTCTAAATCGGAAACCACGGAACCGCCCTTCACCTTCGGCGTGGCCGGTTATCCTGAGAAGCATGAGGAAGC
This sequence comes from uncultured Porphyromonadaceae bacterium, assembly GCA_900549445.1. Lineage (GTDB taxonomy): Bacteria > Bacteroidota > Bacteroidia > Bacteroidales > Muribaculaceae > Duncaniella. The sequence continues at coordinate 1,485 of UROS01000049.1, read as the reverse complement.
GATGAACGCCGCATTCGACCTCATGAACCTCAAAGCCAAAATAGACGCCGGAGCCTCGTATGTTGTCACACAGATGTTTTTCGACAACTCCAGATACTTCGATTTTGTAGAACGTGCCCGCCGGGCCGGGATTACCGTCCCGATTGTACCCGGAATAAAACCGCTCACCTCACTCCGTCAGCTTTCGCTTCTGCCCCGAACATTCCATATCGATTTTCCCGACGAACTTTCTGAAATTCTTCTTGACTGCCGCTCAAACGAAGACGTCAAGGAAGCCGGTGTGGAATGGGGAATCAGGCAGGCTCGCGGTCTGTTGGAAGCCGGTGTGCCGAGCATTCATTTTTATTCCATGCATGCCACGGCAAGTGTGGCTAAAATCGCTAAAAACGTTTATTGATGAAACACAGTATACAGCAAGGAGAATCTTTCCTCAAAGCACTTTCTTCGCGGCTGCTCCTCCTCGACGGTTCCACCGGGGTGGAGTTTCAGCGTCTGAAACTGACGGAAGAAGAAGTCAGAGGGCGCAGGTTCCTGACCCATCCGCGGATGCTCGCGGCCAATTTCGACATTCTCAACCTCTCGCGTCCGGAACTTGTGGCAAAAGTCCACACCCGTTATCTCCGGGCCGGAGCCGACATTATCGAGACTAATACATTCAACTCCACTGCGCTCTCTCAGACGGAATACGGCACAGGTGAGTTAGACTTCGAACTGAATCTCAGCGGCGCGCGCATCGCACGCAGGGAAGCAGACCGTTTCACGGCCATGAATCCTGCCAGACCGCGTTTCGTGGCTGGCTCAATGGGTCCGACCGCTCTATCCGCATCCCTCCCCGTCGACGTCAGCGATCCTGCCAAACGCGCGGTGGATTTCGATACTCTTGCAGAAAACTATGCCCGCCAGGCTCTCGGACTGATTGAGGGAGGTGCGGATTTTCTTCTTATAGAAACAGCGTTCGACATTCTCAATGTAAAAGCTGCCTTAGAGGGTGCCGCGAGATCAATGGATAAGCTCGACACCGATATCCCCGTTGTAATTTCGCTGACCATAAGCGACGCTTCCGGTAGAATCCTTTCCGGCCATACACCGGAGGCTATTCTTGCCGTTTTAGCACCATTCAGACCGGCTGCCATTGGGTTCAACTGCTCCGCAGGGCCGGAGACTCTTTCGCGTTTCACACGCGAGTTTGCAGCCATCTCCCCTTTTCCGGTCATTTTTTATCCCAATGCCGGTCTGCCGGACCGCATGGGCAACTACAGCATCGCTCCAGCCGGTTTCGCCGAGTCGTTGCGCCCGCTCATCGGCGACAGGATTATCAGCATCATAGGCGGATGCTGCGGTACCGGCCCCGACCACATTGCGGCCGTTGCCTCGCTGATAGAAGAATGCGGAGACTCTCCCCGTAAACTGCCGGAAGAGATAAGATTGCCCTGGCTCGCCGGGATGGAACCGTTTTACGACGACCGGGGCTTCATCAACGTGGGC
>UROS01000048.1 GCA_900549445.1 uncultured Porphyromonadaceae bacterium | reverse complement strand
AGATGTGTATAAGAGACAGCAGTGACAGGTATCGTGCAGGATAAGTCGGGCGAACCGCTTATCGGTGCGACAGTTCAAGAGAAGGGCAACACCACAAACGGTTCAGCTACCGGTTTCGACGGCGATTTCTCCCTCAAGGTGAAGTCGGCCGACGCCACTCTCTTAGTATCTTATGTGGGAATGAAATCCCAGGAAGTGCCCCTCAACGGCAGAACCAACGTCACCGTAACCCTCGAGGACGACTCCGAGGTGCTCGATGAGGTTGTCGTTGTAGGTTACGGTACAATGAAGAAGAGCGACCTCGCCGGCGCTTCAACCTCGCTTGGTGAGGATGCCATGAAAGGCTCCGTCATCACCAACCTCGACCAGTCGCTCCAGGGCCGCGCAACCGGTGTCCAGGCAGTGGCCACTTCCGGTGCTCCCGGTTCTTCGTCGTCTATCCGCGTGCGCGGTCAGGCAACCATCAACGCCAACGCAGAGCCTCTCTACGTAATCGACGGTGTGATCGTTCAGGGCGGCGGTAATTCCGGCTCATCCTTCGGTCTCGGCGACGCTCTCGGCAACGGTAAAGTGTCGACCATCTCGCCCCTCTCCACCATCAACCCCTCCGATATCGTCTCGATGGAAATCCTCAAGGACGCCTCCGCAACCGCTATCTACGGTGCCCAGGGCTCCAACGGCGTTGTCCTCATCACCACCAAGCGCGGTAAATCGGGCGAAGCCAAGTTCACCTACGACGGCATGGTTGCATGGAACCACCAGAGCAAGCGCCTCGACATGATGAACCTCCGCGAGTTCGCAAGCTACTACAACGATCTCGTTGCAACCGGACAGCAGAAGGAAAACAACGTATACCGCGATCCCTCCATTCTCGGTGTCGGCACAAACTGGCAGGACGCCGTGTTCCGCACCGCGCTCCAGCAGCAGCACCAGATAGCTGCCCAGGGCGGTACAGATAAAGTTCAGTACTACGTTTCGGGTTCATATATGGATCAGGAAGGTACACTCATCGGTTCCGACTTCCGCCGCTTCTCGCTGCGCGCCAACCTCGACGCCCAGCTCAAGAGCTGGCTCAAACTCGGCCTCTCGTCGACCTACTCCGACATCGACGAGAATCTCAAGCTCGCCGACGGTGAGCGGGGTATCATCAACTACTCTCTTACCACCGTGCCCGACATACCTATCTACGACATCGACGGCAACTACTCTTCAGTAGTCCGCGAAGGCTATACCAACCCCAACCCCGTGGCTCTCGCCATGCTCGACGAAATCAAGCTCTCCCGCCGCAAACTCACGGGTAACTTCTTCTTCGATGTAACTCCCATCAAGAACCTCACCTGGCACGCTGAATTCGACTACGACGTAAGCCAGAGCCAGGGTAAGCGCTTCAAGCCTACCGTCGACCTCGGCGGCTGGGTACGCTCCGCCAACTCTTCCAGCATTCAGGACAACAACTCGTGGTTCTGGGCTGTGAAGAATTACGTAACCTACAACGGTGAATGGGACAAACTCTCCTACAACGCCATGGTAGGTCAGGAATGCTGGGAGTCGCACTACGACTACGCTTCCGTATCCAATACCGGTCTTCCCTCCAACGAGGTTCACAACCCGGCTCTCGGTACAGGTACCCCCACAATCTCCGCAGGATGGGGCAGCTCTTCGATGGCTTCGTTCTTCACCCGTGAGACCCTTAATTGGGACGGCCGCTACATGCTCATCTATACTTACCGCTACGACGGCAGCTCCAACTTCGGCCCCAAGAACCGCTGGGCAGGCTTCCACTCTGTAGCAGGCGCATGGCGCTTCTCCAACGAGAAGTTCTTCGGCTCGGTTTCCGACTGGTTCAACAACGGCAAACTCCGCATCGGCTGGGGTCAGACCGGTAACGCCAACATCGGCGCTTTCGCGTGGGGTGTGGCAATGAGCCGCATGCCCTCCGCTCTCGGCGCAGGCTACCGTCCCGCCAACATCGCCAACGAGGCTGTGAAATGGGAGAAGCAGGAACAGTGGAACCTCGGTCTCGACCTCGCTTTCCTCAACAACAGAATCACCTTCACCGGCGACCTCTACTACAAGACCTCCAAAGACATGCTTATGTCGATGCAGCTTCCCTCCTACATGGGTACCCAGGGTAACGGCTCTTCCGCTCTCGCTGCACCCAAAGGCAACTTCGGCGAGATCGTCAACAAAGGTCTCGAACTCGAACTCACCGGCCGTCCCTTCGTAGGCGAATTCGAGTGGGAAACCAGCGTGCAGTTCTCCTTCAACCGCAACAAACTCAAAGCGCTCACCGGCACCAAAAACGCCAACCTCGTAGGCTACGGCCAGTGGAGCGACGTGGTTTCGGTTTCTGAAATCGGCCAGCCCCTCTACAACTTCTACGGCTACGTGGTGGAAGGCGTCTACAAGGATCTCGCCGACATCCAGAACTCTCCCAAGAGCGACAAGTATCCCACTAACGGCGTATTCAACAGCGCCAACACCGTATGGCCCGGCGACCTCAAGTTCAAGGACGTGAACGGCGACGGCAAGATCGACGAAAACGACCGCACCGTCATCGGCAACCCCATGCCCGACTTCACCTTCGGATGGAACAACACCTTCCGCTACAAGAACTTCGACCTCTCCATCTTCATCAACGGTTCCTACGGCAACGACGTGATGAACTACCTGAGCATCGGCCTCACCCACATGAACTCGGCATGGTCAAACCAGCTCAACACTGTCAACGACCGCGCCCGCCTCGTGCCCATCGACCCCTCCAAGGTCTATCCCGCCGGCCAGTTCTGGTACAACGATATCAACAACGTGATGGTGGCCAATCCCGGAACCAAGATTCCCCGCGCCGTCACCGCCGACCCCAACGACAACGACCGCATCTCCGACCGCTATATTGAAGACGGCTCATATATCCGCCTGAAAAACATATCGCTCGGCTACACCTTCGACAGCAAGATGCTCCGCAAAATCGGTCTTCAGAGCCTCCGTGTCTACGCCAACATCCAGAACCTCTGGACTATCACCGGCTACGACGGCTACGATCCCGAAGTGGGCGCTTCGACCCAGGATTCCTCCGGTCTCGTCTACGGCCTCGACTTCGGCCGCTACCCGTCGCCTACGGTCTACTCGTTTGGTCTGAACATATCCTTATAATTCTCTCCAATTCCTAAAACACCAATTATGAAAATCGCAAATAGCATCAAATATGGTCTTGTGATAGCCGGACTCGGTCTGGGACTCACCTCGTGTGACGACTTCCTGAACCGTCCCACCGACGACAGCTACACTTCCGACAACTTCTACCAGACCGCCGAGCAGTGCTACCAGGGTGTCAACTACCTCTACAACTCTCCCTGGTACGACTTCCAGCGCGGTTTCATCAAGGTAGGCGAAATCATGTCGGGTCTCCGCTACGAAGGCTCATCGCCATACCTCACCTTCACCGTCAACGGTACCGACGAGAATCTGGTGAACATGTCATACTCTCTCTGGGCTGTGATCGGTCACGCCAACACCGTTTACGAGAATCTCGCCAAGTCTCCCGCGCCCGCCGATGTCCGCGCTTATTGCCAGGGCGAGTGCCTCACCTGGAAAGCTATGGCCTACTTCTATCTCGTACGCTCTTTCGGCGATGTGCCCATCATCCACTCAAACTCTGCCGAACTCGAAGGCGGAACCTATAACAGCAAGTACAAGGTTCGCCGCGCCGACGTCTACGAGTATATCGTCATGACTCTCGAGAAAGCCATCGAGCTTCTCCCCGAAAAGGCCGCCCAGCCCGGACGTATCGACAAATACTGCGCCGAAGGTCTCCTCGCAAAGGTTTATCTTACCCGCGCCGGCCTCTCAGGCACCCGCAATGCCGACGACCTCGCAAAGGCTGCATCCTATGCCAAGGACGTGATCGACAATTCCGGCCGTCAGCTCATGCCCGAGTATTCCGACATCTTCCGCCTCACCAACAACGTGAGCGATGAATCTCTCATAGCATGGCGCTGGAAAGCAGGCCGCGACCCCTGGACTCAGCAGAACACTCTCCAGAGCGACCTCGCTCCCGTAGGTTTCGATGAATTCGGCGACTGCTGGGGCGGTTACGGAGGCCCCTCGGTGGCTCTTCAGGACGCTTTCGGTGTTGATGCGCTCGAGGATCCCGCACTCCGCCGCGATCTCGACAAGCGCCGCAAGGCTACCATGATGCTCCCCGGCGACAAGTATGAGTACTTCTGGACCGACAAGGGCGGTTTCGATCCGCTTAACTTCTGCTACGATGCCGACTACGGCAAAGGCGGTCCCGGCGAATGGCAGTCGCCCACCGGCGCCTGGAACGTGAAGCACCTCTACGGCAACACCTTCGACCACGTGTCGGCTCTCGGTGTTACCCCCGACAACATGGCCAACGAACTCGCCACCCATATCCTCCGTCTCGCCGACGTCTACCTGGTTTTCGCCGAGGCTAAGATGGGAACAGCGAATTCTACCTCCGACGCCGACGCTGTCGCAGCCTACAACGCTGTCCGCGGCCGTGCGCTCACTTCCTACGACCCCGTTTCCTCCATCACTTACGATGATATCTGGAAAGAGCGTCTCCTTGAGTTCGCAGGCGAAGGCGACCGCTGGTACGACTACGTGCGCCGCTCTTACTGGGATCTCCAGTTCTGCATCAACGAGCTTACCACTCAGCGCCGCAACACTTACTACAACATCAACAACCTCTACAAGGCATGGTACGACTCCGAACGTAAGTCGTGGGCAGTCGAGGCCGGCGAAGAGGCTCCCCGCTACGATACCGACACTCCGGTTCCCAACGTGACCGCGCAGTCTTTCACGCTGCCCTTCCCATCAGCCGACGTCGTGTTCAACCCCAACCTCCTCAAGGATCCCATCGAGTGTGACGTCCGCACCGAGTATGCCTACTAATCATCACCCGTCCAATTCTAATAATCCACAAAAATGAACCATATATCTACTGGCCGCCTGGCAATCGCACTCGGACTCTGCGCAATGGCGCTGGGAACGGTGTCCTGCGAGGACGAGCCTGACAAATACAAAGGCGCCGAGGGAACTCCCACCATCCAGTTCATCCGCTCCACCGACCCCGCCGCTGCCGACTCGCTGCTGACGGGCGCATACCTGAGCAATACAATCTGCATCGTGGGCGATAACCTCCGTGCCATCCATGAGCTGTATTTCAACGACCAGAAGGCCATTCTCAATACTTCGCTCATTACCGACAACCATCTGCTCGTGGATCTTCCCTCGCAGATTCCCGCCAAGGTGACCGACAACCTCTATATGATAACCTGGGGCAACGACACCATTCCCTATCCCTTCAAGAGCCTCGTGCCCGCCCCGAAAGGCACCTCTATGTCGTGCGAATGGGCTCCCGCAGGCAGCGAAGCCACTATCTACGGCGACTATTTCGTAAGCGATCCCTCGTTTGAGATGACCGTCACCGACGCTGCAGGCCACAAGGCCGAGATCAAGTCGTTCACCCAGACCGCGCTCACAATCGTTGTGCCCGACAACTGGGAACCCGGTTACCTGACCCTCGCTTCAATCTATGGCAAGTCGAAAACCAAGTTCCGTTATAAGGACGATCTCAACATCATCTTCGACTTCGATGGCAGCCACGGCGGTCTTCAGGGCGGCCACGGCTGGCACAACGCCAAGGTCTACGACAACCTCGAAGGCGAGGGCATTCCCGAAGTGACTCCCATCGACGGCAGATTCATGACCTTCGGTCTCACCACCTGGGGTGAGGACGGCTGGGGCGCCGGCGAGGACGACGGCCACCTCGAATACTGGCCCGAGGATACTCCCGAGAATCCCCGTCTCTCCCAGATGCCCGCGTTCGCCGACATTCTCCGCCGCAACAACTGGTCGGAGCTTCAGGTGAAGTTTGAGATGTGTGTGCCCGCTTCCCGTCCCTGGAAGTCGACCGCAATGACCATGATGTTTACTCCCGCCTCGGTAGTGCACTACACCAACAACGCCACTAACAGCTATCTTTATGAGTCCGGCGACTGGGAAGGCGTAGGCTACGCCCGCTGCTTCTATCAGCCGTTCGCAGACTTCAAGGATTCCGGCTTCAACTTCAATACCGCCGACCAGTGGGTTACCGTTACCGTGCCCCTCAGCGCCTTCCGCTTCAACCGCCAGGGCGAGTCGATGAGCACTCTCTACAATAATGATTCGTTCGACGGATTCACCATCGTCTTCGCAGGCGGCGACGCCGGTGCCGAATGCTCCCCCGCTATCTGCGTCGACAACATCCGCGTGGTTCCCATTGAATAAAACCGACATTATACAAGAAATCATCAATGAAAACTTTAAATAAATTTTCAACTTTCCTTGTCGCTGCGGCTGTAGCAGCCGGTTCGCTGGGATTCACAGCGTGCTCCGACGATGACGACAACCTCGCGGGCAACAAGGACGGCGTTGTCCTCCAGTACTTCGGAGTGATGCCCGCCACCCGTGGTCAGGCCATCGAAATTCATGGCCAGAACCTCCACAAAGTGAAGACCGTTGTCTTCCCTATTGATGTCGATGTAACTGACTTCACTCTCGAGGGCGGAAACCTTATCCGTGTCGTTGTGCCCGAAGAGGCTCTCGCCGGCCATCTCCGCCTCGTCACCATGTCGAACGACACTATCGTATCGAAGAGTCTTCTCTCCTACGACGAGGAGATCACCGTAACCGAAGTGACCCCCGTCACCGGTCTTCTGCCCGGCGACATCGTCACCGTCAAAGGCGACTGCGTCTACAATATCGCTTCCGTCACTTTCAGCAACGGCGTTGAGGTTCCCTCTATCGACTTCGTGTCGGCTTCGCGTCGCGAACTTAAGGTTGCCGTGCCCCGCGGCGCTCAGAGCGGCGACATCTCTTTCACCGACGGTGCTGAGAACGAGCCCTGGGAATACACTTATCCCACTCCGCTCGAAATCATCTCTCCCGAGGTGACCGCGCTCGACAAGACTGACTACGACTTCTTCGAGCCCATGACCATCAGCGGCTCCAACCTCCAGTATGTCGACAAAATCACCTTCCCCGGTGGTGTTGAGCTTGCCTCCGACGACTGGACAGTGGCCGAAGACGGTTCCAGCATCAAACTCGAAGTTCCCGAAGAGTGCGCCGACGGTGAGATTACCCTTACTCTCGCTTCGGGCAACACCATCACCACTCCCGCATTCACCCTTCCCCTCGTGAAGATCGAGAAAATATTCGTTGATGGAAACGAGGTCGTACTCACTCCCGAGAACAATGTGGTCGAAGATCTCGAAGTTGGCATGACTCTCCGCTTCGAGGGTCAGAACCTCAACCGCGTTAAGCGCCTCTTCCTCCCCGGCGACACACAGAACAAGTTCACCGACTATACCCTCGAAGGCAACAATGCCATCTCCTTCAAGGTCAACGACAAGTTCCAGGACGGCAACGTTACCTTCTATCAGAATTCATGTGTAGCCCCGACCGTAGGCGTTGCCATGCTCGTTGAGCTACCGTACATTTGGAAAGGCAACGTAAGTCTCGGCGGCTGGAGCGGCAATCTCTATCCCGCTACCTGGGATGCCGGATTGTGGAAGAAGTTCATCGAACGTGAAGGCGCTGTCAACAAGCCGGGTCTGATGACCATCTACTTCAGTCACGACGATGCAGTTGAGGGCGATCATATCCTCAAGCTCACCTATGCAGACTGGAGTACCGCATGGTCTAAGGTTTCGCCCGTTGACCCGGGAAGCGGCGGCGTGATTATTGATCCTGCAGAAAAGAACTTCAAGGTTGAAATCGCGCAGGCCGACATCGACCGGTTCATCGCAGAAGGCAGCTTCGTTATCTACGGCTGCGGACTGAACTTGACCGCCATCAAGTATGAGCCTGGAAAGACTATCGACGGGGGCGACACACCTACTCCCTCCGCACCCGAACCCATCGAAGTGTGGAGCGGCAATGTAGACCTCTCCTGGGGTGCCGGCGGACGGGTATGCATCCCCGCTGAATACTTTGAAACCGCCGAGGCGGGCTCACTGCTGCGTATCCACTTCAACTGCAAAGCCGGAGTATGGTGTCAGGCACAGATCAACGACGGTCAGTGGAACACCGAGTGGAACTGGGAAGCCGTGATGCCGGAGGACGTGTTTGACGGAGACGGCAATCCCATCACCAAATATACGGCAGCCGGTACGTGGGTACCCTCCGATATGTTCGGTTGGAACACGTTCCAGGATTATCACGAAGCCGATTTCATTATAACGCAAGCCAACATCGACAAGATTCTTGCCAACCGTCAGGACTGCGATCAGGAAAAAGCCATTGACTGCGGCATCATCTTTCAGGGTTCCGATGTAAACATCACCAAGGTTGAAATCGTACCTCAGAAATGAACTCCTTCTAATCCAAAATGAAAAAAGCAATGAAACTAAATAAACTGACAATGTTCGCTCTCGGTGCAGCCCTCACAATGGGCTTCACCGCCTGCGACGACGATGATGTCGACGTAGTAGGCTACGGAGAGCCTATCGCGGTAACCGCAGCCGCCTTCAGCGGCGCCACGGATGTAGCTCCCTCCACCACCGACATTAATGTTACTTTCAATACTGAGGTCGAGCCGGTCAACATTTCCAAGATCATGGTCAACGACATGGTGCCCGACGAAGTTGAAGGCAACGGCAACGACCTCGTGATCCGTATCAAGAACGGTCTCGCTCCCGAGACTGAGTATACCGTAACCATCTATCCCTTTGCCGTACGCGCCGCCAACGAGGATCTTCATTCCTTCCTCGAGGAGACTTATACCTTCAGGTTCACCACCGGAAAGGCATTCATTTTCTCCAAGGCCGCCATCCCCGCGGCACCCGTGAATCCCAATGCCACTGAGCCGGCAAAGAAACTCTACTCATTCCTGCTCGAAAACTACGGCTCAAAGACCCTTACCGGTGCTATGGGCGGCGTGGCATGGGAAAGCGCTTACTGCGACTTCGTGGCTGAAAGAGCCGGAAAATATCCCGCAATCGTCGGTTTCGACTACATCCATCATCTCGCTTCCGCAGCCGGTGAGAACTGGATCAACTATGCCGACATCACTCCGGTGAAAAACGTTTGGGACGCCGGTTCGATTCCCGCCATCTGCTGGCACTGGGCAGCTCCCCAGATTGAGGAACCCGATCCCGACAACCCCATTGCCTCGTTCGAGAATGTGATTTATTCCAATACTTTCGACTGCTCCAACTGGGGCGCATGGCTCGACCTTCCCACTGCGGGCTGGTCTGAGAACCTCAAGGAAGGCGAATATCTCATCTTCAAGACTACCTCCGGCGATGCCGTCGGCATCCGCAACGAGGACTGGAGCAACTGCGGCGGAACCGATTACACCAACGGTAAGGGCAACATCGCCGTCAAGCTCGATGCCGCCACCATCGCCGACATTCAGGCAAGCACCACCCTCCACATCAGCGGAAGCGTAGTGATTACAGCTATCGTTCACGCCGACACCCCCGCTCTCGAGCCCCAGACCACCTATACTGCCCGCAGCAAGACTTTCTCTCCCCGTCTCGCACTCCAGGAGGGCACTTCCGAGCATGCAACCCTCGAAAAAGACATCGAGATTGTAGCCAATTACCTCAAGCTTCTTCAGGATGCAGGCATCCCCGTGCTCTGGCGTCCCTTCCACGAAGCTGCCGGCGACTACTCATGGGGCCCATGGTTCTGGTGGGGCAACGACGGCGTTGATGTTACAAAGGAACTCTGGATATACCTCTACAACCGTCTCACCAACGACTACAAGCTCAACAACCTCATCTGGGTATGGACAATGCAGACCTCCGAGGCCGGAAATCTTACCTCGAACCCGCAGTTGCTCCTCAACGCTTATCCCGGCGACCAGTATGTCGATATCGTAGGTGTTGACAGTTATGAGAATGAAACCGGAGTTGATGCCACCGCACAGTACCGTCTCGTTGCCAATACCATCGGTCAGAGCAAGATCATCGCACTCTCTGAAATCGGTAATTTCGTCGACTTCCAGACCGGTAAGGACAACGACGCCGTATGGAGCTTCTTTATGAACTGGTACACTCTCAACGATTTCGATGAGTGGAGCCTCGACGGCAACAGCCGTAAGCTCTGGCGCAGCACTGTTAACTTGCCCTTCATGCTCAGCCGTGGCGAATTCTCAGTGAAGTAACCACGCAGATATCCTTAACTCAGGCAGACGTGGCGAACTTATACGCCCGTCTGCCTGATTTCCTGTTTCATCCCCCTTTTCCCTCTTTCCGCAAAGACTCTCATGAAATACGGTTATTTCGACGATTCCGCACGCGAATATGTAATCACCAATCCCCGCACTCCCTGGCCCTGGATAAACTACCTCGGCAACAAGGATTTCTTCTCTCTTATCTCTAATTCCGCCGGCGGCTATTCCTTCTATAAGGATGCCAAATTCCGCCGCCTCACCCGCTACCGTTACAACGGTGTCCCCATGGACGCGGGCGGCCGCTATTTCTACATCAAGGATGGCGACACCGTCTGGAATCCCGGCTGGAAACCCACAAAAACTCCCCTCGATTTCTATAAATGCCGCCACGGCATGAACTATACTGTGATAACCGGCGAGAAAAACGGTCTCGAAGCGCGCGTGCTCTTCTTCGTTCCCCTCGACACCCACGCCGAAATCGCGAAGCTCACCCTCACCAACAAGTCCGATAAGCCCAAAACCTTCAAGCTATTCTCGTTCATAGAATGGTGCCTCTGGAACGCCGCCACCGACATGGAGAACTTCCAGCGCAACTTCTCTACCGGCGAGGTTGAGATCGACGGATCCACCATCTACCACAAGACCGAGTACAAGGAGCGTCGCAACCATTATGCGTTCTACACGGTCAACGTGCCGGTCGACGGTTTCGACACCGATCGCGAGACCTTCATGGGCCTCTACAACGGCTTCGACGAGCCTGAGGCTGTTCTCGAGGGCAAGTCGCGCAACTCGGTTGCCCACGGCTGGTCGCCCATCGCCTCTCATTCCATCGAGGTGACCCTTCAGCCCGGCGAGAGCCGCGACCTCGTGTTCATGCTCGGTTATGTTGAGAACGAGCAGGACAAAAAATGGGAGTCGAAAGGCGTCATAAACAAGGAGAAGGCGCGCGAGATGATCGCCCGCTTCGACACTCCTGAGAAGGTCGACAAGGCTTTTGCCGAACTCCGCTCTTACTGGGACAATCTGCTCGACCGCTTCACAGTGAAGAGCGGCGACGACCGCCTTGACCGCATGGTCAACATCTGGAACCAGTACCAGTGCATGATCACCTTCTGCTTCTCGCGCTCCGCCTCTTTCTTCGAGAGCGGCATAGGCCGCGGAATGGGCTTCCGCGACTCCAACCAGGATCTCGTTGGCTTCGTACACCAGATTCCAGAGCGCGCCCGTGAGCGCATAATCGACATCGCTTCCACCCAGTTCCCCGACGGAGGCTGCTACCACCAGTACCAGCCTCTCACGAAGCGCGGAAACAACGACATCGGCGGCGGCTTCAACGACGATCCTATGTGGCTCGTCTTCGGTACCATCGCCTACATCAAGGAAACCGGCGACATGTCGATTCTCGACGAACTCGTGCCCTTCGACAATCAGCCCGGCTCCGAGGTGCCCCTCATGCAGCACCTCAAGGTGTCGTTCGACCACGTGGTCAACAATCTCGGCCCCCACGGACTTCCCCTCATTGGCCGCGCCGACTGGAACGACTGCCTCAACCTCAACTGTTTCTCCAACGACCCCAACGAGTCGTTCCAGACCACCGAAAACAAGACCGAAGGCTCAAAGGCCGAATCGCTCATGATTGCCGGTCAGTTCGTCATCTATGGCGAGGAGTATGTTAAGCTCTGCCGCCGCCTCGGCATGAACGAGGAGGCTGACCGCGCGCAGAAACATGTCGACGACATGATCGAGGCTGTGAAGCGCGACGGCTGGGACGGCGAATGGTTCCTCCGCGCCTACGATTTCTACGGCAACAAGGTTGGCTCCGACGAAAACAAGGAAGGCAAGATCTTTATCGAGTCGCAGGGTTGGTGCACGATGGCCGGTATCGGTCTGGAGGAAGGTCTGGTGAAGAAGTCGCTCGACTCCGTGAAAGAGCGCCTCGACTGCGAGCACGGCATCGTGCTCAACAATCCCGCGTTCACCGAATACGTGATGGAATACGGCGAAATCTCCACCTATCCCGCAGGCTACAAGGAAAATGCAGGCATCTTCGCCCACAACAATCCCTGGATCATCATCGGCGAGACCGTGCTCGGCCGCGGTGACCGCGCCTGGGAGTATTATCAGAAGATATGTCCCGCGTATCTCGAGGAAAAGAGCGACCTCCACAAGGTTGAGCCTTACGTTTACTGCCAGATGACCGCAGGCAAGGACGCAGCCCGTCCCGGCGAGGCAAAAAACTCCTGGCTCACGGGTACCGCAGCCTGGAACTGGTATGCCATCACCCAGTTCATCCTCGGTGTTCAGCCCTCCTACGAAGGTCTCGTGATTAATCCCTGTATCCCCTCCGGCTGGAAGGAATATGAGGTGAACCGCAAGTTCCGCGGCGCCGACTATAAGATTACGGTGAAGAATCCCTCCGGACTCTCCCGCGGAGTGAAGTCGCTCCGTCTCAACGGCAAGGAAATCGAGGGCAACCTCGTGCCGATGCAGCCCGAAGGCTCGTCCAACATTGTTGAAGTAACCCTAACCGACTGATTTTAATGAAATTTTACAATAAACCAATCATAGCCGCAGCCGCAATGGCGGTAATGATGTCGGCGGCATCCTGCTCCGGTGCCAAAAAGACCGCCGAAACTCCCGCCGAGCCCGAAACTACTCCCGCTCAGGAGCTTATCGCCCGCCTCGACTCCACCGTGCAGTCCGGTAAGTTCTTTTTCGGACATCACGACGACACCGCCTACGGTCACACCTGGGAGTACGTGGACTCCGGCTCCGACGTCCGCGCCGTTACCGGCGAATATCCCGGTCTGATGAGCTGGGATCTCGGAATGATCGAACTCGACAGCGCGAAGAATCTCGACGGTGTTCCCTTTGAGTTCATCGCCGCTGAAATCGCGAAGCAGAACGCCCGCGGCGGCATCAACGCCATCTCCTGGCATCCGCTCAACCCCGCTACCGGCGGCAACTCCTGGGACGTTTCAGCCGAGCCGATACGCAACCTTGCCTCCAACAAGGCCATGCAGGATTCTCTCACCGCCTGGATCTCCAACGCCGCCGATTTCATCGGCTCGCTCAAGGACGCCGACGGCAACCTGATTCCCGTTATTTTCCGCCCCTGGCACGAGAATTCCGGCTCATGGTTCTGGTGGGGCAAGGATCATGCTTCCGCTCAGGACTACATCGGCCTGTGGCACCTCACCCGCAAGGTGTTCGACGAGAAAGGTATAAATAATGTAGTCTGGGCTTACTCCCCCGACAAAGACCTCACCCCCCGGGAGTACTTCTCCACTTATCCCGGCGACGACTATGTCGACATCCTCGGCACCGACATCTACCATTTCGGAGGCGAACAGGGCGTGGAGGAATACACTCAGCGCATCCGCAAGCAGCTCCCCTTCGTGTGTGAAGAGGCCGCGAAGCGCGGCAAAATCGCGGCGTTCACCGAAACCGGTCTCGAAAGTCTCGAAATCGCCGACTGGTACACCCGTGTGCTCATGCCTGCCATTCAGGATCTGCCGATAGCCTACGTATGCGTGTGGCGCAACGCTGTCGAATCTCAGAATCCCCGTCATTTCTACGCTCCTTACCCCGGTCATCCGGCCGAAAAGGATTTCAAGGCTTTCCACGACAATCCCAAAACCATCTTCGTAAAATAATCGTCAATCCCCACTCAATGAACAATACTTTCGAATACCGCAAGAATCTGATTCTTGCCCGTTACGAATCGCTCGTAACCCGTCCCAACGAGCCTATAGCTGTCTCTTATACACATCTGACGCTGCCGACGAATAGAGAG
>UROS01000047.1 GCA_900549445.1 uncultured Porphyromonadaceae bacterium | reverse complement strand
TACAAATATACTGAAAATCTATGACATGACAAAGGCTTTCGCGCTGAATTTCAGCTTGAAAGCCTTATTTTTTTAGCCTGTTTAGACCATAAAAAGAGACTGCCCAAAACTTGTTAGACAGCCTCACCGTATAAAAACTATTTTCATCTATGATCTACGCACTTTCAACCAATGTAGTGGCCGACACCGTGCAGTCGCTCGCCGCACTCCGTGAACTGTCGTCAGGCAAGCGCGAGCCGGTTCTTGACCCCGACCGCAGCGGTATTCTGCGGCTTATGATTCGCAATGCATTCGCTACCCTGTGTCTGAAGATTTCGCCTGTGGTAAGGGAATGCGACCTCGATGGAGAAACTGGTGCCGGTTCCGCTTTGGATCCAGTGGCCGCTGCCGATGGCTCAGATGTCATTATGACCGTGGAAATCGACGAGCCCCGCGGTTTTGGTGCCGGAAAAGCCGGAATCGTACGCCGCAACATGGAGCAGGCTGTGGCTTTCCTCGTTCTCGCATGGATTATGCGCGCCGGCGGCAACACTCAGCAGGCTTCTGAAGCCGAGAGTGCCGCCGCCGTATGCATGGCTGCCGTAAAGAGTGAACTTATGCCTGAAATCCACCCCATCCGAAGGTTTATATGACCGGAATGTATCCTCTTACAAAATGCAGGGGGTGCTGCACCCGGTGGCCGCCGGGTACTGGGGTGTACGCGATTTATCTGGCCGTCGCCGTCTTCAGTCCGGGCGATGTTATGGTTACTTCGGCGCCTTCGGGAATGTTGACAAGGAACTGTACCAGACCGTTGAACGCAGGCATTGTGAAACTCCGCGCAGCATCGCCGGGAAGCGGACGCTCGGTGCCCCGGAATGCCGGATCGCCGTTGCCCGCGCCCACTATCGTGCCGTCGCTGAGTGTGATGGTCACCTCGTTGCACGCCGTGGGCACGAACCGCCCCTTTTTGTCGCGCAGGCTCACGTTGATTACTCGGAAGGTGTCGCCCGCTACCGGACGGTTGCTTTCAGCGCGCATCATAACCGGTTGCGCTGCCGTTTCAACCATGGCCGACGTTATCTGATGGCCGTTCTTATATCCTTTGGCGGTTACCCTTCCCGGCTGGTATTCGGCGTCCCAGGAGAGATGACCGTTTTCGGGCATCTTCTTGCGTCCGAGATTCTTGCCGTTGACCGTAAGCTCTACTTCATCCATGTTGGAGTAGACCCATACCGGCACCGTCTCCCCTTCGTGTCCCTCGAGGTTCCAGTGGGGAAGTATATGGAGAACCGGTTCGTCAGTCCACCATGATTTCAGATAGTATGCCTCGTCTTTCGGGAAACCAGCATAGTCAAGTATGCCGAATTCCGAGCCGGTGGCCGGGTATTTGAGCGGATTGGGTTCGCCGCGGTAGTCGAGACCTGTCCAGTAAAAGAGTCCGCTCAGCCACGGCCGCTCGGCATAGAATTTCCATCCGCGTTCTATGCGGTTGAGGGTTCCGTCTTTATCGTCAGGCTTGCGGTTGAGCGACGGCATATGGCCCGGCTGCGCAGGGTCGGTGAAATAAACGCCGCGGGTTCCGGCGCCGGAGGTTTCTTCCGACCCATAGGCCCTGCGTTCGGGATAGGTTGTGCGGTATTCGTCTACTGGGTTCTGCATTATGTAGTTGTATCCCGCTACCTGGGCGGGAATGATTACGCTCGGGCCTCCCGATGTGGCAACCGTGACGGGGCGTGTGGAGTCGATGGCGTTCACGAGCGGAACGAGTTCCTCAACTATGCGTGTGCCGTGGTCGTTCCATTCCACTCCCCACTCCTCGTTGCCTACGCTCCAGAGCATTACCGAGGGATGGTTGCGGTCGCGGTCTATCATGGCGCGGATCTGGCGCAGATGTTCTCCGTTGGTGCCGAGAAGCCGGTTTTCTTCAATCACGAGAATTCCCAATGAGTCGCAGGCGTCGAGCACCTCGGGGGTCATCGGGTTGTGCGATGCGCGGTAGGCGTTGACGCCGTATTTTTTCAGTTCCTTCAGACGGTAAACGTTGAGCGCGTCGGGAATAGCCGCGCCGGTTCCCGCATGATCCTGATGCATGTTCACTCCTTTGAGTTTCACATTTTTGCCGTTGATGCTCAGTCCTTTGTCTGCATCGAAACGGATGTCGCGGAATCCCGTTCTTACTGTCACCGCGTCTACGGTTTCACCCGACGCCGCTTTTACTATTTTCACTGTAACGTCGTAAAGCGTCGGTCTCTCCGGACTCCATAGCTGTGGATCCGCTACATCTACGTTCGCCGTCAGCTCTCCTTCGGTGCCCGGGCGCAGCGAAATTTCATCTCTGCCCTCGGCTGCTGCTGCCGTTTTTCCGTCTTTGTCGTCAACGGTTATCTCAAGCCTCAGTTCGCCCGAATTTTCAAGGCTGCGGTTTACGGCCTCGGCTGTTACTTTCAGAGGCAGCGCGTCCCCGGCCTTGTAACCGGCAAAATCGGCCGTGATGGCTATGCTGTTGCGCCCGATTGATACCTGCGGCGTCTTTTCGAGCCAGGCGTGGCGGTAGATGCCCCCTCCCTCGTAGAACCAACCCTCTTCAATGGTGGCGTCGGATCGCACGGTCAGCACGTTGCGGCCGCCAAAGTTTATGTAAGGGGTAATATCGTATGCGGCCGATGTGTATCCGCTCGGCTCGCCGCCTAAATAGAAGCCGTTGAACCACACCTTCGAGTCGCGGAATATGCCGTCGAAAGCCACCGCGAACCGGCTCAGCGAATCGGCGGCGGGTATGGTCAGTTCTTTACGGTACCACCCTACGGAGGTCTCCGGATATTTGTAGCCCACTGTCTTGTAGCCGTGGCTGTGGCTCGCCACGGAATCAAACGGAAGGTCTACCACGAAATCGTGGGGCAGATTCACTGCTGTCCATGTCGAATCGTTGAAATCCATCGCATACGGACCGGTGTTGTGGATTGAGGCCGCTTTCGTAAGATAGGTGAAATACTCTGTTCCCGCGCCGAAATCCTTTTCAGGCGACGAGGCGTTGCCGAAAGCAAACTTCCAGCCGTTGTCTATCGAGGTTCGTTCGCGTGTCAGAGCGGAAGCTCCGGCGCATATGCCTGCGGCAAGAGCCAGAACGAGGATGAGATTATGTCTGTTCATGCTAAGTTTGTGTTATATTTGTCTGGTATACTGATATTTAATTAATGAGATTCTATCCAATAAGTTGTACGGACGTGATTCATCACGTCCACCGCGAAAATCCTCGCGGAATAATCACTTTTCATTCCTCAATCCCCACAAGGATGCAGTTGGTGGCGCCCCGCCATGGCAGATTGCCGTAGTAGCGCTCAAATGTCAGCCGCACCGGTCTCCCCGACCCCTGCAGATTCTGCAGCCGCAGTGCCAGACTGTCCGACGGTATTGAGAAACTCATGTCGCGGGTATATACTCTTGTAGTGTCGGTGAGAGCCGCTTCGGAAATCATCTCTCCCTCGAAGGTCTTGAAGAAGATACCCCGGCGTTCCACGTTCGTTATGTAGCCCGTGGCGCGCGAGTCGGTAACGTAGGGTGTGAAATAGCGCACGTAAACCGTCACGCCCAGCACAGTCAGCAGTATCGCGAAGAACCATATCCACCCTTTGCGGCATCCTCGCCGTTGCTGTCGGGGCGGTGTCTGCGGAGTCTCGCTGCCGAAGTCTACAACCCGCCGGTTCGGGTCGGTGTCGCCTCCTGTCCGACCCTCTTTTTCGAAGTCGTGGAGGAAAAAATCCGGATTGTTGTCGTCGAAATTCATTTGCTTGGCTGGCGTTTTTTACGGATGGATATGACTGTGAAGGTGAATATGCCCAATACTATCAGAAGAAGCGTCTGCATTCCCATCACCAGATTGGCAAACGACGTGGCATACTCGCGCGTCAGCCCCGGAATGTCGCTGCTGTACAGGCTCAGTCCGAAGATTATAGCCCACTGCCACGGGCCTATGCCTCCGTTCGAGGGAACACCCATGGAGATCGACGACAGAACGAAGCAAACCAGTACAGCCAGTATTCCGTGGTGGCTCACAACTTCTGCCGTGAGCGGAAACGAGAAAAACGCCACATACAGCTGCAGGAAGTAGCACCCCCACACCGCCACCGTGAGCAGCAGCCACCGCCCTTTGCCGGGCATACGTACTATAACAGCGAACCCCTCCCAAAGTCCTTTCCATATTTCCTTGGCTTTCACTACAAGTTTATGCTCCGGAAATTTAACGAACAGAAACCATACGAACAGAATCAGGAAAATCAGCCCGACCCACAGAAGCGGCGAACTCACGAGCTCGATGAGGCTGTTGTAGGCTTCGGGATTCTGACTCAGATACTGCATCAGCTGAGGCCCAGCAAGCAGAAAGGTTGCAGCTGTCAGGAGACCTACTGTTATCGTGTCGGCCAGGCGGTCGGCCACCATCGAACCGAACACTGTTGTAAACGGTGCTTTCTCCTCCGCTGCTATGTAGCCCGTGCGCCATACTTCACCTAAGCGCGGAAATACGAGATTCACCGCATAAGTACCGAAAATGCTCAGTGTCAGTTCCCATAGCGATGCTTTTATTCCAAGCGCCCGAAGCTGTATCTGCCATCGTGCCGCACGGAAAACGTGAGAGAAAACGCTTATGAAAAGCGCAAGACCTATCCATCTGAAATCGCAGTTGTGACGGATTATATCCATCATCTCGCTGAAATTTATATTGTGGAACAGGAGCCAGCACAGGCCTACGGTGATTACGAGCGGAAGTCCGTATCTGAGAAGATAGGAGAGAGCCGACGGCTTTTCCCCGCCCTTCGTGGGAGTTTCGGTATTTCGGGTCATTTTTTCGTTCTGGTTGTCATGTAAGTGCAAAATTACGAATAATTTTCCACTCCGTCTCCTCCCGCGGCGATAATCGCCGTGGTGATGGCGTTTTCAGGGGTCAGGAGCACCGGATTGACGCCGTAGGCAGCCCCGCGGGCGGTGGCGGCGAACTTCTCGCCGGGTTCAGGAGGCAGCGGCGGCAGATGGATTTCGCGCAGTCCCAGTCCGGGGGTGAACGCCGCTTTGTAGACCGCTTCCTTCGTGGTCCATGCGAGCAATAACAGCAGGGGAGTGGTATAAGCCTGTAGCTCGGTATCGGTAAGGAATCGCGGAGCTGTCCGCGCCAGCTGTCCGCGCCACATTTCAATGTCGACCCCGATTCGTGCCGACGGATCATCCGTTACAGCCACCACACAGGTCGTAGCACAATGGCTTATCGAGATCATTCCGCGGAAATCGCCGGCGTTTTCCACCCGTGGGCGCCCTTCGCTGTCGTGAACGAGCCGCGCTTCTTTTCCGAAAATCCGCGCTATGAGCCGCGCTTCGGCCCGCAGTTCGCCCTCACGGCGCCCCACCCCCTCAGTCTTTATCGGCTCGCTGTAGATTCTCACTTTATCTGCCATAGCCTATGCTTTTCAATGTTTCGAGCAGATCGCGCTCCACTGTTTCAACCATCGGAGCTATGCTGTCGGGACGGTAGCCGGCCGGAAGGTCTACATACATCGCGCCCGAAACAACCATGGCGGAGTCTGCTGCCATGAACTGCAGCGGTGTGGCCACCGGTGTGCGCGTCAGCATGAGTGTGCATCCCATCCCTCCGGTCGACCTGAGGGTGGTCAGCTCCGACTCTGCGCCTCCGGTGTTGAGTGCCATACGTTCCGTGCGGTTCGCCACGACTCCGGCTGCCGTTTCAGGACTCACGGAAGTGAACGTGCAGTAGATTTTCATTCCGGGAAAATAATCCGGATACGCGATTGTGTACCACTGGCTCGCGTCGTCCCCGTTTTCTTCCTTTGTCACCGTGGCGCGGCTGTTCACGAGGAAATGAAGCGGAGTCGGGGCTTCCGTATACTCAGCCGGCGGAACCTCCATGCGCGGATAAGCCGTGGGGCGCGGAGTCGCCGCATCCTCTCTGCCGCCGCATCCCGCCGCAAGCAGCAGCACGGCCGATACCGCTGATATCGCACCTGTTCTCATTCCCTGGCGGGCGCCGGTGCGCTTTGGTCGGACTGCACCGACGGCATTATCTTCACTCTGACGTTGACAATGCGGTGATTTTTCACCGACAGCACCAGAAATCTGCACCGTCCGTAGACGATCGACTCTTTGTCCTTCGGAAAATCGCCCTTTATGGCAAGCAGCATTCCCGCTAAGGTCTCGCAGTCTTCCGTCACCGCCGCGAAATCATCCTCGTCGAGCTCGGTGGCGCGGAAAAAGTCGTTCAGCAGCGTTTTTCCCTCGAAAATGAATGTGTCGTCAGGAAGGCGCCGGTAGGTCACATCCTCTTCGTCGTATTCGTCGTTGATGTCGCCCACTATCTACTCGAGCACATCCTCAAGCGTCACGATACCCTGCGTGCCTCCGAATTCGTCGATTACAATCGCCAGATGCACCCTCCGCGAGCGGAAATCTTCGAGAAGGTCGTCGATCATCCTCGATTCCGGCACGTAATATGGCTCGCGCATCAGCGTCTGCCACCGGAAATCGGGGTCGCTGTTGCCTATGTAAGGGAGCAGATCGCGCGAATAGAGCACACCCCGCAGTTCATCCATGGAGTTCTCATACACCGGGAGGCGGGCGAATCCGCTGTCGATAACTACCTTCATGACCTCCTCAAACGTATACTCGATGTCGAGACCGGTCACGTCTACTCGCGGCGTCATGACCTCCGACGCCGTCGTGTCGCCGAATTTCAGGATGCCCTCGAGCATGTCTTTGTTGTCCGACGACCCTACGTTGGCTATCTCGAGCGCCTGAGATAGGTCATCGGCCGTAATTTCTTCCTGCTTTTTTGGCACTACTTTGTTAACTATGACGGTGCTTCTTACCAGCAGCGATGACAGCGGATAGAATATCTTCACACATAATGCCAGGCCGCCTTCCGCCATCTTCGCCCACCCTAAGTTGTTGGAATTGGCGTAGAGCTTAGGCAGGATTTCGCCGAAAAGAAGTATCAGGAATGTAAGGATTACCGTCTGGAGTATAAAGCTCATAACGGCGCTCATGCCCGCGAATATCGGCCCGAGAGCGTAGTTGAAAAGAACTACTATCGTCACGTTCACGAGGTTGTTGGCTATCAGAATCGTGGCTAAAAGCCGCTCGGGATTGCGCAGCAGTCCGAGGATTTTGTCTCCTTTCGGGGTGTCTTCTATCTCCTCGCACTGCGTGGGTGTAAGCGAGAAAAACGCTATCTCGCTGCCCGACACGAAGCCCGACAGAAACAGACAGCCTATTGCAAGAACTATTGCTATGATTTGGCCCGCATCCATCGGCGAGCCTGAGAGGGAAAGAGTGATGGCATTGATGATACCCGACACGGGGTCGGTTGCCGGCAGAGGATCTGTATCCAAAAGGTGTAAAGTGTTAGTTCGACATTTCGGCTTCTTTTATAGCCGATTTAGCTATTGAACCGCAAATTTAAGAAATATTATTGTCATAGACAAATCCACCCCGCCGGCAGCCGGCGGGGTGGATTCAAAGACTGAAAAACAATCTCTTATTTCGGCCACACGGCGCGGATAGTGCGTCCGAGATAGCGGTTGCCCCACTGGGTTGATTTCATTGAGGGCACAAAATACAGGTTGTTGGCGGTGGAATGGTCGCCCGAAGGTCTGACGGTGCCCGTCCAGTAGGCTCCGTAAGAACCTTTGTTAAGGATCTCTGAACCGTCGGCGTTGCCGCTGGCGGGCAGGAAAATGTAGTTGCTGTTTACGCGGCTCTTCACTTTAAAACCTGCCACGTTGTCGATTGTGGTCCATTCCCAGTCGCAATTGTCGATGAGTTCTTTCATTTCCTTGTCGGTGGGCATGCGCCATGACTGACCCATTATCTTGCTTGCGGCGTCGTAATCAGAATTCCCGCAGATATCGGAGGTGATATTGTTGCATCCGGCCCATGTCCCGCCGGCGTCGTAAGGCGAGTCGAAATAGTTCGACCAGTCATACGAACCCTTGGCTGCGGTCTCGCCCCAGGCGAAATAAAGTCCGTTGTCGGTCTCGGCTTTGCCGCCTACGTTGGACGACGCCCAGTAAACGCTCAGACCGAGATCGACGTAATCCACGCTGGGAGTGGTGAACGATTTGGTTTCGCCCCAGGTTATTTTTCCGTTTGCTGCTACAAAAGCGGCATAGTAGTATTTCGTGTCTTTTTCAAGACCGCTGAAGGTAACTGAAATGTTGCCGTCGCTGTCGATTGCCGTTCTGCCGCCGCGCGCATCCGAAGTAATCTGCGGGCTTTGGGAGATTTTGATTCCGGCGAAATTGGGGCTGACAAGCATCTCGCCGCCTTCAATACTACCGTTTAGAGTGGCTTTCCTCGCTGTCACTCCCGAGGCGTTGCCGGTGTGGGGAACAACCTCGAGGTGTACCGGGGCGGACGGCGTAGCGAGAATCTCCCAGTCGACGAACTTGAACATCGGGTAGACCGTGCACTGGCGGTTTATAAGCTGCGAAACGTCGGGTATATCCACTTCGTAGCGGGTGAAATCGTCGGGTGTGCGGTAGGTGTAGTCCGAATATCCGCTGATGAGTTCGTTGTTACCTTCGTCGAAAACCTTGTAGCCGACCTTGACAGGAATAGGAAGACTGCCTGAAATGAGCGAGCTGAATCTGCCGGGGGATATGCCGGCCTTCGGAGCGTTTATAACCGGCATGTTGAATCTGGGATATGCGTCCCACCTTGCAAACTCATGTTCGAATCCGGCTTTGCGTTCCACGCCTATCTCGCCGCCTATTTCCTGTCCTGTATCCTTGTCCTTGAACTTCATTACTCCTTTTACGCCCAGTTTGCCCTCAAGATAGAATTTCAGATCGATGAAACTTTCGTCGACGGCATCGGAATAATATTCGGTGGATATAGGGTGGTCTGTATAACTTGCGGGGAAGAGCATCGACACCTCCGCTTTCAGTCCCCCTTCAAGCCCGGCATAAGCTTTGACGCCGCACTCGAAATTCTTGGTGTCCACGTAGCCGGCGTTTTTGACGCCGAATTCAACCTTTGCGCCCGCTTTTATCTCGATATCGCCCATGAATTTGGCGTCGAGATAATCCGACTTCACCGTCTCGTCGCTGGTGCAGATGGTTTTGAGATTCTCATCTGAACTGTACGAGAAGTGGGTCAGTGACAGAACTTCCTTTCTGAACTCAGCATCCATGCCGATGTCACCCCTGATTCCGAACGTGGGGCTTCCTTCCAGGTAAAAACGGAAGAACGGAGCATTGGGAATCGGCATATCGGTTTTGACCTTGTAGGGGCTATCCTCATCGAAGTATTCTTCAATGAAGATGCTTCCGGCCAGCGACAGGTTGAGGTTGTAAAACTGTAGCCTCTCAACATATACATCGCTGAAAGAGGATCCGTACTCGATTACCTGCGCCACCTTCACGGTGTAGTGGTCGGAATAATGAAGGCTTCCGGTGGCCTTTCCTTCGATTCCGGCTGCAGTGTATTCATCCTGGTATTTCGACGGTGTCTCCTTCGCCTTAAAATCGAAGTCCAGATATTTGTCGGGTCCGAAGGTCAGTTCAAAATACGGAAGGTTGGAAATCGGCGCTCTTGACTGCGCTTTCTGCGCGTCGGCATGGTTGTTCGGCCCGGCTGCTCCCACTCCATAGTAGCGGTCGAGCACGAAAACAGGGTCTATAGGCTTGCAGGTTAAGAGGATAGAGTCGGTCGAGAAAGTTACGTCGGTCACTTCTGCGGAGAACCCCGACGGGAAATGTCCTTCGGTTCTGACGGTAACGAGGCGGTCGCCTGCATGAGGAACGTCGGCGCGGGCTATGTCGGTGCGGAGCGAGATATGGCTGTAATCCGCCCAGCGGACGTGGTTCCACAGCGGGGTCTCGTCGATTACGATTGCCTGCTTGTTGTAGACGGTTTTGGGCGTTACGAAAGAAACGCTGTCAACGTCGGCTATGTCGATTCTTATCACCGTGTCGGGCATACAGATGAGCTGCGCCACTATGTCTTCGTGCTCGAAGCCTTCGGCGTCGGTACGGGTGAAGATTATGGAGTCGACGTTGTTTACAAAAACCGGTTGTATATCGTTGTTGCGGCCGTAGGTGTAAAACACACGGTTGTCATCGTTGTTTATGCCCGCCGATACGGTCTGGAGGGCTGCCAGCAGCGACAGCAAAGCTCCAAAAATCGCCTTTTTCATTTCTTCACGATTTTAGTCGAAAGGTTTCCGTAGCTTACGATGTATACCCCGGCCGGGAGTGCCGAAGTGTCTATTTTCGCCGTGCCGTCGGCAGCCGCAGACGCCGATGCCACCGTAATGCCCTGAGCGTTGTAGAGTGTTGCGCGCGTTCCGGAGGCAAGATTCTTCACTGTCAGGCTTCCCGCGTCGACCCTGATAGCCACTCCGTGGTCGTCGCCGGCCACGCTCTCAATCCCGGACTGCACACGCGAAAAGTAGTACGATATCATCTCGTCGAGCGGAAATTCGAGGTCGGGTGCCGTTTCGCCGGCAATTACCATTCGGTTGTCGGAAAAGGTGATTTTGGGAACATCGGCGAGAATCACGGTCTGAGTCTTGCCTCCGCTGAGATTCAGGGTCATTGCCACGAAAGTCTCCAGCACATCTTCTGCAATGGCGGATAGCTGCATCGCAGACAGCAGCAGGGCTGCCAACAATCTGAGTTTCATCTTTATTGAAATTATCAGCGCGGAGCCGTTGCCCCACCGGGGACACAGGCTCCGCGCGTTTTAGGTTTTGAAATCCGGTTTAGATTTTTTCGGTGACGGTTGTCCAGGTATCAATCGTGAGGGTTACGCCGTCCTCGGTTTCAGATTCGGTTTCGTAGAACGTAACGCTTTTACCGTTGAAGGTAATCTGACATCTGCCCGATTCCTCGGGGTCGGAGAAACCGTCGGCTCTCCAGCTGTAGATGAGCGAGAGGTTGTCGGTGGTTCGCGACAGCCATTTCCAGAGGCGCACGTCAAGCTCACCGTTGTCAAACAGCACTGCATACGATCCGCTGCGGGTGAAAATCACCTCGGTGGCTATTGCCTCGTCGGAGTAGTCGTCATCGTCGAGGGCATATTCTTCTTCGTCGTCATCGTCGTAACCTCCAAGCTGTTCGAGTATCTGGTCAATGCGTCGCTCAATCTTATACAGATCCTTGTAGGGTCCGGATTCGTCGGCACAAATCTTACCGTTTACCGACACGCGGGCGCGGAACTGGGTGGGATTCCAGCTGCGGCAGAGTGCGAGAGTTTCGGCGCTGTTGTCGTTGATGGCATCCTCCTGCTGGGCGCCTACGGAATAAGGTTCGCCGTCGGCGGGCGATACGAGGAGTTCAACGGCGTTTGAGGATGTTCCGGTAATCACTACCGACCCGAAGCCTTCGAGTATGTACTCGCTGTCGCCCACCTTGGTATAGGTGCCTGTGATGTAGGGCGAATTGCTGCCATAGCGGCTGCCAGCGGCGGCTTTCAGCATTGATTTTTTTGCGTGCCTCGGCGCATAGGAGGGCATTGCCCAGGATTTAATGATGATATAACGGCCACTTTCGGTAAACTCAATTGAACCGATGTCGGTTTTGTCTGAATTAATGGCGTACTTTACAGCATCGTCGGCGTATTTGGGCTCTGTTAACTGGCTGAGGTCGCCGGCTCCGGAACCGGGTTCGTTACTGTCGTTGTCACTGCCGCATGATGTTGAAAATAATGCGGCGGAAGCGATAAAGATTGCAAGAAAGGTTGTTTTGAATTTCATACTAAAGGTTTATTTATGTCAGTGCAAAATTATAAACAATCTATAACATATTACCCCCCCCATTGTTAAAAATACATAAAAATAAACTCCACCCAGAGGCTTGCGCCCAGTGTGGAGTTTATCCCGTATAGATAATTTTGAATTTTTATTCCATGCGGCTGAACCATTCGGCGTCGGAGAGTTGCTCTTCGGCTATTCCGGTGCCGGCTTCGGCGCCGTATTCCTCGCCATGCTGCGAGCGGTCGAGGCCTATCTCCTCGTTGTGGCGGCTGACGCGCAGGGGTATGATTTTATTGGTCAGCCAGTAGAGGCCGTAGCTCATGCCGAAGGTGTAGACAAACACTATCAGAAGCACGAGTATATGGTTCCAGAAAAATTCCGAGTGCGAGATGATGCCGGGGTTGTCTTTTGCAAAAAAGCCATAGGCGAAGATGCCGGTGGCT
Organism: uncultured Porphyromonadaceae bacterium; assembly: GCA_900549445.1. Lineage (GTDB taxonomy): Bacteria > Bacteroidota > Bacteroidia > Bacteroidales > Muribaculaceae > Duncaniella. The sequence continues at coordinate 2,362 of UROS01000047.1, read as the reverse complement.
ATGGTGCCGAGTATGCCCCCGAGTCCGTGGGTCGGGAATACGTCGAGCGCATCGTCGAGCATCCGCGAGTAGCTCTTCCAAGTCACTGCAATGTTGCAGCAGATGGTGATTACAAACGAAATGAAGATGCTCTGCCCTACAGTAACCCAGCCTGCGCAGGGGGTGATTGCCACGAGTCCGACCACGGCGCCGATAGCCGCACCCATTGCCGACGGCTTGCGTCCGCGCAGAGCGTCGAAAACAACCCATGTTACCATAGCCGTTGCCGCGGCGGTGTTGGTATTGAGGAATGCCAGTACGGCTATACCGTCGGCAGCCAGGGAGCTGCCGCCGTTGAATCCGAACCATCCCAGCCACAGCATGGCTGCGCCTAAAAGCACGAACGGCACGTTGGCGGGCTTGGCTGCCTCGTCGCTCGGGGTGCGCTTTCCTAAGAATATGGCGCCCGCAAGCGCCGCGATACCTGAGGCGGCATGTACGACTATGCCGCCGGCGTAGTCATGCACGTCCATCATGCCGAACAATCCCTCCGGATGCCAGGTGCAGTGGGCGAGGGGGCAGTAAACCAAAATCACCCAGAGCACCATGAAAAGCAGGTAGCCCGAGAAGCGCACGCGCTCCGCAAACGAGCCGGTGATGAGCGACGGTGTGATGATGGCGAATTTCATCTGAAACAGCGCGAACAGAGCCAGAGGGATGGTGGTCGTGGCTATTCCTATTTCGGAGAGCAAGCTTTCGTTGCGATCCACCACATTGTTGACCCCTACGCCGTCGAACATAAAGAAGTCGAGCGGATTGCCGATTATATGGCCGATGTCGTTGCCGAAAGCGAGCGAGAATCCGAAAATAACCCAGATCACGCTGATGAAGCCCATTACAATGAAACTCTGGAGCATCGTGGAGATCACGTTTTTAACCCTCACCATGCCGCCGTAGAAAAACGACAGTCCCGGGGTCATCATCAGTACGAAAATCGTAGCCGTTATCATCCATGCAACATTCGCATAAAGATGGTCGCAACTCATTCCGAACAAACCTTCGCCCGACGTAGTAAACAGTCCGGCCACGCTCACGGCTGCCATCAGCACAAACGCTGCAAGCCAGCCGCCCTTAATTTTTTTACCTTTGTAAGTCATAACGCTAAACAGTGAATTGACGGATTTGCAATTTGCTGCTAAAAAGCAGTAAATGCTATAAAATATTTAATGAATCTGCTGCAAAGATAGCAATCTTTATTAAGATAAACAAAAATAATAGAAAAAAGATTTCGAAAAAACAGCATATCCACGCGATATGTTCAGGTCAATTCGCGCAGCTTGGCTAACGCCGGTTTCGAGGCATCGCGGCTCCGCGGCTCGCCTCGAGTGCGGAGGGGTGGCGTCAGGCCCACAGCTCCGCTTCGCTCCGCAATGGGTTTGAGAAACATCGCGCCTCCAGCGCTTTTTCGCGAGGACTGTTTCGGGGAGGTTCGCAATGGGGTTACAGGCGCATGGCAATCGCTTTTTTACATTGATCCTCAATTCCTCTCCTTCTACCCAAAACGAAAAAAGAATGAGTAACGCAACCCGAAGGTTGACAATTACTCATTCTCCTCTCTCCTCTGCGGTGCGGACGGGACTCGAACCCGCGACCCCATGCGTGACAGGCATGTATTCTAACCAGCTGAACTACCACACCATCTCTTTGGTCGAGAGCACTGCGGCCTGCGCCGAAATGCTCTGCAAAGGTAATACGGCTTTTCCACGTGTGCAAGTTTTTTTAGAAAAATTTGCAAAATCCCCGCGAAAAACGGCAGCCGCACGCAGGTTTTCGCGCGGCTGCCGTCATTATGAAGTCGGATGGAGAATCAGAAGCGGATCTTCACGGCCTTCGATCCCTGACGCCTGATGTAGAGCTGGCCGGGTTCGGGATTAGCGATGCGGATGCCCTGGAGGTTGAAGTACTCGGCCTCAGTCTCGCTGTCGACGCTAATGTCGGCAATGCCGGTGGTCGAGTCGGGAGCTTTCTGCACGCTGAAGAGCTCCTTCTCACCTGCGGTGGCTGTGAGAGTTACCTGCGGAGCGCTGAGGGTTTTCAGAACCTCGTGTGTGGCCTTCAGATTACCGCTGAACGGCACGCTCTCGGCGGCTGCACGCATCGGAGCTTTCTCGGTTTCGGGTACGAACCCATCGAAAACTACCTCGCTGTGGCCGTCGACGGTGGCAACGACCTTCACCTCTTCGCCATTATAGTTCTTTACGTTGAAGCTGTAAGCAACAGTCATTTCACCTGCGGCGGTATCGTGGCTGATGGTGACTTCCGGCTCACCGTCGAGCTCAATCTCTGCCACTTCCTCGCGCTCTTGCAGACGTACATTGTCAAC
>UROS01000046.1 GCA_900549445.1 uncultured Porphyromonadaceae bacterium | reverse complement strand
CACCCAGAGATCCTCGCAGATTTCTATGCCGATGCGGGCGCCGTGGCTGTAGAACACGCCGCTGCGGGTTACGGTGGCCCGGAGCCCCGACGGGAGTGTGATGTCGAAATCGCCGTCGGCCTGACGCCACCATCGCCGCTCGTAGAATTCGTTGTAGTTCGGTATATAGGATTTCGCCGTGAGTTTCAGGTCGCCGTCGCGCAGCAGAGCCGCGCAGTTGTAGAGCGATCCGTCGTGCAGCACGGGGACTCCGACAATAAAGTGGACTTTCCTGCCGGCCGACAGTTCACGCAGTTTTTCGAGAGCGTTCATGGCGGCCTCAAGGAGGAGCGAGTTGTGGAAAAGATCACCGCAGGTGTAGCCGGTGACGCACATTTCGGGAAAAACGGCTATATCCACCTCTTTTTTCTCGAGTTCATGCAGGAGAGCCGTAATTTCCTCCAGGTTGTGATCCACGTCGGCCACATTGATTTGCGGAACTGCCGCCGCAACACGTAAAAATCCGTTTACCATATTAATGAAGTATGTTATTCTGTCACAAATATACGGAATTCCGGCGGAAAACCGCTTTTATCGCGCCACAAAACTTTTTCCTGCCCAGCGGAAGCTCTTCCAGCGGCGTGCGAAGACGAAGCCGCGGGTGTTTTCGTCGAGCGCGAACATTGCCCACATGCCGTAGATGCCGAGCCCGGCCACTATGCCGAGGAGGTAGCCTCCGACCACCGCCACGCTCCATTGAACCACAAGTCCGAGGTAGAAGGGGAAGTTGACGTCGCCGGTGGCGCGCAGGGCGTTGGTGGCGAAAATGTTGACCGCTCTGCCGTACTCGAGAACCACGTCGATTATCAGAATCACTGTGCCCATGCGGATAATGTCGGGATTGGTCGTGAGCGAGCTGAAAATGAGATGGCCGAAGCAGGCGAGCAGAATGGCGAGCGACACTGAAACGATTTCCGAAAGACGCATCACGAATAGCCCGAGGAGATAGGTTCCCGTGATTTTTCCCTTGCCGGTGAGATGGCCTATGCAGATGGCGCCCCCCTGCGAGATGGCTATGCAGAAAAGATAGCCGAACATGACTATGTTGACAGTATACGTTCTCGTGGCGAGAGCCTCCATTCCGAGCATGTTGATAAAATATGTAATCACCACCTGCGACGAGCTGTACGACAGCTGCTCGCCCGCCGAGGGAATGCCTATGCGGAGCAGGTTCCTGACCTCGCGCCAGGGGAACGGCCTGAAGACCCGGAAGCTGAAATCTTTTATTGTAGTGCGGAAAAGGATTACGAACGTGAGAACCATGGCGAGCGAGCGGCCGAACGATGTGGATATGGCGGCCCCCTCCACTCCGAGTGCCGGAAAGCCGAATTTGCCGAAAATCAGCACGTAGTTGCCGAAAATGTTGATCACGTTCACGAATGCCACCACCGCCATGGGGTAGTAGGCCTTGTTGCATGCGCGCAGGGTGGCGGAGAGGGTCATGCCGATGGCCTGGACAAAGGCGAAGGCGCCCACTATGCGCATGTAGGCGAGACCTTCCGGCATCATTTCGCCGCTGAGTCCCATGGCGGTGAGGATGGAGCGGGCACCGAAATAGAGAACCGCGCTGACGGTGAGGCCGGCTATGAGATTGATGGCGAGCGCCACGCCCACAACCGTGTTGAGCCGCTCGCGGAGACCGGCGCCGAGATACTGGCTTACGAGAACCGACGTGCCGAGATTTATGACCTCGAAAATCAGAAAGCAAAGCATCACGATTTGGTTTACCACACCCACGGCGGCCACGCTCGCGTCGCTGTGGCGCGACAGCATCAGAGTGTCGACCGCGCCGAGGAGCATGATCAGAAATGTCTCAATGAAAATAGGTACGGCCAGCGATGCAAGCTGACGCCGGATGCCGCCCGAAACACCTTTGCTGCGGAAAATATTGAACTTGAAATTCATGTATCCACCATTTTTGAGCCTGCAAAATTACACTGTTTTTTTCAAAAACTTCACGTTATATGGAGGGAAATTCGTAAATTTGCACCGTTAAACCGACAGCAACCATAATCAGTCAACGCTTCCGGCGAAAATTTCCGAACAATAATAGAACATTAAAATCATGATAAATCGAGTTTTAATCCGTATCAAGGTAGTGCAGATGCTTTACTGCTATCTGCTTTCTCAAAACGAATTCAAGATTGAACCGGCTCCGGATGAATCAGCTTCGCGCGACAAGAAATACGCTTATTCCCTTTATCTCGATTTGCTGATGATGGTTCTCGAGCTGTCGGGCTACAACGTCCGCGGCACGCGCGGCTCCGAGCTTTCGGGAATCGCCCCCGACAAGCATATTTACCACAATCCTATGGCGAAATCGCTCTCCGGAGTAGAGGAGCTAAAGTCCATGATCCGGCACGGGCGCCGCTCGCTCGACTATTTCAACGCCATAATCCCGGAAATCTACGCTGCCATTCCCGAACTTCCCGCCTACAAGACCTACGCCCGGAAGAAAGACGCCGACATAAAGGATGCGGTCGCTCTCTGGTGCTCCGTGCTTACAAATCTTGTTGAAAACAATCCCGGGGCGGTTGAAGCAGCCCGCGAGGATCTGTCGTTTACCAACGCCGGCTTCGAGCGCGGCGTGGCGATGACCATAGCCACCCTCAACAGCTACGGCGACAACCGCAACCTTTACAAGGAGGCGTGCAACTCGCTCAAAGCGTCGCTCGACAAAGCCTACGAGCTTTACCATGCCCTGCTGCTCCTGCCGGTCGAGATTACACGCTATCAGGATCAGCGCCTCGACGCCGCCCGCCACAAATTCCTGCCCAGCGACGCCGACCTCAATCCGAATCTGCGTTTCGTGGAAAACAAGTTTGTGAAAGCCGTGGCCGAGAACCCCGACATGGAGGCATATCTCAAGGACAATCCTATAGGATGGGATCTGGACACAACCTTCATCAAGTCGCTTTTCGGCCTGATTGAGAACAGCGATCTCTACAAGGAATATATGTCGGCTCCCGGCGAAACGACATTTGAGGAAGACTGCGAGTTCTGGAGGTCGGTTATGAAAAACGTCATACTGCCGTCCGACGATCTCGCCGAGATCCTGGAATCGAAATCGGTGTACTGGAACGATGACCTCCATATAATGTCGACCTTCCTTCTCAAGACCATACGCCGTTTCTCGTCGAGCAAGACCGACGGAGCCGACATGCATCTGCTGCCGCAGTACAAGGATGAGGAGGACAGCAATTTCGGCGCGCAGCTCTTCCAGCTCGCCGTAAGCCGCTACGGCGAATACCGCGAACTGATAGACCGCTTCGTGAATTCCCGCGACTGGGACAGCGAGCGACTCGCGTTTATGGACATCGTCATAATGGTCGCAGCCATTGCCGAACTCGAGAATTTCCCTGCAATTCCGGTTCCGGTGACCATGAACGAGTATATCGAGATTGCCAACGCTTATTCAACTCCGAAGAGTGGCTCGTTTATCAACGGAATTCTCTTTTCGGTAGTAAATTGCCTTAAGGAAGAGGGCAAGATTTTGGGAAAATAAGATTAAAACGTTATCTTTGCAATCGTGTAAAAACATAATTAACTAAAGAATATGATTTTCAACTCCATCCTGCTTCAGGCAGACGGCGGCAATGCCGGTCTGATGAACATCCTCATGATCGTGGCTCTTATCGCCATCTTCTACTTCTTCATGATTCGTCCGCAGCAGAAACGCCAGAACGAAATCAAGAAATTCCGCGAAGGCATCAAGTCGGGCGACCGCGTTGTCACCGCAGGCGGCATCCATGGCAAAGTTGTGACAGTAAAGGAAAATTCGTTCATCATCGAAATCGCCAGCAACGTAAAAATCACTGTAGACAAAGGCAGCGTATATCCTTCGGCTCAGGAAGCCGCAGCCGACGCCGAGACAAAAACCGACAAGTAAATTCATCCTTTCTTTCTTTGCAGCCGGATGGCTACCGTAAAGGAAAAGGCACAGGAAATAGCCCGGTCGGTAGACCGGGCCATAGCATCACGCCGCGGCCGCGACGTGATGCTCTATCTTTTGTTTGTTGTCGTGGCTTTCGTGTTCTGGCTGCTGCTGTCGCTCGACTCCGAAGTGCAGCGCGATTTCGAGGTGCCTGCGGAGCTTACGGAAGTGCCCGACAGCGTCACGGTAATCGGAAAGATGCCGCCGTCGTTCAGTGTGAGCGTGCGGGCAAAAGACGCTCAGCTGCTGCGGTTCCTATGGGGCAGGATGCCTTCCATGAAACTTAAATGGGAGGGTATGACCTCCGACAATCTCATTTCTCTTTCTCACTCAAAAATCGACGCCCGGCTGCGCGAATATTTCGGCAACGGAGTCAGTATCGTGTCGTTCAAGCCCGACTCGATTCACCTCGCCTATTCCACCCTCCCGGGACGCCGTGTGCCGGTCGTGATCAAAGCCGACATCCATCCGAATCTGCAGTATATAATTTCGGGGCCGATTACCGCCAACATAGATTCCGTAAGCATCTATTCGGCCCGCGACCTACCCCACGATCTGAGAGCCGTTACCACGGAGCCTATAGTTAAGAGCGGACTGAAAGACACCACTTGCTATGAGGTGAAATTCGTCCCCGTTCCCGGTGCGCGCATTATCCCCGACCGCATAATCGTCACCGTGCCCGTCGAACCTCTCATCTCTCGCCGGCAGATGATACCCGTGGAGGTCATCAACGTGCCGTCCGACATGAATATGCTCACCTTCCCGTCGAAAGTCGAAGTTTCGTATCTCGTGCCCATGAGCGCCTATAAGGATGACTATCCCCTAAAGGCGTATGCCGATTACCGCTCGATAAAACCGGGAGCCAACAAACTCGGACTATCGCTTTCGCTCATTCCCGAACTCTACCACAGCGTGTCGTTCAGCCCCGACAGCGTGGAGTACGTGATAGAGCAGATGCATTACGACCACAACTGACACCCCATATTATGGAAAAACGAATAATTGCCGTGGCCGGAGGAATCGGATGCGGCAAATCTGTTGTCTGCCGGATTCTCATAGCCATGGGTTATCCGGTCTACGATTGCGACTCGCGCGCCAGATGCATCATGGACAACGATGCCGGAATAATCGCCAGAATCGCGTCAGAGGTAGCTCAGGAAGCCGTTGGAGCCGACGGCCGGATTGACCGCAGCGCGCTGAGCGCGGTGGTGTTTTCCGACGACGAAGCCCTCCGCCGGCTCAACTCCATTGTCCATGCGGCGGTGCGGGCCGATTTCCGCCGCTGGGCGGCGGAAACGCCGTCGGAAGTGCTGTTCGTGGAATCAGCCATCCTTTATCAGAGCGGACTGGACAGGGAGGTAGGCGAAGTATGGGAGGTGTGCGCCCCGATGGAGCTGCGGCTGGAGCGAGTGATGAAGCGCAACGGATTTACCGAGCAGCAGGTGCTTGCGCGGATGTCGGCGCAGGATTCGTTTGTGGCCGGACGTGTGCATCCCCGGGTAATCCGGATAATAAACGACGGCTGCGAGCCCCTTCTTCCTCAGATCGAGGCCGCCCTCTGAAAAAAGGCGCCACATGATAATAATATTCCTGAACTTCGCGGCCTTGCCAAGGTCGGGGCATCATACTCCCAGTGCATCCTCATTGAATAATCTGCTCTAATAACCTTCTCACCGCGGCGACGGGGAAATGAAACAAGCCCCGTGAATATCCTCGGATCATAGTCCTGATTCCCAACAAAATTCGTAACTTTACAAAATGAAATCCGTGCTGAAGAAATCCGATAATATTAACGCTGATAACGCTCAATTTATCAGCGATATAAAGGCGATAGTACATACCGCCAAACAAAAGGTATATCAGGCCGCAGACCTCTTTCAAGTCGCTGCAAATTGGCTGGTCGGCAGGAGAATTGTCGAACAGGAGCAGCATGGCCGGGAGCGTGCCGAATATGGCAAACGAATCATAGAACTCGCATCTGAGGCGTTGACGGCAGAATATGGCAAAGGTTATAGCCTTACTCAAATAAAGAATTTCAAGAAGTTCTATCTGTTGTTCAGAGGTTTGGATATTCAGCAAGCAGTGCTTACTGAATCAATGCGAATTAGTCAGACACTGTCTGACAAATCTTCTGTGTTAATTCTACCAAAAGGTCAGACACTGTCTGACCAATTTGACATCAGATATAATATCCCCAATTTATCGTGGTCGCACTACGAAAGATTGCTTCGAGTCAAAGATGATGACGAGCGTGATTGGTATATGAGGGAGGCTGCCGGAGAGAACTGGAGCGTCCGAACCCTTGACCGCAACATTGGCTCCCAATATTATCATCGTTTAATCCAGACACCGGAATCAAAACGTGGTGAAGTCATTTATGAGATGCAGCGATTGACAGCAGATTATCAGAAAGACCGGCATAAATTCCTCCGAAATCCTGTTGTCGCTGAATTTTTAGGTTTTTCGCAGGAGGCAGCGTACTCGGAAACCAATCTTGAATCTGCTATAATCGACCATCTGCAAAAATTCATTCTTGAACTTGGCAAGGGCTATGCCTTTGTTGCCCGTCAACAGAGAATAAAAACCGACATAGGCGAATATTATATAGACCTCGTATTCTACAACTATATCCTTAAATGTTTTCTGCTAATAGACTTAAAGACATCGGGAATCACGCATGAGGACATCGGGCAGATGGATATGTATATACGGATGTATGACGAACTGAAATGCACTGAAAGCGATAATCCGACTATTGGCTTACTCCTGTGTTCGGAAACAAGCAAGGACTTAGCACGGTATTCGATACTCAAAGACAGTAAACAACTTTATGCGGCCAAATACCTGACATATCTCCCGACAAAGGAAGAATTAACCGCAGAAATTGAGCGCCAGAAAGAGATATTTGCCCTGCAAACAGGTAAATATCAAGATTAAACCTTGCATTTCCTGCATTATCCGCATTTATATAACAATGCTGCGAGCCCCTTCTCCCTCAGATCGAGGCCGCCCTCTGAAAGAAATTGTTGCGGCGCCAAAGATTCTCATTGCGGGGCAGCGCAGAAAAAGTCAGCCCGGATCGAATTGTCGGTCCGGGCTGGCGCTATCAGATGATAATGTATGAGGCCTTATTTCTTCAGGGCGGCGAGGGTAGCCGTTATTGATGCGATTTTCGTCTCGGCGTCGGCGAGTTTTTTGCGTTCGCCCTCTACAACGGCTGCAGGAGCGTTGTTGACGAAGCGCTCGTTCATCAGTTTTTTGTTGACCGAAGCCTTGAACCCTTCAAGATAGTCGAGCTCTTTTGTAAGTTTTGCAATTTCAGCCTCGACATCTATGTTGTTGCTCAGAGGCACGTTGAATTCGGTTGTGCCTACCATGAACGATGCTGCTGCGGGGTCTTTCTCTGTAACGTTGCCGATCGAATCGAGTCCGGCAAGGCGTACAATCACTTCTTTATCGGGAATTCCGGAGTTGACGACATTGAGAGTGAGTTTGTCGCGGTTGGGAATGTTGCGCGAAGCGCGCACTCCGCGCACCCCGTTGACAATTTCCTTCGCGATTTCCATATCGGCGAGCACACGGTCGTCGGTCTCCTGCGCCGCCGGCATAAGAGCGTACATTATCGACTCTCCCTCGCGGCGCTCGCTCAGATGCTGCCAGAGTTCCTCGGTGATGAACGGCATGAAGGGATGAAGCATTCTCAGCAGTGAGTCGAAATATCCGAGAGTGGCGTCGAGGGTTTTGCGGTCGACGGGCTTCTGATAGTCGGGTTTCACCATTTCGAGGTACCACGACGAGAATTCATCCCAGAAGAGGCGGTAAATGGTCATGAGCGCCTCCGATATCCTGAACTTGGAGAATGAATCGTTGACTTCCTCTATGGCACGGCTGAGTTTGCTGCCGAACCATTCAACGGCGAGACGGGCGCTTTCGGGCTGTGCGGCATCTTCGCTCACTTCCCAGCCCTTTACGAGGCGGAAGGCGTTCCATATTTTGTTGCAGAAATTGCGGCCGTTTTCGCAGAGTTTTTTATCGAAGAAAATGTCGTTGCCGGCAGGAGCGGAGAGCATCAGACCCATGCGCACGCCGTCGGCTCCGTAGGTGTCGATCAGCTCGAGCGGGTCGGGAGAGTTGCCGAACTGCTTCGACATCTTGCGCCCGATTTCGTCGCGCACGATACCGGTGAAATATACGTTGTTGAAAGGCTGTTTGCCTGCATATTCGTAGCCGGCCATAATCATGCGTGCCACCCAGAAGAAGATGATGTCGGGGCCGGTCACGAGGTCGGCGGTAGGGTAGTAGTAGCTGATTTCCTCGTTGCCGGGATCGAGGATGCCGTTGAAAAGCGACACGGGCCATAACCAGGAGGAGAACCATGTGTCGAGACAGTCTTCGTCCTGACGGAGGTCGGCAGCAGTGAGTGCGGGATTCTTCTCGCGGGCGAGGGCGAGTGCTTCATCTTCGGATTCGGCTACAACGAATGAGCCGTCCGGGAGGTAGTATGCCGGCACGCGGTGACCCCACCATAGCTGACGCGATATGCACCAGTCGCGGATTTCGGTCATCCAGCGGTCGTAGGTTGTCTTGAACTTCTCGGGCACGAACGAGATTGTGCCGTTGTCTACGGCGGCGAGCGCCGGGGCGGCGAGGCCCTCCATTCTGAGGAACCACTGGTCGCTCAGACGGGGCTCGACCGCGGTGTCGATGTTGCGCTCCGAGTAGCCCACCTTGTTGTCGTAGTCCTCGATTTTCTCTATGAGACCCGCGGCCACGAGATCTTTTGCAATCTGCTCGCGCACGGCAAAGCGATCCATGCCTACATACATTCCGGCGGCCTCGCTTATGGTTGCGTCGTCGTTGAAAATGTCGATGGTCTCGAGATGGTGCTTTTCGCCGAGCATGTTGTCGTTCATGTCGTGGGCAGGAGTCACCTTCAGGCAGCCGGTGCCGAATTCAATGTCGACGTATTCATCCTCGATTACGGGGATTTCGCGGTTGACGAGGGGCACAATCACCTTTTTACCGCGCAGATGCTGATTTTTAGGGTCGTTGGGGTTGATGCACATGGCAGTGTCGCCCATGATTGTCTCCGGGCGGGTTGTGGCTACGATAGCATACCCGTCTTCACCTGCGATTTTGTAGCGGAGGTAGTAGAGCTTGCTGTGTTCCTCCTTGTAGACCACCTCAATGTCGGACAGTGCCGTTTTCGCCTTGGGATCCCAATTGACCATACGCTTTCCCCGGTAGATGAGACCTTTGCGGTAAAGGTCGACAAACACGTGGATTACGCTGCGGGAACGGATGTCGTCCATCGTAAAAGCTGTGCGGCTCCAGTCGCACGATGCGCCGAGTTTCTTCAGCTGCTCGAGGATTTTTCCGCCATGGGTGTGGGTCCAGTCCCAGGCATGTTTCAGAAACTCTTCGCGTGTGAGGTCGCTCTTCTTTATGCCTTCGGAAGCGAGTTTGTTCACGACCTTTGCCTCGGTGGCGATGGCGGCGTGGTCGGTGCCGGGCACCCATACGGCGTTCTTGCCAAGCATGCGGGCACGGCGTACGAGGATGTCCTGTATGGTATTGTTGAGCATGTGGCCCATGTGGAGAATACCAGTGACGTTTGGCGGAGGTATGACAATAGCGTAAGGCTCCCTGGCGTCGGGAACCGACTTGAACAGCTGATGTTCCATCCAGTAGGCGTACCACTTGTCTTCAACCGACCGTGGGTCGTACTTAGTAGCTAACTCGTTCATTTTGGTAAAGAAGTGATTGGTTTTTCAAAAATTCAGACTGCAAAGTTACGCATAAATCGCGAGATTTCACACTGTAGGCCGAAAAAAGGAATCGGCATGGAGGATTATTCCGTTTTCCCCGGAAACATCCATGTCAGTGCGCGGTTGAGGCGTTGCTCACCGTATTGGTAATGGTTGCCGGGAACGAGCTCAAAACAGTCGTCGATGCCTTTTGAACGGAGATAGTCAACGATTTCTTCGGTGTCGGTCTGCACGGGCTGGAATGCCCTGACCTTTGTTTTCGCCTCGAGATTCCCGAGCAGGAAATAAGCTCTGCCTTTTCCGGCAGGGACAGGACGGGATTTGATCCAGTCTGCGAAACCTTCGTACCAGAATGAGCCGGAAAGACTGATGATGTTGCGGAACGTGTCGTCTGTCATCCACTGCCAGAGCGTGAAAAGACCCGACAGAGAGACTCCGGTGAGCGTGCGCTCGGCATTTTCGGCGATATTCAGACGGCGCTCGATCTCCGGAACCACCTCCGTGGTAAGTTCCGACAGAAACCGCGGAGCGTTGCCCCTGAAGTCGGGGCATCCCTGCGGCACGCCTTTGGCTGCCCACGGCGTGAGGTCATTGTTCCAGTCCATTCCGGTTATCACGGCTATCGTCACGCCGAAATTCCGGGCCGCATCATCAATCCACGCGCCGAGAACATCGAAGGGATACAGGATGAAGCATATTCTTTCGGCCGATTCAAATGTCGCCGTTACCGTTAGATTCGCTATTCTGAACGATTGCATATTTCATTAATCCGTTATAATCTTTAAACCCGATACTTTTATATAACGGCCGGGCGCAGCCGGTTGTTTCAAGAAAAATCTTTTCGCATCCAAGATTCCGGGCCTTTTCCATAAGCCAGCGGACGATGGCATGGCCGATTCCCCGGTTGCGATACCCGGCGCGGACGTATATGTTCATCAGATATGCGCATTTACCCGAAAAGTTGTCGGGCGACGGGAGTTCGTCCGACAGGCAGATGGCACCGCACCCTACATCGGTTCCGTCTGCCGCCGCCACGATGGCAAGGTGGCTCCCGTCGGAAATATGGCGCCGGTAATATTGCCTGTTGGTCACAAGCAGTCTCTTCGAGGGGACAACGCCGAACACGTTTTCAATCACCTCCTTGCGCCAGTGCATGAGCAGGGGGATGGAGGTGACTTCCCGGATAATAATATTCATTGCCTAACTCCTTCCTTCATGACAACAGGCAAAGCGCGGTCTTTGACCTTTCCGCGCGATGTAAGAGGTATTTCATCCATTTTTACGAAAAATTCAGGCACCATGAAATCGGCGAGACGTGAGCGCAGAAACTTTTTTATACGGCTCAGCTGACAGTTTTTGTGCGACGGCACGAAATAGGCAGTGAGATATGCCATCCCTTCCTCGTCGGTGAACGCCCTTACAACGCCGCGTTCCACACACGGCGACTCATTCAGCACGTTTTCCACCTCTTCCGGTTCAACCCGCTTGCCCAGAATCATTACCTGCCTGTCCTTGCGGTGCAGAAACGCTATGTTGCCGTCGGGAAGAAGGTAGCCGAGGTCGCCGCTGCGATACATTTTCGAGCCGTCGGCGCAGATAATGAAGTTAGACTGCTCCGGAGGATTTCCGAGATAACCGTGGGCCACCCCTTCGCCCGAAATGCAGATTTCGCCTGCGGTTCCTTCCGGCACCTCACGCAGGCTGCTGTCGAGTATTTTCACTCCGGTACCTTTTATGGCTTTACCGATCGGGAAGGTGCCGTCGTCGAGGGGCTCGGCATTGTCGACGCGGAAATATGTGGCGCACACGGTGGTTTCGCTCGGGCCGTAAGTGTTGTAAACCACAAAATCCTGATTTTTGAGCCACGTGATATATGACGCCCGGATTACGTCGCCGCCGCTTATGAGCAGACGCAGCTTTGACGGGAATAAGCGGTAGCGGTTCATGTCGGCCAGAAGGTAAGGGAAACCGCTTATTTCGGTCACTCCGTGGCGTTCGCAAAAATCCATAAGCCCCGGCAGCCTGCCTTCGCGAATTTCTTCCGGCGGAATGGCGAGTGTGGCTCCGTTGAGCAGTGTGGTGAACACTTCCTCAACAAAAATGTCGAATGAACATACCGAATACTGGAGCATGACATCGCCTGGAGCAACATGGAATTCATATTCAAAAGCCTCGGCATAATTCACCACGCTGTGATTCTCTACAACCACCCCTTTGGGACGCCCCGACGTGCCCGAAGTATAGAGAATATAGGCCGCTCCCCCGGGGGAGGAACGGTCTGGAAGCAGCGGCGACTGCGGCAGATTGCGGCAGAAACTGTCGGTGATTACGAACTCTGCTCCCGCGGTCGCCATCATGTATCCGGCTCTCTCCCGAGGCAATGACGGTTCGGCAGGCACGTAGGCTGCGCCACTTTTCACAACGGCCAGCATCGCGGCTGTCATTTCTATGCCGTGGCTCATTATTATACCTACAGTCGGGTAGCGCTTTGAGTAGAATTTCGACATTATGGCGTTTGCCATTACGTCGAGCTGGCGGTAAGTCACGGCGCGGCCGTCCTCCACTATGGCCATGGCTTCGGGCTGACGGTCAACCCATTGTGAGAATCGGTGATATATAGTCTTATTGTCCATTCAGCGAATATTTTGTATAAATACAATCGCCAGATGTCAACAATTGTTCATGAGCGGATTGGGGAGCTGAAAAAAGAGCTGCCCGGGCGTCACGCTCAGGCAGCTCTGTGGTTTTACCTTAGAATTGAGTGATACGAGCTATTAATCTGTTAACTCGAAGTTTGGATAGCTCAGATTGTTATATTAACGAATATAAGAGAATGCAGAGTCTAAGCTCAACGGCTGCTTGAAAATATCAGGCAGATCGTTGATTATCTGGCTGTGAGGCGCAGCACACGCGATGCGTAGTCTGTGCGTTTGTGGTAGTCGACGTTGTGCTCAAGGGGCATTTCCAGGCCGTTGTCCATCAGATATTTGCCCGTGAACTGCTTGCCCTCGTAGGGGAGAGGTTCGTTGTCGATGCGGTTGAGTTCGGTTACGGTGTAGATTTTCCCGGGGTCGAGACCTGCCATCGTCACTCTGGGAAGCTGCTGGTTGCAGAACGTTTCAGTCTTCCACCAATAGTAGACGGCGTCGTTCTTGTCGGGTGTCACGTACATGAGCGATGCGGCGCCGAGTTTGTCGTAGGGAGAGAGCAGACGGTATATGTCGCCTTGCTGCACGATGGGGCGTATTTCCTTGTAGGAGCTTATGGCGCGGCGGCAGAAATCCTTTTCCTCATCGGTCATGTTTTTGGGCTGGATTTCCATTCCGAGGCGTCCGCTCATGGCTACGTCGGTGCGGTATTTGAGCGGAATGGTGCGGAAGGTCTGATGGTTGGGCGCGGCCGAGATATGCGAGGCCATGGCCACTGCCGGGAAGAAGTAGGAAGTGCCCCACTGCATGTAGACGCGCTGGAGGGCGTCGGTGTTGTCGCTCACCCAGAATTCGTCGAAGTGGGGGAGTATGCCCCAGTTTGCGCGGCCGCCGCCGCTGGCGCAGGCCTGGATGGTAAGATCGGGATATTTTGCGCGGATGCGGTCGAGAGTTTTCTCGAATCCCTTATGATAATCAATGTAGAGATGGCTCTGGTTGTCGCGGGTGAGATACTGCGAGCCGTGCTGCATCACGGGGGCGTTGGCGTCCCATTTGATGTAGTCGATTTCGGGGTACTTCGTCATTAGGGTGTCGACCACGCTGAACACGAGATCCTGTACTTTCGGATTGGCCAAGTCGAGCACCAGCTGCGTGCCGCCGCGGCCTTCCACGATGTCGCGTTTATCAGCTTTGATTATGTACTCGGGATGCTCCTCGTAGAGACGGCTTTTTGAGTTGGTCATTTCCGGCTCGATCCAGATGCCGAACTTTATTCCGTTTTTCTTCGCCTCGTCGGTCAGACCCTTGATGCCGTGAGGGAGTTTGGCGGTGTCGACGGTCCAGTCGCCGAGCGATGAAGAGTCGTTGGCTCGGGGATACTTGTCGCCGAACCAGCCGTCGTCCATCACGAAGAGTTCGCCGCCCATCGATGCGATGTCCTTCATCATCTGCGCCATACCCTCTTCGTTGATGTCGAAATAGACGCCTTCCCATGAGTTAAGGAGTATCTTGCGCGGCTCATTGCCGTGGGCGAGTTTGTGGTTGCGCCCCCAGCGGTGGAAATTGCGGCTTGCTCCGCTCAGACCTTCGTTGCTGTAGGTCAGGGCGAGGGCAGGGGTGG
Source organism: uncultured Porphyromonadaceae bacterium (assembly GCA_900549445.1). Taxonomy (GTDB): domain Bacteria; phylum Bacteroidota; class Bacteroidia; order Bacteroidales; family Muribaculaceae; genus Duncaniella. The sequence goes on along the minus strand of UROS01000046.1, from coordinate 774 downwards.
TGAAGGTCTCGTTTTTCTTAAGATTATATTCGGAATTCTCTTCGTTGATGCCTGCGAAGAAGTGGTGGAAGTTGCTGTCGTCGGTGTCAATCATCAGCTTGTAGTTGCCGCCGTAGCAGAGAGCGGCCCCTATGGTACGGCCGGTGTTCTCAAGCGGTTTGCCGTCGAGCGAGAACATCACTTCGCCGTGAGAGGTGTGGGAATTGCGCAGGCCGTCCTTGTTTTTTATCATTTTCACTCCGTGGGTAAGCGGCTCCTGGTTGAGGCGCCCTTCGTTGGCCCAGGAACCGTAGAGCGACGACAGCCATACATTGCCGTAGCGCAGCGGCAGATAGCCCGACATGAATCGGTTGAGAGTCACGGTGCCTTTCTCGTTGTTGGTCGCGTCGACCCAGGTCTCGATCACGTCCTCACCCGGATAGGTGCGGTAATTAACATTTACCACGAATGGATAAGCTTTGTCGAGCATCTCTACCGTCGTCACTTCCGAGCCGTCGGAATCGGTACGTTTTCTTACGTCGGTCACTTCCATTACTGTCGTCATGTTGCCGTCGGAATGGGTGACGCTCATCGCCGCCTCGCCCTGAGGGTAATTGCCGTAGAGGGGATAGGCGTCGCGGTTGAACGAGCCTGCGGCCTTTATGTTTTCGAGGTCGGTGGCCGAAAGCTTGTCGCCGTAATAAAGTATTTTGAGAGCGCCTCCTTTTTCCGCATCAAGAACCATTGATGAGGAGGGAGTAGTGAGATTGATGACTTCGGCGGCTGCCGGAACGG
>UROS01000045.1 GCA_900549445.1 uncultured Porphyromonadaceae bacterium | reverse complement strand
AGTTCGGCGGTAAGTTTTTTCGATCCGCCCAGGAAGATGTTGAAGCGGCGGCCGTCGTCGGAGGTCAGCACGGGGCGCGGCGACGATTCGCCCGACGTTATTCCTTCGATACCGCTCTGGCTGCGGCGTATCACTTCCTTGAGACCGCCGATGGCGCTGAACTTGCCTGCGCCCCATTGCACGGGATTGCCGGAATTCGCCACGTTGTCGTCGTTAACCGCGGTGGAGGTGATGATTTCTTTGATGGCGCCGACGGTCAGGGTCGGGTCGGCCTCAAGCCAGGTGGCGATGGCTCCCGCCACAAACGGAGTCGACATCGAGGTGCCCTGCTCGCGCTGCCAGTAGTTCGTGCGGTTTTTCTCCGTCAGCCGCGCCTGATAGAGCATCTCCACGCCGGGATTCGACTTGAGCTGATCGGTGTAGTAATGGCTCGTAGACGACACGATTGCCGCGCCGGGGGCGCAGACAAACGGAAGCTTCCGGCCGTCGTTGAGAGTGCCGTAGGAAGAGAAGAGCGATATGTCGCCCAGCGGGAACAGCTCTTTATAATTGTAGACGCGGCCGTCGAGCGAGGGCCATTCGTTTTTGGTGTTGTAGGCGCCGACGGAAATCACCTCTGTTCCGCACGCCATGTCGGAGATGGTGCCGTCGGTGGTTCCCTTTGTCCAGCCCTCCAGCCCGAAATCGTCGGGCACGGCAAACATGCCGTCGCACCAGAAGTCTACGTGCTGATCCTTCTTGCCTTTGATTATGAAGCCGATCTGATAGCGGCCGTCGTTGTCGGAGGTGTTGTCCACGTAATAGTCCGTCATCACGTAGTAGCGGCCGGTATCCGGGTCGATCATGCGCTGGAGCGTGATGGTTCCGGAGAGGTATTTGGTGAGGCTCGTGTGCTGAACGGCGGTCTCATAGTCGGTACCGGCCGAGAGGCGCATTACGATTGTGCCGTTGAGGCGACGGGTGTTCACTACAACCGCCTGCAGCTCGAATTCCTCCTCGGAATCGCTGTAGATATAAGCCTGGCCGTAACGCACGTTCTCCAGCCCTTCCTCCTCTACGGTAGGGAGGATGAGAGTCTTGAGTTCCTCGCCGTCAGCCGTGAAGGTGTGGGCTATATGGAGGGGTATGTCGCCCTCGTTTCCGGCCGACACGCAGATTATGCCGCCCGTTTCCTCCGAGCAATAGTCGAGAAAGGCGTTCATCTGGGCGCGGGCGTCGTGGGGCCCGGTGTTGCTGCCGAGCGAGAGGTTGACCACGGCGGGCACCTGCATGGCACTGGAGTAGTCGAGGATCTGGGCTACGCCGTTGGCTATATATGAGTCGTTGATACCGGATTCGGTCGTGCATGCTATGAGGATGTCGCTTTCAGGGGCACATCCGTAGTACGGATTGTCGGCATCCTCGTTGTGGGAGGTGCCGTCGCCGTTGTCAACGGCCATCGTCACCGGGCCGGTGTAGCCTCCGGCCATGATGCCGAGGGTGTGGGTACCGTGATAAGCAGATGAATTGTCGGTGGTGAAGTCGCTGAGCGGATAGTCAGCGACAATTCCGGGATCATCGGAGAAGAAAGTGGGTGTGATCGCGGTGCCGGCCATGTTGATGCGCATGAGCGACACAAGCTTAACTCTCGAGGAGCCGTCGGCGTTGCGGAAGTTGATGTGGTGAGGATCGAAACCCTGATCCACGATGCCGGTTACCACTCCTTTGCCCGTATAGGCGCGGGGCAGCCCTGTTCCGGCATGGATTTCGTCAACACCGGCATCGCGGCGCGCGGCGTTCATCTTGGCTTTCATGGGGCGGCCGAGGTTCATGGATTTCACGCAGGGAAGCTGCGCGAAATCTTCCACGGCAGAGGTGGGGAGCGAGACGATGGCGATATTGCCCATTACCGACATTACGGTAGCGCCTGCTTCCTCAAGGTCGGTGCGGGAGAATCCGTCGGCAATCGTCACGAAGGCGTCGGAGACTTCGCCGGGGAGATTGCCCGACTTCTGAGTGAATGAGCGGAGTCGGCTGTCGTGGCTGAGCGTGCCGGAATGAGCCTCCTTGTAGTTGCGGAGCATCCACCGGCTCGACAGGCCGAGTTTCGACTGCGCGTCAGCTGATCCGAGGGCCAGAGCCGCCACAAGGGCTGACAGTATCAGTTTTTTCATTGCGGATAGATGAATGATATTATGGTTTTATTTATAAATGTGACAAAATTTTGAATGATTTTGCAAAGATAAGCATTTTTATATAGCAATATGTTATCAATACCTATAAAAAATCGCGAAAATCTGCTTTTCGGCGGATTTTGTCTGCGATTCCGTATTTCTATATAAAAAAGGAGAGGGTGTTGCAGAACTCAGTTTTTGCCAATACTTTCAAAAAGAGAGCAATTGAGGATTAATGAGTTACAGAACTCCATCTCTCAATTTTCGAGGTTCTGCAACACCCTCTTTTGAGATTATGAATCGTGAGCGGTTATCTTACCACGATTTTCTTTCCTTTCTGAATGTAGATTCCGGCAGGGAGGGCGTTGATTTCATCGGCGGTCGGTGCGGCGAGCACCTTGATGCCCTGGAGGTTGTACACGTCGGTGTTTTCAACGGCGTCGCCTTCGATGCTGATGATTCCCGATTCGGAATCGGAAATTTTAACGTCTGAATCCTCGTTTACACTGAAAAGATAGTTGCCTTCGTCATTCTTTGCTACCGGAGTACCGTTTACGCTTACGGTCAGATCTTTGCCTGCCGCGGGCTTAACCTCGAAGCGGGTGCCGGGGAGAACATTCTGGGCTGCGGTGAGGTCGGTTACGGCAACAACGGCGTCTTTCACGACCTCGGCTTCGGGATTGCCCTCAACGGTGAAGGTTACGGCCGAGCGGGCGGGTTCGCTGTCGCGGCCGATGTAGATTTTGAGCACACCGGCGCCCTGAGCGGGAGTGAAGTAGTACTGAACGCCGTAGTAGGCCTCGTTGGTAAGAGGCTCATCGTCGAAATAAGCGAAGGTGGATGAGCCGCTGGCGCCTGAGAGAAGCACGCTCATTTCGCCGTCGTAAGCTACGGAGTAATCCATGAAACTGTAGCCGTCAGCGGCGGCAAACGTAAGTTCATCGTATTTGATGTTTCTCATGCGGAAATCGGAGAGTTTCGAAGCTCCTTCCATATAAACGGCGAGGCGGGAGTCGCGGTTGATCTTTACAACCGAGATGGAAATCTTGTCGCCGTCGTATGCGGAGAAATTGCCGGAGGTTTCGGTCGTACCGGCTGTTTCATTTCTGATGACGGCATAGTAACCGTCGGCGGCGACAACTGTTATGGTCGGAGCGCTCCAGCCTTTGCCCACGCTTATGGTGTTGTTGCCGGCCGACACGGGGATGGCGATGTTTCTGAGGGGATCGTACGACGAGTATGCCTTGTAGAGAGTGAGGTGCTCGGGGTCATCGACACTCACGGTGAATGTAATCTTCTCGTTTTCCGTAGCGCTGATGGAGATCTTTCCGCCTGCAACCACCATGAATTCATTATACAAAGCATTTACCTTGGAGGAGGGGTCGGAGTCGTCGGCAAACGAGCATGAATTCCAGTCATAATCCACCTCGTTTCTGTAGATTTTGTAGGTGTGGCCGGGGAGAGCGGTGAATCCGTCTTTGTCGATTTTCACTGCAGTACTTGTACCATCAACGAGTTCACCTACATTGATCACATAGTCATTGAAATCACGTGTGTCGCCGTCGGCACGGACGAAATTAACGCGCACCGGATCAGTCGGATATGCTCCGGATACGATTGTCCACTTGTTTTCGCCATCCTTGGCCTTGATTTCGTAATATTTATAGTAGGTGTCAAACTTGGCATTGTTGCCATCGGCGTCCTTGATGGATGAGATGAACGAGCCTGCTACAGGTGTAATTCTGAGATTGGGATTTTTCGAGGATACGGCGATGTCGTTCGCACCGGCCTGAAGGTCGGTTATCGCAACATAGTCGTTGCCGACATATTTCTTAACGGTCACGTTGGCAGGGTTATCGACAGTGAGGCTGACTGTATAATCGGGATACGGTTCGATGTCGACCTGCAAGTCAACGTCGCTTCTGACTGGAAGCTTTATCTGAGACGAGTACATGGGTTTAACGTCCTCACCGTTTACCTGATAGGCCTGATAATCCCAGTCTTCGTTGAAATAAAGATAGAGATAATAGCCGGCGCTTACGGTCATTTCGAGGGCGGGAGTTATGTCGATTTTCTCGGCGCCTCTAAAGGCCTCTACCTTGGTCAGCGCGTCTTTCACGTCAATACCGTCGAGAAGGCTGAGCTTCACTTTGCATTCCTGAGCGGGGAAATCGAATTTCACGTCGACTTTATCACCTTTCCGGGGTTTGAGCTCATAGTTGCCGTAATATGCGGGGGTCTGCTCTTCATTGTTGAGTTTTACGGAATAGAAGAGAGTTGTCGACGAATTCTCGAGAGCGTCGAGACTCAGAGGCACATCGCGGTCGGGGAGGAATTTGATTACGTTCTCCTCGGGAGCGGCTTTCAGAGAAATAGGTTTCGAAGTGTTGCTGTAGGTGAGCGATACCTTTTCGGGACGGTCTACAGTAAGAGTGAAGAAATCTTCGGAAGCCTCACGGTCTTCGGCGAGGTCGCCGGTTGTGATGGTGAAGACCTCACCGTCGTATTTTTCCTCAAGATAAATTACGTAGCCGTAATAATTTTCATTGAGGGGATTGCCTTCGGGATCGAGAGCCGATTTGATATAATTGCTCCCGATGGCTGAGATGGTCAGATTACGATATTCGTTGGGTTCATAGGTGATTACGCTCTCGGCCGTAAGCGGATCCGGGATCTGCGCATAACCGCCGGAAATTACAACGCGCTCCGGATGATCGATCTTAATCGTAAACGAAGCCGCACTTGCCGTGATTGCGAACGCAGCCACAATCAAAGCAACAAGCATTGAGTAGAATTTTTTCATAAGTTATATTGGTTTATAAGAAAAATAGCCTGATGCGTAATAATTACAAAAAACGTTATAGGTTGCAATTATTTCACAAAGATAATGCTCGGAATGTCATTTTTCCAAATTTTCGGGCGAAAAAGCATCAAAAATCTTTGCAAAATACACGAAATACACGACTCTCTCATTTAAAAATTGAAGAATATGTTCATGACTCGCTGAATCAATGGCATAAACCTATAGTTAAACTATTATAACTAACTGAGTGACAGTGTACGGACGTGATTCTTCACATCCACAGTGAATAACCATTTTTTTGCCGTCCGATAAAAATTTTTGAGGCGGCCTGAAAAAGATGGCTCGGGCAGGCTCCGTGTCTGCCGCCGGAGTCGAGGCATCGCGGCTCCGCGGCTCGCCTCGAGAATGGGGGGCGGGCGGCGCTGTCCCATAGCTCCGCTTCGCTCCGCAATGGGTTTGAAAGACCTCGCGCCTCACGGCGCTTTTACACTTATTTTCTGAACATTCTTATTGTTGGAGTGCACTCTATTGCGGACCAGGAAGTCCTCTGCGAGGATTTTGCGCGAAAAAGCGCCGGAGGCGCGATGTTTTTCAAACCCATTGCGGAGCGAAGCGGAGCTATGGGACAACAACCTCCTCAAAAAATCAAGGCGAGCGGCGGAGCTGCGACGCCTTGATCCCGGGCGGTAGCCGCGGAGCCTGCCCGATCCATCATTTTTTACTGAGGGGGCTTGTAAGATGAGAAAACATGCCCGGGCACCGTAAATTCAGCCTTCGAGCCATGCCTTTTCGCAATATTTGAGTTTTATCCGACAGCAATAATTTTTTACGGAAAAACGAATGCATTCACGTCCGTACAATGCGCGAAAGAAAGAAGGCGGCGGTCAGAATTCGCCGGAGATGAGGAAGGTGTCGAGATCCACGTCGGGGGGCAGGTTGAATTTGCGGCGCAGACGATAGCGGGCTGTATTCACGCTTGCGCGGAGAATACCGAGAGCGATGGCTATGCTGGAGGTGCTCTGCCGGAGGATGATCAGCATACAGAAAAGCTCATCGCTTTTCGTGAGTTCGGGATAGCGTTCACGCAACCGGGAGATACTCTGCGGATAAAGGGTCTCAAACAGACTGCGCAGGAGCTTTTCGTCGGCGTCGCTGAGCAGACCGGGGCGAAGCAGACGGTTTAAGGAGCCGGAAAGGGCGGCGCGTTGGCTGTCGTCAGATTTCCTGTTCATTTGGTTGTTTCATAGTTTTACTCCGGCAGAAATGCATGCCGGCCAAACTTTTTTATATTCTCCGGATTCGGGCTTTCCAATTAAGCCGGCAACAAAAAAGTAAAAATAAAAAAAGCGTGAAAGCCTGTATCGTTTGCTCTCTCCGCTTTTCGAGGCTCTCGCATTTGCCCATCCCGGTAGAAAGAGCAACGCCGAAGCCTCACGCCGTATGATATGACAATGTCCGCCCACAAGTGAGCGGTCAAAAACATAAATCATACCCGAAAGGCATCTACCGCTGCCACATTCCTGACCGGGGTTAGAATTTGCGAGATTCCGAAAAGCCAAGATATGCGTCTGATAAACGCTCTTCATTATGTATCGGCCTGCACATAAACAGACCCGAACACCCGACCCAGACCCGTTGCGGGCTTCGGCGGGGAGTCCGTTGCAAATTTAGATATTTAATTTCATACGTACAAGTTTTGAATTTTGAGAATCAGTGAAATTATGGGAGATGTACAGGCAATTCTTCTGCGGGGGCTTCAGAATTCGCCGGAAGTGAGGAAAGTGTCGAGATCCACGTCGGGAGCGAGGTTGAATTTGCGGCGCAGGCGGTAGCGGGCGCTGTTCACGCTTGCGCGGAGTATGCCGAGGGCGAGGGCAATCTGATCGGTGCTCTGATTGAGCATAATCAGCATGCAGAACAGTTCGTCGCTTTTGGTAAGCTCGGGGCACCGGGCGTGCAGCCGCTGCAGAAAACGTGGATAAAGAGCAGCAAACGCCTGGCGGAAGCGCTTTTCGTCGGCGTCGCTGAGCAGCGACGGCTGCAATTGATCGCGCAAGGCTTCGGTCAGGTCCTCGCGCCCTTTTTCTTTGAGTTCCTGACTCATAGCTTCGATGTTGCCATTTATTTCTTGTTGCGATGAGAGCATGTCGCTGATTTGCCGACGGAAGAGCTCGCGTTCGATGCGCTGCGACTTACGGCGTTGGAAAATATAGAAGATGCTGACGCCGAGAAGCACCGTCAGCAGCACTGCCACCATACATAAATAAATGAAGGAGCGGTGTCTTAACGACAGTTCGGCCTCGAGCGAGCGGTTCTTCTCCTCTTTCAGAGCGCTTTCGTAGCGGATGTCGGCCGCGATGGAGGCTTTGGTGTTTTCTTCGATTTTGAGGGAGTCATGGATCTGGCGGTAGCGTGGGAAGAGGCGCCCGGCCTTGTCGTACATTCCGGCGGCGGTGTAGGAGCGCATGAGAAAATCGTAGGCCCAGGCAATGCTTTCGCCGTAGCCCTGCTCTTCAAAATTGCGCGTGGCGTTCTCCATCAGAGGGATGCCCTCGGCGAAATTGCCGGTGCGCGCCAGGCCGAGGCCGAGGAGAAAGGCGAGAGTGTCGTTGCGGCGCGTGGAGTCGGCCACCATTTCGCGGAATACGGCGATGGCGCGGGCGAGGGTGTCAGGGTCGATGTCGTCGCGCTCGATAATGCTGTAGCGGGTAAAGAGAAGGGCGTCGCGGTTGAGCCCGCGGCGTCGCGGTTCGCGGATTCTTTCGAGTGCCTGTTTGGCTATTCCGAAATAGATTGCCGCTGAATCGTCCTGACCGGTTTCCTGAAAGGTGTTTACCCTCATTCTGAGCAGGTCGACCTCCGAGGAGAAGTTGTGGCGGCGGCTTTCGGCGATGGCTTTAGAGTTGAATTCGAGCGATTTGTCGAACATGCCGAGCCGGAAATAGAGGTTGGCGAGGTTGCCGTAGAGGTAGATTGTGCCCTCACGTTTGGCGCCGGGGTTCTTCTCCGCAAGCTGCACGGCCTCGCGGAGGTAGCGCTCGCCTTTTACGTAATCGCCCACGCGGTTGAAGATGTAGCCGGTTTGCGAAAGGATGTCGACATCGTCGTTGCTGCGCGCGCCGGCACGGTAGTCTTCCACGGCGCGCATCTGCATGGGGATATACAGTTCCGACGACATGTCGGCTTTCAGCATGAACTCGGCTATGGCGCATGCGAAGACCATATCCTGGGTAATATCCTCGCACTTGGGCAGTTGGATGAGCGAATCGAGCATTTCGCGGAAGCCGGACATGCGGGTGTGGGACGAGAGGCGGTAAAGGCCGAGGTAATATCCGCATTCGCCCGTGAGGTAGGGCTGCCCGATGCGGGCGAGGCTGTCGGTAACGGCAGCAAAGATAAGGTTTTTGTCGGCGTCGCGCGCGGCGATACAGAAGTTTTTGAGCGCTACGCCGGTTTGCAGACGCAGGCTGTCGGGGTTGCCCGCGGGGTGCTCGGGGAAGCCGGTGAACACACGCAGATATGCCGCGAACACAGAATCGGAGAAGCCGGAGTCGGTGAGTGCGTCGGCGCTGCGGTTGATGGCGGCGAGGGTGGGGTCGTCGGCTCCGTCGAGCCAGCGGGTGCAGAGTGCCGAAATGTCGGATTCCGGGGCACGCCGGCTGCAAGCCGCAGCCAACAGCAGGGTCAGCACCGGAAAAATGAGCAGCAAACGTAATGTGAACGACTTCGGTTTCATCTCGGAAAGATTTTGCACAAATTTAGCAGATATTCTTTAACATTTTAAGTATTTCGAGGGGAATATAGAAAGAATCGGCAATAAATCTATTGCAAATCTATTGAAGATAGATTTTTTGAAACGCGAAAATTACAAATTTCGCTCGGCGGAGGCAGTTTTTCCGGAGGCAAAACAGCAAGGAAATACAATTGCCGGGGATGCCGCAGAGTGTTTTCGCTTTGATTAATGCGCTAAAAAATATAACTTTGCGAAAGAATCCTCCTTAAAGAATATGATTTCAGTTCATCACCGGTACATATTGCGGCTGTTTCTGCTGATCTTTCTTGCAGTCTGCACGGCGGCCGTCGCTCCGCAGCGGAGCACTTATAAGATTACGCGCCTCTCCACCCCTACCATAACGATAGGAGGAAAAACGCTTAAAAGCGGCGACATTTTCCGGTCGACCGACCGAATCGACTGGGCCGACAACAGGCAGACTCTCGAGGCGAAGGAAACAGCCACCGGGAAAATATACCGGTTGTCGAAACAGGTTTTCGAGAGCAAAAGCATGGTGAAGACACTCGCCGACTATTGCCTCGCCGTGAGCCGCGGTTCGACACGCGGAGGAGCGGGAGCCAATTTCGCCTTCCGCCGCGGCAGACCGCTCAGCGGATCTGACCAGAGACGCCTCGCCTTAGTGATAGGCAACTCCAACTATATGGAACTCGGCCAGCTTGCAAACGCACAGCGCGATGCCGCCGACGTGTCGACCACGCTGCAGGATCTCGGCTTCGACGTAATAGAGTCGTATGAGACTACATACAACGACATGCGCGCCGCCCTGCAGCAGTTCCGCAACAAGGCCGACGCCTACGACGTGGCTCTCTTCTACTACGCGGGCCACGGCATCCAGGAGGAGGGAAAAAACTATCTCGTGCCGATAGAAAACGGGCTCGAGTTGCGTTCCGACATCGACAAAACGCTCAATGCCGACGACGTGCTCTACGAGATGGAAAATTCGGGCGCGTCGACACGCTTGCTCTTCCTCGACGCCTGCCGCGACCACCGCAGCGCATTCAGCCGCAGCGCGCAGAAGGGTCTGGCGAGGATGGAGGGGTCGAAAGGATCGGTAATCGTGTTCTCCACCCAGAGCGGCGAGACGGCATCTGACGGCGACAGCGGCAAAAACAGCCCGTTTGCGTCGGCAATGATTCAGAACATACGTGTGGCCGGTCAACCGTTCCCAGTGACGCTCAGCAATATAGTGAACGATACATACCGCATGACCAACGGCGTGCAGTGTCCGCTGCAGGTGGGCAACGTGATCGGCGACTTCATCTTCAACCCCGCGAAAGCAACGGAAACGAAACCCGCGCCAACACCCGCCAAGGAGCCTGAGCAACAGGAAGATAACTTGACCTATATGTATAGGTTTGTCCCATCCGACGGAGGGCCGAGCATAACGACTATAGGACTCGAGCGAGGAATACAATTATCGGTAGAAAACTGCTTCCTGCTTCATGATAAAGTGTTCGTGACATTTTTGTTAGACCATGACGATAAAGGGGTATTCAAATCATTCAGTTTGAACAATAAAATATACGTTCGATTAGACACAGGAAAAGAGTTTGAAACCGAAGCTGTTTTTATGGAACATAATCCTGTACTTACGGCGTCATTTTTGAAAAAAAATCAATCGTTATTTTCTATAGGTATCAAAGGCCTGAAAAACGTCAGAAACATCCGGGAACTTTTTATGATAGGAAAAAACGAAGACGGCTCTGATATCAGCATCCAGGTAACAAATCTGTCTGTTTTAACTAACAACAACTATCAAAATTTCTTTGAGCAAGTTCGCCCACTATAAAATTATCGACCGCTACAAATGAGGCTGAAAGAATGGAAAATATTGTTGCGGCGGGCGGGGGTGGCTGCGGGGATTGCGTTCGCCATCCTGATTGCCGACTACCTGATAGGCAACTGGGAGTTTCCGGTTTTCGACGATTCGAGCACTCTGCAGCCGCTGGCGCTGATGGCAAGCGTGGTTTCCGACGACAAAGAGGAGGACGACAGCATTTTCTGCGTAAACTTAGGCGTTGAAAAGGAGCTTGTTGCCGCACTCGATCCGGAGTTCGGCGATTCGATAGGCCACGTGGCCGTAACATCGCGTCAGTCGCTGCGTAAGGCCATAGGCATGGCACGGAAAGCAGAGGCGAAGAACATTTTTGTCGACGTAAGCTTCTCACGCAACCTGAGCGGCCCGCAGGATTCGGCGCTTTTCGCAGAAATCGCCGCCGACCCGGGGATTGTAGTCGCCACCCACGCGGAAGACCTCGGAGAGATGCCGGATGCGATCGCATCCAACGTGGCATATTCCGACTACCGCGGACTGAAAACCAACGGATTCACACGGTATCAGTATCTTCAGCCCGACGGGGAATCGGCTGCGCTTCGGCTGTACCGCCAGACCACCGGCACCGGCATCCGCCGCCACGGCGCGGCATACAGCGACGACGGACGGCTCTGCTACAATTCGCTGTTCATACGTCTGCCGAAATCCGCCGCGGAGAGAACCGGTAGCGACGGCCTTGTGCGATATCCGTATTTCTCCTCGCAGATTCTCGGAAACTCGACCGAAGAGGAAGTGTGCGCGATGATGCGCGGAAAAACAGTGCTGATAGGCGATTTCGACAATGACCTGCACGAAACCTACGTGGGCCAGTGTCCGGGGCCGATGATAAACTACCACGCCTACAAGGCACTGCTGCGCGGTGACCATCTGGTGAAATTCTGGCCCGGACTGTTACTGCTGCTCGTCTACAGCATAATGTTCTACTTCCTGCTATGGCCGGTTTATCCGCGCATCAGCATGCTCGGCACCCGGCTGCAGAACATTCTGGGCACAGTGGCGGAGATAATCGGTTTCGGAGGAATAATCTGCGTGGTCAGAGTGGTGTGGTTTTCGGCGTGGCACGTGAGCATAATCGCCGCCCTCCCGGCCACAGTGGCAACTCTTATAATACTGGGCAGGAGACTCGGATTAAAAGTCGGAGCGGACTGAGCGGATTGAGCGCGACAGACGTATTATTATAAATCATAACAGCAAGCCATACAACCATGAAAATGAAAAGGATATTTATTGCAGCAGCCGCGGCGGCGGTGACCGCATTAAGTGCGGCGGCGGGAGCACCCGTGTGGAATGAAAGCACCGACGGCAACAGGTGGTCGACCCGAAAAGCCCAGCTGGCGTCGAAGCCGGCGGCCGAAGTGATAGCATCGGCTTCGGACGGCGACAAGGGTCATCAGTTCAAATGTCTGGGCACCACCTTCAACGAGCTCGACTGGGACGCCTTTCTGATGCTGACGCGCGACGAGCAGGACGAGCTGATGCGGCGCCTGTTCGCTCCCGACGGGGATCTCCGCTTCACCCGCGGACGCATCTCGATGAACTGCAATGACTACGGGCGCTCGTGGTGGAGCTGCGACGAGGTAGCCGGCGACCTGGAGCTGCGTTATTTCAACATAGAGCGCGACCGCCGCGGACAGATTCCGCTCATACGCGCGGCGCAAAAATACAATCCCGGCCTGACGTTCTGGATCTCGCCGTGGTCGCCGCCGTCGTGGATGAAGATCAACCACGATTATCCGGTTGTGAGCAGCCGCTTCAACAACGCCGATCCTCGCATAGACTATCTTCTCCACGGGGGCTCGGAGGCGGTTGACGAGGATGAGATGAAATTCTTAGGCGAGCGCGACGGAGTGTTTCCCCGCAAACTCGCCACTCAGGACTATTTTATTCAGGATCCGCGCTATCTGCAGGCATATGCCAATTATTTCTGCAAATTTATCGACGCCTATGCCGCCGAAGGGATTCCGGTAGACATGGTTATCTATCAGAACGAGGCTTACAGCTATACCCCTTACCCGGGGTGTGCATGGACGGCGGAGGGAACCATCCGCTTCAACCGCGACTATCTGGCTCCTACTCTCAAAAAGCATCATCCGGAGGTGAAACTCTACTTAGGCACGTTCAATACCAACCGTCAGGATCACGTGGAGCGCGTGCTTGCCGACGAGGGGCTGCGCGATGCCATATCCGGCCTGGCCTTCCAGTGGGAGGGGCGCGAGATTATGCCCGAAATCCGCAAGCAGTATCCGGACTACAGCTATATATGCTCCGAAAGCGAGTGCGGAAACGGCGACATGGACTGGAAAGCGGGCGAACATACATTCTTCCTGCTTGCCGACAATTTCGGCAACGGTGCTGAAGAATGGTATAACTGGAATTTCCTGCTTCCGGTGCGCGGCACGAGTCCGTGGGGCTGGAACCAGAACGCACTGGTGGAACTCGACCCGGCAAACCGCAGTCTGCGCTATACACCGGAATTCTACGCCGTGAAGCATTTCTCTGAAATACTGACTCCGGGAAGCAGCATAGTGGCATATTCGGGCCGCGGGCGCTCCGAAACTCCGGCGTTAGTGGTGCGCGACGCGAAAGGGAACTACGCTGCGGCAGTTGCGAACCGCACGGACGAACCGCGGACAGTAAGCCTGAAACTCGGCGACAAATATCTGAACGCCACGCTTAAGCCGCGGTCGTTTAATTCGTTCCGGACGAAATAAATCAGTAGTGGAAGGAAGAGCCGCCGAGGAATTCGCGGAGAAGGCTCGTGGGAGGGATTACTTTGTCGCTGATGGGCGCAAAGCATGAAAGGATTGAGCGCAGACGGTAGGCCTGAGCGTACTCAGGCACGTCGTGAGGGACTGTTTTAAGCACGTTTTCAGCCTCTTCTTTCATCACGCCAACCTCGAACAGAAGTGAAGAGTTGAACATGGAATCGGCGTTTTCCTGAAACGGGAAAATCCACTTTTTCTCGCCGCGCTGCACGCTCGGCCAGCGGCGTATGGTCTCGAGCGGAGGAGTTCCGCGGTATTTGTAATCGCGGATTATGCGGCGCAGGAGGCGGTTGTCGGTGGTCGACATCCAGTTGTGGTCGTCGATCGACAGGGTTGTGAGCGCCGAGACGTAGATACGGTATTTCATTTTGTCGGGAACGCTCGCAGTGAGTTCGGGATTGAGGCCGTGGATACCCTCGATGAGGAGGACTGAACGGCTGTCGAGGCGGATTTTATCGCCTTTGAAGCTGCTTGTGCCTGTTTCAAAGTTGTAGGTGGGCAATTCCACTTCCTCGCCGCGTACGAGACGGTTGAGGTGGTCGTTGAAGAGCGGGAGGTTAAGGGAATAGAGCGATTCATAGTCGTAGTCGCCGTCCTCGTCGCGCGGAGTCAGGTGGCGGTCGACGAAATAATTGTCGAGCGAAATCATCACCGGCTTCACGAGATTGGTGAGGAGCTGTACGGCAAGCCGTTTTGTGAAAGTGGTCTTACCGGAGGAGGATGGGCCGGCAATGAGGACTATGCGTGCCTCGCCGCGGTTGAACCGCGCGGTGATATTGTCGGCTATGGCTCCGATATACTTTGTGTGGAGCGCCTCGGCCACGTTGATCATCATTTTCGTTTTACCGGCTTCGACCACGGCGTTGACGTCGCCGGCGTTGCGGATGCCCATTACGGCGTTGAATTTAGTGTACTGCGTGAACGCGCGGTAGAGCTTGGGCTGCGCCACGGGCACCACCGGCTTCGAGGGATCGGCAGGATCCGGGCCGAGGAGCAGGTAGCCGTCTTCGTAGGGAATGAGGTTGAAAACCGGAAGAATTCCGGTTGAGGGGGCGAGACAACCGTAGTAGCTGTCGCAGATGCCGTCGAGCCGGTAGTATACTGTATATAGAAAATGCGTTGTCCGGAGGAGCTTCACTTTGTCTATGAGTCCCTGGCCTTCGAAAATACGGATTACGTCGGATGTAAGGCGCTCCTTGCGCTCGAAGGGAATAGCGCGGACAACGTATTCCCGCATGCGGGCGCAAAGCGCAGGGGCTGCATCGGCCGGAGAAGGCACGGAATCGCCCGTTATACGGCAGTAATATCCGCGTGAAACGGAATGTTCCATCACCAGACGGGCGCCGGGATACAGGTCAGTAACCGCTTTATAGAGCATCATGCAGAGCGAGCGGGTGTAGCAGCGCTGGCCCGAGGGCGACGACACCGGAAGGAATTCCACCATCTTGGGAGCGAAGACGGGGAAATTGAGATCCTCGGTTTTGTTGTTGACGCGGGCGCAGATGGGTGTGAATCCGATGCGGGAGGCAACCGTGCGGTAGATTTCGGAGAGAGTCATGCCCCCTTCCACGGGGATATATTCGCCTATGTTCTGGCAGTAAACCTTCAGTTGGGTACTCATAGATCATTATTGGATTTTACGCCTAAAATTACAAAAAAAAGAAATCGGATATGAGTCCGGGTCGTAAAATCTGCGAAAGAAAAAGAAAAAAGGCACGAAAAAAAGCGGCGGACTGTCGGTCTGACAGTCCGTCGCTCGTAGA
>UROS01000044.1 GCA_900549445.1 uncultured Porphyromonadaceae bacterium | reverse complement strand
TCGTCGGCAGCGTCAGATGTGTATAAGAGACAGGCCTATAAGCGACCCCGTTTCGCGCAATCAGGTGGACACCTTGACACGCAACGCAACTGAGTTCGGCGTGAATCTTTTCGGACTCGGGCATCCCAAAAACGGAATCATCCACGTGATAGGCCCGGAAAACGGACTCACACTGCCCGGCATGACGCTGGTGTGCGGCGACTCCCATACCTCGACCCACGGCGCTCTGGGCTGCGTGGCGTTCGGAATAGGCACGAGCGAGGTGGAGATGGTACTGGCGAGCCAGTGTATCATCCAGCCAAAGCCCCGGAAGATGCGTATAACTGTCGACGGCAGGCTCGGAAAAGGAGTGACAGCCAAAGATATAGCACTCTATATCATTGCAAAAATGACCACCGGAGGCGCTACGGGCTATTTTGTGGAGTACGCCGGCGAGGCTATCCGTGCGCTTTCAATGGAAGAGCGCATGACGCTCTGCAACCTCTCTATAGAGATGGGCGCGCGAGGTGGCATGATCGCACCCGACGAAAAGACGATTGAATACGTCAGAGGCCGCGAATATGCGCCGAAAGGAGAGGAGTGGGACAAGACGGTGGCCTACTGGCGCACTCTTAAAACCGATGAGGGCGCTGAGTTCGACCGCGAAATCCGTTTTGATGCCGCCGACATAGAGCCGCGTATAACTTACGGAACAAATCCCGGAATGGGAATCGGCATAACCGAGGCAATCCCATCGCCCGATCCTGCCGACGAACAGGGCAGAATTTCGTATGATAAAGCGCTTAAATACATGGGATTCCACGAAGGGGAGAGGTTGCTTGGCAAACCGGTGGACTACGTTTTTCTCGGCTCGTGCACCAACGGCCGCATCGAGGATTTCCGCGCATTTGCCGAGTTCGTGAAAGGCAAAAAGAAGGCTCCGGGCGTTACGGCGTGGCTCGTACCCGGCTCGTGGGGGGTAGACCGTCAGATCCGTGAGGAAGGCATCGACAAGATACTTGAGGCAGCCGGTTTTGAACTCCGTCAGCCCGGCTGTTCGGCCTGTCTCGCCATGAACGACGACAAAATTCCGGCCGGCAAGCTGGCCGTGTCGACCTCCAACCGAAATTTCGAAGGCCGTCAGGGCCCCGGCTCGCGCACTATCCTTGCCGGTCCGCTCGTGGCAGCGGCTGCAGCCGTAACAGGAAAAATCACAGATCCACGCACAATGTTATGAAAGAAAAATTCTCAACCATAGTCTCTTCATGCGTACCGCTGCCGATGGAAAACGTCGACACAGACCAGATAATCCCCGCCCGTTTCCTCAAAGCCACCTCGCGTGAGGGGTTCGGCGACAATCTTTTCCGCGACTGGCGCTACGACAAGGAGGGCAATCCGATAAAATCGTTCGTACTGAACGATCCCGCCTACTCAGGATGTATCCTCGTGGCAGGCAAGAACTTCGGCTCCGGCTCGTCGCGCGAACACGCCGCATGGGCAATCCACGACTACGGCTTCAGGGTGGTAATCTCGAGCTTTTTCGCCGACATCCACAAGCAGAACGAGCTCAACTGCTTCGTGTTGCCCGTCACTGTAAGCGAGGAGTTCCTCTCCGAGCTTTTCACCTCAATCTCAGCAGACCATTCAACAAAGGTCAAGGTCGATCTTCCTTCCCAGACCGTAACGAATCTCGCCACCGGCAGGAGTGAGAAATTCGACATCAATCCATACAAAAAGCAGTGTCTGAGCGAAGGCCTCGACGACGTGGAATATCTTCTCTCAAAAAAATCAGATATAGAGAAATTTGAAGCGAACCGCAAGTGACCCGACAGATTAAAGTTGAAATTCTCGACACCACGCTCCGCGACGGCGAGCAGACTTCCGGCGTATCGTTCTCGACGGCCGAGAAGATGGCGATAACGCGCCTGCTCCTCAACGAACTCCACGTGCCCCGCATCGAGGTGGCGTCGGCCCGGGTGTCGGACGGCGAGTTCGACACCGTAAGCAAAATCTGCGCGTGGGCGGCGGGTATTTCCCGCCTTGAGGCGGTGGAGGTGCTCGGATTTATTGACGGCGGCCGGTCGGTCGACTGGATTTCGGCTGCCGGCGGAAAGGTTATTAACCTGCTCTCGAAAGGTTCGGAACGCCATTGCCGTCTGCAACTCGGCCAGACACCGGAAGAGCACTTCGCAAAGAGAGGCGAGGAGGTGGAGCGTGCCGTAGCCGCCGGTCTGAAGGTAAATCTCTACCTCGAGGACTGGAGCAACGGCATGAAGCACTCGCGCGACTACGTGTTTGCCATGATGCACGCCCTCAGAGAGCTGCCGGTTGAGCGCTTTATGCTCCCCGACACGCTCGGAGTGCTTAACCCGTACGATACCCTCTCCTATGTACACCTGATGGTGAAGCACTTCCCGGGTGTCCATTTCGACTTTCACGCCCACAACGACTACGACCTCGCCACAGCCAACGTGTTTGCCGCCGTGAAAGGGGGCGCACGAGGCGTCCACGTTACCGTGAACGGGCTCGGTGAACGCGCCGGCAACGCAGCCCTGTCGAGCGCCGTGGCGGTGATTCACGACCAGCTCCACGGTTCCACCGGCGTGGACGAAAGCAAAATAAATAAAGTGAGCCACATCGTGGAGTCGTTCTCCGGCATAATCGTGCCTCCCAACAAGCCAATCATAGGAGAGAGTGTCTTCACGCAATGCGCCGGCGTGCACGCCGACGGCGACAACAAGCACAACCTCTACTTCAACGACCTGCTGCCGGAGCGTTTCGGCCGCGAGCGTGAATATGCTCTCGGAAAGACTTCGGGAAAAGCCAACATCCGTAAGAATCTCGAGGCGCTCGGCATAGAGCTGCCGGATGACGACATACGTAAGATCACCGAACGCATAACATTGCTCGGCGACAAGAAAGAAATCGTCACTCAGAGCGATCTGCCTTTCATCGTGGCCGACGTCCTTCGCCACTCCGCGCTCCCCCAGCGTGTAAGCATAGTGAACTATGCCCTGAATCTCTCGCAGGGACTGCGTCCGACCGCAACGGTGAAACTCATTATCGACGGCGAGGAATTTCAGGAAAGCGCCGTAGGCGACGGCCAGTTCGACGCTTTCGTAAAGGCGGTGCGCCGTATCTACACCGACCGGCTTAACCGCTCGTTCCCCACGCTGACCAACTACTCGGTCAATATCCCTCCCGGCGGACGTACGGATGCGCTTGTCCACACCACTATCACGTGGACTCACAACGGTGCCGTAATCAAGACCCGCGGACTCGACGCCGACCAGACTGAGGCCGCAATACGGGCCACTGTCAAGATGCTTAACCTTCTGGAATTATAATGATATAAAAATATATGGACTTCAAGATTGCAGTACTTCCGGGCGACGGAATCGGACCGGAAATATCAGCGCAGGGCGTGAGCGTTATGACCGCCGTCTGCGAGAAATTCAACCATACGGTGGAATACCGCACCGCCATCTGCGGCGCTGACGCCATCGACAAGGTCGGTGACCCGTTTCCCGAAGAAACGTTCCAGACTTGCCTTTGGGCTGACGCCGTGCTGTTCTCAGCCGTGGGTGATCCGAAATTCGACAACAACCCCAACGCCAAGGTGCGCCCCGAACAGGGTCTGCTCGCCATGCGCAAAAAACTCGGTCTTTTCGCCAACATCCGCCCAGTAGAGACCTTCGACTGCCTCCTTCACATGTCGCCTCTGCGCAAAGACATCGTAGAGGGTGCTGATTTCGTATGCATCCGCGAGCTAACCGGCGGAATGTATTTCGGTGAGAAGAAAGAGGGTTCCGATTATGCCTACGATACAAACGCCTACTCGCGTCCCGAAGTGGAGAGGATTCTCCGCGTGGCATATGAATACGCCCGGCGCCGCCGCAAGCACCTGACGGTAGTAGACAAAGCCAACGTGCTCGCTTCGTCGCGCCTCTGGCGCAAGGTGGCGCAGGAAATGGCGCTGGAATACCCCGACGTAACCACCGATTTCATGTATGTTGACAACGCCGCCATGCGCATGATTCAGGATCCGCGGTTCTTCGACGTGATGGTGACCGAAAATACTTTCGGCGACATCCTTACCGACGAGGGCTCTGTGATTTCCGGCTCGATGGGTCTGCTCCCCTCCGCCTCCACCGGCGAGAAGACTCCCGTGTTCGAGCCAATCCACGGCTCATGGCCTCAGGCAAAGGGACTTGACATAGCCAATCCTCTCGCGCAGATTCTCTCGGTGGCCATGCTCTTCGAATACTTCAACCTCACGGAGGAGGGTGCGCTCATCCGCGAGGCGGTCAACGCATCGCTCGCCCGGAACGTCCGTACGCCCGACATTCAGATAGAAGGAGCCCCCCGCTACGGCACCGTAGCCGTCGGCGCATGGATCACCGACTACATCCGCAAGGCCTGACAACTTCCCCGTTTTCAACCATAATCCTGTATCCGCCAGCCGTTATGGCGGATACAGGATTTAATTTTGTGGTTGGGGAAATTTTTGCTAACTTTGCCCTCTAATATGGAGCGGGATGCCGAAGGGTAATGCACTGCGCCAATCAATATTTGATAATCAGAAACTTAGAAAAATATCAAAATGGCTACACAAGACGAAGTCTTCAAGAAAATTGTATCTCATGCCAAGGAATACGGTTTCGTGTTCCAGTCGAGCGAAATTTACGACGGCCTTTCCGCTGTATACGACTACGGTCAGAACGGCGTTGAACTGAAAAACAACATCAAACGCTACTGGTGGGACGCCATGACGCTCCTCCATGAGAACATAGTAGGCATCGACTCCGCCATCTTCATGCACCCGACCATCTGGAAGGCTTCGGGCCACGTTGACGCTTTCAACGATCCTCTGATCGACAACCGCGACTCGAAAAAGCGCTACCGTGCCGACGTGCTCATCGAGGACCATCTCGCAAAGATGGACGAGAAGATCGAGAAGGAGGTAGCCAAGGCTGCCAAGCGCTTCGGCGATTCGTTTGACGAGGCTATGTTCCGCGCCACCAATCCCCGTGTGCTCGAGCATCAGGCAAAGCGCGACGCACTCCACGAGCGTTTCGCCAAGGCGATGAACGACAACGACCTCGACGGTCTGCGCCAGATAATCATCGACGAGGAAATAGTCTGCCCCATATCGGGCACAAAGAACTGGACGGAGGTCCGTCAGTTCAACCTCATGTTCAAGACCGAGATGGGTTCTACCGCCGACGGCGCTATGACCGTGTATCTGCGTCCGGAGACCGCACAGGGCATCTTCGTCAACTACCTCAACGTGCAGAAGACCGGCCGTATGCGCATTCCTTTCGGTATCGCGCAGATAGGCAAGGCTTTCCGCAACGAGATTGTGGCCCGTCAGTTTATTTTCCGCATGCGCGAGTTCGAGCAGATGGAAATGCAGTTCTTCGTTCGTCCCGGTCAGGAACTCGAATGGTTCAACCGCTGGAAGGAGACCCGTCTGCAGTGGCATAAGGCACTCGGACTCGGCGATGCAAAATACCGCTTCCACGACCATGACAAGCTCGCCCACTACGCCAACGCCGCCACCGACATCGAATTTGAAATGCCGTTCGGATTCAAGGAGGTTGAGGGCATACATTCCCGTACCAACTTCGATCTCTCGCAGCATGAGAAATTCTCGGGCAAAAAGATTCAGTATTTTGACCCCGAACTCAACGAGAGCTACACTCCCTACGTCATCGAGACCTCGATCGGTGTTGACCGCATGTTCCTCAGCGTTCTCTGCTCCTCCTACGAAGAGCAGCAGCTCGAAGGAGGCGATTCCCGCGTAGTGCTCCATCTTCCCGCGCCGCTCGCACCGGTAAAATGCGCCGTGATGCCCCTGGTGCGCAAGGACGGACTTCCCGACAAGGCCCGCGAAATCGTCAACGATCTCAAGTTTGATTTCTCCACCCACTACGAGGAGAAAGACTCCATAGGCAAGCGCTACCGCCGTCAGGATGCTATCGGCACGCCCTTCTGCATCACCGTAGACCATCAGACACTCGAGGACAACACCGTGACACTGCGCGAGCGCGACTCCATGGAGCAGACCCGCGTGAAGGTCGAGGATCTCCATAAGATAATCCACGACCGTGTGAGCCTCACTTCGCTCCTGCGCAAACTCAAATAATCTCTTATAAACAGAATTCCAAAATGAAACGCACCCTCCTCGCCATAATCATGGCTGTAATGATGCTGCCGGTGTTCACGTCGTGCAACTACAACTCGCTTGTTGAGAAAAAGCAGAACGTTGAGCAGCAGTGGGCAGAGGTTCAGAACCAGTATCAGCGCCGCGCCGATCTGATTCCAAACCTCGTCAGCACCGTGAAGGGCTACGCCGCCCACGAAAGCGCCACCCTTGAGAAAGTGACTCAGGCCCGCGCCGCAGCGACATCGATCAACATCAGCGCCGACAACCTCAACGAAGAGACCCTCGCGCGCTTTCAGGAAGCCCAGAACAACCTTACCGGCGCTCTGAAGTCGCTTCTTGCCGTAACCGAGGCCTATCCCGACCTCAAGGCCAACGAGAATTTCCGCGACCTCCAGGTGCAGCTCGAAGGTACTGAAAACCGCATAGCTACCGCGCGCGGACGCTATACTCAGGTTGTGGCCGACTACAACACGTCGATCATGAAATTCCCCACCAACATCTACGCCGGCTGGTTCGGATTCGAGAAGCAACCTCAGTTCCAGGCCGATCAGAGCGCCCAGAGCGCCCCGAAGGTGGAATTCTGACATTCACTCACAGAGTAATACCAAAAAATGAAACTGTTTTCCAGAATAATGATGATTGCCGCAGTGGCGGTTGCCGTCATTTCGTGTAAAAACGATAACAAATCCACCTGGGAGGAATACAGCGACTGGCGCAAGCTCAACGAAACATTCTTCGAAGAGCAGCAGTACCGTACGGACGGTGGCTCGGTGTCGACATACTATACCACCGTCTCCCCCGCGTGGGATCCCGGAGCCAAGATTCTTATCCGGTATCTCAACAACCGCGCTCTCACCGCCGGCAACCTTACGCCTCTGTTCAATTCCACCTGCTCGGTGAAATACATAGGCCGGCTTTACGACGGCGAGCCTTTCGACTCGTCGTATAATCTCACCGACAGCGTCTATCAGCTGCAGCCCTCCAACGTTATCCAGGGCTGGACGATAGCGCTTATGCAGATGCACGTCGGCGACAGCGCCCAGATTGTGATCCCCTACCAGCAGGCATACGGATCCACCGGTTCCATGCGCAACGGCATCTACGTCATCAAGCCATTTTCCACCCTCGTATTCAACCTCAAGCTCGTAGACATACCCTATTACGAAGTACGGCCATGAGCGACAGCGCTGACAGCGTTACCCACGCAGGGATTGTAGAGGACACAGGCCCCGGCCGGATTACCGTGAGGGTTCAGGACGACAGCTGCAACTGCGGCGGTTGTTCCATTTCGGCCATCTGCTCGGGAAAATCCGCCGAGAGTTCGCTTATAACGGTTTACCCGTGTCCCGACGCGCATTTATTCCGCAGAGGCGACAGGGTAACAGTCACCGCATCACCTCAGTCAACTCTGATTTCCACGCTGTGGCTCACCGTAATCCCCACCGTCATCCTTGTGGCTGTCGTGCTGACAGGGGCTGCGTTCGACTGGGGTATATGGGCGGTTATAGCCGGGGTGGGCGCCGTGGTTGTGTACGACGGCCTGCTGTTTCTTTTCCGGCGCAGACTCGCCTCGCAACTTAAGTGGAAAATAACGATCGATCCGTCTGAACAGAAATGAATACGATACTGGTAGCAATACTTGTGCTCGGAGGCATCGGAATTCTCGGTGCCGCGGTGCTTTACGTTGTGGCGCGCAAATTCAAGGTTGAGGAAGATCCGCGCATCGACGAAATCGAGGAGCTGCTTCCCGGTGCCAACTGCGGCGCCTGCGGCTACAGCGGCTGCCGTGGTTTTTCCGCGGCCTGCGTAAAGGCTTCCTCACTTGCAAATCTCGTGTGCCCGGCCTCTGGCAACGAGGTGATGAAGCAGATTGCCGACATTGTAGGGCTCGCGCCCGCGGGAAACAAACCGCGCATAGCCGTGCTGAAGTGTAACGGCACATGCGCTGCGCGCACCCCGGGAGCCCGCTACGAAGGCCCGAAATCGTGTGCCGTCGAGGCTACACTCGGCGCCGGAGGCTCAAGTTGTCCGTTCGGCTGTCTGGGCTGCGGCGACTGCACTACAGTGTGTCCCTACGACGCCATCCATATGGATTCGGCTACCGGACTCCCTGTTGTCGATTCCGACAAATGCACCGGTTGCGGAATCTGTGTGAAAAACTGTCCGCGCAGACTGCTCGAGTTGCGCCTTAAAGGCCCGCGCGGGCTGCGCGTATGGGTGGCATGCTCCAACACCGAAAGAGGCGGCGTGGCGCGCAAGGAGTGCGCGGCTGCCTGCATTGGCTGCGGCAAGTGTCTGCGACAGTGTACCCACGAAGCCATTACTCTCGCCGGAAATCTCGCGTATATCGACAGCGAGAAGTGCCGCCTTTGCGGAAAATGTGTCGATGCCTGCCCTACGGGCGCCATTCTGTCAACCCTGCCAAAGAAGAAAAATGAAGAAGCACACGTTTAAGCCCGGGGGCATACATCCCGACGAAAACAAGCTTACGGCCGACTATCCCATAGTCCGACTTCCTCTCCCGGCCTCAGTGGTGCTTCCGCTCGGGCAGAATCTCGGTGCGCCGTCGGTGCCCGTCGTCAAGGCCGGCGACCACGTGGTACGCCACCAGATGGTGGCTGAAGCGGGCGGATTCGTGTCGGTGCCGCTCCACACTCCGATCTCGGGCCGGGTGGTGAAAATCGACAAGTGCAAGACCCCGCAGGGGATGCCTGCGGATGCTATTTTCATACAGAGCGACGAAGAGGATCGCATTTCCGATGCAGAATCTCTTCGTGCGCCTGCGTCTCCGCGCAGCAGTGAGGAAATCGCCGCGCTGTCGGCCGAAAGAATAAAGGAAATTATCCGTGAAGCCGGAATCGTGGGGCTCGGAGGTGCAGCTTTCCCTACCCACGTGAAGTTGTCGCCTCCCGCAGGCATGACTCCGGAACTGATTATTATAAACGGCTCGGAATGCGAGACGAGGCTCACCTGCGACGATGCCATAATGCGCGCCTGCCCCATGGAAATAGTAGAGGGCACGCGCCTGCTGATGCGCGCAGCCGGAGTTGGCCGGGGCGTGATAGCTGTAGAAGACAATAAACCTGAGGCAATCGCGGCTCTCTCCGACGTGGTTAAGGATATGCCCGATATCGAGGTGATGACTCTCGTTACCAAGTACCCGCAGGGAGGTGAAAAACAGCTGATAAAGGCCGTGACGGGCCGTGAGGTGCCGTCAGGTGCTCTTCCGGTTTCAACCGGAGCAATCGTTCAGAACGTGGCGACGGCATTGGCCGTGCAGCGTGCCGTGGTTTATGGCGAACCGCTTACCGACAGGGTCATAACCCTCCGCACCTCCGACCGTACCGGCAATTTCCGCGTAAGCGTCGGCACAATTATGAGTGAAGTGACCGGCGAAATCTCCGACCGGGTGCGTAAGATTCTTGTGGGCGGAACCATGATGGGAAAAGCCGCCGTGACGATCGACACGCCGATAGTAAAAGGCACTTCCGGAATAATGTTTCTCGGCGAGGAGCACGCCAACCGTCCTGCCATGTATCCGTGTGTGCGTTGCGGAGCGTGTGTTGACGCCTGCCCGATGGGTCTCGAGCCTTATCTGCTGAGCACCTTGTCGCGTTTGCGTCGGTTTGAGGATGCTGCGGAGCAGAAAATCGCCAACTGCATAGAGTGCGGTTCTTGCAGCTGGGCATGTCCGTCAGGCCGTCCCGTACTGGATTTTATACGCATAGGCAAAGCCGCCGCCATCGCCGCCGCCCGCAACCGAAAGGGCTGATAAATGCAATCCCCTGAATGATCGTATTGTAGGGGCGCTATACTTAGCGCCCGTAAAGTGGTCGCATTCGGCGCGATTAGAGGAGAATATGCCTTTGACTTTGCGGGCGCTAAGTATAGCGCCCCTACCGAAAATCAGGGTATTACCTGCGGATTTAAATTTTTTCCGAGAATAAGATTAGAATATTGGAGAACGTTTAGTATTTTCGGGGGTATTTAATAAAATATAGTACATGGATTCAAGGCACGCATTCCGGGCAAAATGGCATGATTACAATGATGGCGCATATTTTATCACTATATGCGCCGCAACCCGACATTATATTTTGGGTTGTATCTCTGATAACGAAATGCATCTTTCTGCGGAGGGAAATATTGTGCAGAATTGTGTCCTTTCCATTCCGGATCATTATGAAAAGGTTGAATTATGGAATCATGTTGTGATGCCGAACCATGTTCATATAATACTGAATGTGAAAAAACAAAATAAAGAGGGAAAAGGTAATTTTAAAACCGGTTGTTTGAAGCCGCCTCTTCATGGAGCCTCTTGCAATAATAATCATTTTAATTCGCGTGTTGCTGTTATAATCCGTTCATTTAAAGCTGCATGTACGATTGAAGTAAACCGGTGGAGACGATTGCATGATTTACCGCCAGTTCAGTTATGGCAGAGGAACTATCATGAGCATATAATCCGTACCCAACGGTCGTATGAAAACATAATGGAATATGTTTATACCAATGTTGAAAGGTGGGAATCGGATTGTTTTTATTAAGGTAAATGTATTAATTGCTTGGAAACCAGTGTTGTAGGGGCGCTAAGTATAGCGCCCCTACTGGGAATCAGGGGTGGAGGGCGATAATAAATGCCGCCGCGGCCTTGGGGTCGCGGCGGCTGTCAAACCAATAAAATAATTTACTGCGCGTGGATTCCGGTGATTTCAGAAATTCCTGATTCGCCGGGAATCTGCGGCTGTGGGCATGAATTCATGCTTTATCTTATCGAACAAATACTTTTTCAACTTTTTTGCCCTGACGACGGATGTAGAGGCCGTTTTCGGGATTTTCAACACGAACGCCCTGAAGGTTGAAATATTCAACAGGTGCATTGTCGTCATCGGAACCGATAACGTCGATGAGGCTGGTTTCGGTCTTGCTTACGTGGAGGTGACCTTCTTTTGCTACGAGGGTGAAGCCGGGAGTGCCCATCTTGAACTGAGTGGCATCAGCGCAGTTCTCAACAATGCGGGAGTCGGTAGCGCGGGCAGCTTCACAACGGAGTTCAACGGGTTCAGTGTTGGAAAGACCTTCGCCGGCTTTAATGAAATGGTCTTTTTCAATATATACACTGCATTTATTGTTACCGGAGAAAGTTACACTTTTGAGACCAACGAAAACATCGGCCTTGGTGTCTTTCTCTTGATTATTAACTGATACAGGGATACAGTTTTCTACCGTAAGATTCTCAACATTGCCGGTACCGCTCGACATAAACACAATGTATCCTTTATTACCAGACCCATTTACATTTTTAAGAGTTACGTTTTTAAGAGTGAGGTTGCCGCCGCTCTGCTCTAACGTAGAGCCGGTGACTGAGATATCAGCACCGTCGATAGTGAGATCTTCAAGTATTGTAGTGCCACCGTTGTTAGCGAGAATGAGAATGCCTTTGTAACCGCTTGCACGGGAGATAGTGTTGGCTTTGCCTGCTTTTATGGTGATGCTGCATCCTTTTTTGCCATTAACTCTGCTGTTGATTGTCTGATCTTCATTGAGTACGATAACATCGCCATCAACTGCGGCGTCCCATGCTGTGGCAAGGTCTGCGTAGCCGTTACCACCTTCAATCTGAACGGGGAAGTCTCCAACAACTACTTCGTCAGCATCGTTGTCGCCGTCATCCTTCCAGTCCTTGTCGGCTTTGAGGGCTTCTTCATTGGGATAGAATTTAATCCAGTCAACGCTGTATGTAGGTGTCGGCTGATTCACTCCAGGATCAGGGCAGTCGGCGATTTTAATTTCAATCTTGTCGTATGAAGTGCCGTCTTCCTTATTAATGTTGTAATAGTAGATATTATTTCCTTTCGAGGTAGTTTCGGTCCCATTAGGGGTGCTTGTTTTTTCGAAAATCTTGGTGACAGTTTTGTCAACAGTCTTTGTTACTAAAGCCGAAAGA
This sequence comes from uncultured Porphyromonadaceae bacterium, assembly GCA_900549445.1. Classification (GTDB taxonomy): domain Bacteria; phylum Bacteroidota; class Bacteroidia; order Bacteroidales; family Muribaculaceae; genus Duncaniella. The sequence goes on along the minus strand of UROS01000044.1, from coordinate 3,028 downwards.
TTACCTGCGGGACGAGTGCCTATAAACTTTATGGCTAATATTTTATCGTTTGATGTAAGGGTAAAATCACCGCTAATAGAAAGATCCCCGCGGTATTTTCCGTTGTTTTGCTTTGCCATTGTAACGTTAAGGTGTCCGTTTTCAACGCTACCGGAGGCATTGGAACCGATCGTCCAGTCGCCCTGACCGGAGGTGAAGGTTTCGGTTACGCCCGCAGATGCCGTGAAAGCAAATGCAGCTGCGAAAAGTGAGAGGTAAAATGTTTTCATTTGTTGATATTTAAGATTATTAAGTAATTAGATATGATTATCGTTGTGACAGGTATTATTAAATCAGGAATGTTTCTGCATTACGTAAATTAAATACGCACGTTTTTCGCGCTTCACTCAACACCTCGCGCATAATTTTTCAACGACCACCCTACAGCAGATGATACGACGGCATAAAATGCTGTAAATAAGGATGATAATGATGAGCTTTGTACGGACGTGATTTTTCACGTCCACCGCGTCAGAATCATTTTTCATAACTTTTATAATGTACGGTGAGAAATGCTTATCTGTCTGTGGACGTGAAGAATCACGTCCGTACAAGCAGCGCGCTGGTAATCAGAGAATTGTGGCTTGAAGTGTAAAAATTAATCGAAAAATTATAACCGGTAATTGCGATATGCTCTAATTTTTTGTAATTTTACGCCAAACATCGCAAATACTTATGAGCGAACGACATGCGTTTCGGGCAAAATGGCACGATTATAATGCGGGCATCTACTTTATTCCAATCTGTTCTCATAATCTGCAACATATATTCGGAACAATAACCGGAGGTCGGTTTTATCCGACTGAACTTGGAAGTTTAGTAGCTGCCCATCTCGCGTTGTTGCCTGATTGGCATGCGGATACTGAGTTGTGGAATTATGTTGTAATGCCTAATCATATACATTTCGTGCTTGCTGTCAGGACAGGATGTCCGTTTGTCGTCTCTTCGGGTGAAAACAAAAGGCATCCGGGCTGTCTGAAACCACCAATGCATGGCGACGAGGCAGAGGATTATCATCACAACAGTCGGTTAGCAATGATTATAGGTGCATTTAAGGCCGGTGTTTCGCGGGTTTCAAGAGCCGAGTTGAATTTGCGGGAACCATGTTGGCATTCCCGTTTCCATGAACATATTATCCGCAACCAAAGGTCATTGGAAAACATAATGACTTATATTGACAACAATGTTCTAAACTGGGATAAAGATTGCTATTATTAATGGGTAAAAGTGTTACGCCGAGTGGCTAAGGCCTTGCTTATCAGGGAGGTGAAGGCGCTGACTTGTACGGGCGTGATTTTTCGCGTCCACCGCGCCGGAATCATTTTTTCTCATACATTCTGAGAAAGTCAGGTAGAAGAAAAAAGCCTTTCCGCCGGTGGACGTGAAGAATTACCTCCGTACAAGATGCTACTGATCAGACGATTGAGGTTAGGTAGCTGTGGCGTTGACTGAAGGGAAAATGCAGATTGACGGGAGGACGGTTTTTGGTGAAAAATGCGTAACTTTGCATCCGGTTTTCCAAAAAGTCACTGCAATGGAACAGAATGAACTTCACGATGCCTTTGACCGCGACCATCTCTGGCACCCATATACATCTACAATCAACCCTCTCCCTACATATAAAGTGGAATCGGCGCACGGCGCACGCATCCGTCTCGCCGACGGGCGCGAGCTGATCGACGGTATGTCGTCGTGGTGGTGCGCCTGTCACGGCTACAACCATCCGGCGCTCAACGCCGCCGTGGAGGCTCAGATAGCGAAGATGAGCCACGTGATGTTCGGCGGACTGACCCACGAACCCGCTATAGAACTCGGCAAGATGCTTCTCGCCATCGCCCCGCCGAAAATGAACAACATCTTCTACGCCGACTCCGGTTCGGTTGCCGTGGAAGTGGCTATGAAAATGGCCGTGCAGGCGTCGGTTTCGAAGAGCGGCGATCACCGCAAGACCAACTTCGTGACCATCCGGTCGGGTTACCACGGCGACACGTGGAACGCCATGAGTGTGTGCGATCCCGTCACCGGCATGCACGGGGCCTTCGGCCCGGCACTCCCTATCCGTTACTTCGTGCCGGCACCCTCCACTCCCTTCGGCGGCGAGTGGAATCCCGCCGACACTGATGAACTGGAGCGCACCGTGAGGGAGCACCGCGACGAGCTTGCCGCGCTGATACTCGAGCCGGTTGTGCAGGGTGCGGGCGGCATGAGGTTTTATCATCCGCAGTATCTGCGCGAGGCGCGGAGAATCTGCGACGAAAACGGCATTTATCTTATTTTCGACGAGATAGCCACCGGCTTCTGGCGCACCGGCAAACGGTTTGCCTGGGAACACGCCGGAGTACAGCCCGATATAATGTGTATAGGCAAGTGTCTGACGGCAGGCTACATGACCATGAGCGCCGTGATGACCACCCGCGACGTGGCCGACACCATATCGCGCGGCGAGGCGGGGGTGATGATGCACGGCCCGACGTTTATGGCCAATCCGCTGGCCTGCGCCGTCGCTATCGCTTCGCTCAAATTAATGGAGGAGCAGGACATGGGGGCACGTGTGGCTCATATGGAGAGCATGATGAAGCGTCTTCTTGCTCCTGCGCGCGAACTGCCCGGAGTGAAAGAGGTGAGAGTGCTCGGCTCGATAGGCGTGATTGAGATGAAGGAACCTGTCGACGTGGGCGAATTTCAAAAGAAATGCACGGCGCGCGGCATATGGGTGCGTCCCTTCGGCCGTAATGTCTACATAATGCCTCCTTACGTGATTTCCGATGACGACCTGACCACCCTCGCCACCGAAATGATTAACTGCATACGCTGAAAAATGGCTGACTATAAGGAAATAACTGACTCGCTGCGCGCTTCGGGCAACCTGCGTTCCATACCCGCCGACGCCTCGGAGCAGGGGGAGACGGCAGACCTGTCGTCGAACGACTATCTCGGTCTTGGCGGCCGCCCCGAACTGCAGGCTGAATTTATGGCCGACGCTGTAAAC
>UROS01000043.1 GCA_900549445.1 uncultured Porphyromonadaceae bacterium | reverse complement strand
GGCATCGGCGGTTCAGGCACACACCGAAGCCGTCCAGTCGAAGCGCGAGGTCGACAACGAAGTGCCCGACGTCTCCGCCGACGGCGCGCTCGGAGGTTCCGCTCCCGCCGAAATCACCTTCTCTGCCGCAGTGACCGACGCCGCAGTCTTCACCGAATGGCAGATTTCCACCTATCCGGAATTCGACGACATCGAAATCCGTTTCCGCGAAACCGAAACTACCTATACTTTCCGTGAACTTGGTACCTTCTACGTGCGTTTTGTATGTGCCGACAATTCCGGCGCGTGCGAATACACGAGTGAAACCTACACCGTTTCCATCGGAAGTTCAGCCCTGCTCTGCCCCAACGCCTTCTCTCCCGGCGCCAGCGAGGGTGTGAACGACGAATGGAAAGTAAGCTACCGCTCCATTGTGGATTTCGAATGCCACATTTTCAACCGCAACGGCGTAAAATTGTTTTCTTTCCGCGACCCCTCTCTCGGATGGGACGGCAAATACAACGGCAAGCTCGTGCCTGCCGGCGTTTATTTCTACGTGATAAAAGCAACCGGTGCCGACGGCAAGAAATACGACCTCGCCGGCGACATCAACATCGTCGGCTACCGCTGACCCTAAACTGATTTTCTAATGACCAATATATCCAGAACTTTTTCCGGCATCGCTGCCGCGCTTTTATTGTTGAGTCTTGGCTCGCCCACGGCCTGTGCCTCTGCGAATTCGCATTCCCACTCACACGAATCCGAGGAATTTTCCCCGGTTTTCTCTCCCGCAGTTCCCGAATCGATGACATTCTGCGGCGACAGGGTGAACCTTGACCGAACCGACATGTACGAGCGCCTCGACCGCGAGCTCACCTCGCTCTGCTACACCCACGGCAACACCCTTCTCACCATCAAACGGGCAAACCGCTATTTTCCGATGATGGCACCCATTCTTAAGAAAAACGGCGTGCCTCTCGACATTCTATACCTCGCCTGCATCGAATCAACGCTGAATCCCCGCGCGCTCTCGGGCGCCCGCGCCGCCGGACTTTGGCAGTTCATGCCCGATACCGGCCGCCAGTACGGACTTGAGGTCAACGACTACGTCGACGAGCGGTACCACCCCGAAAAAGCCACCGAAGCCGCATGCCGCTACCTGAAAAAAGCCTACTCGAAATACGGCAACTGGGAATCGGTGGCCGCAAGCTACAACGGCGGCATGGGTCGCATCTCAGGCGAACTCGACAAGCAGATTGCAAACTCCGCCTATGATCTATACCTCGCCGACGAGACAACACGCTATATGTTCCGTCTGCTCGCCACCAAGATAATAATGGAGAATCCCGCACGCTACGGCTACCGTCTCACCGACGACCAGCTCTACCAGCCCTTCGAATACGATGAGGTGACTGTCGGCGCCCCTGTCGACGACTGGGCGCTTTGGGCAAAGCGTCAGGGCATCAACTACCTGATTCTGCGCGAACACAATCCCTGGATCCGGGCCAAATCCCTCCCTAACAAGGACGGCAAGACTTACATTGTGAAAATACCCAAAAAGGAATCGCTTAAGCGTTCCTCTCAGAAAAAGAAAACCTATAATTCAAATTGGACAGTAAAATGAATCATCCCGCAGCTGCCGAATCGTCGCTAAAGGTGCTCGGCGCGCGGGTTCACAACCTCAAGAATATCGACGTTGAAATTCCCCGCAATTCCCTTACCGTAATTACCGGCCTGAGCGGAAGCGGGAAATCCTCTCTGGCATTCGACACCATTTTCGCCGAAGGCCAGCGCCGCTATATCGAGACTTTTTCCGCCTATGCCCGCAACATGCTCGGCAACCTCGAGCGCCCCGACGTCGATAAAATCACCGGACTCAGCCCTGTCATTGCGATAGAGCAGAAAACCATCAACAAGAATCCGCGGAGTACAATCGGCACCACCACAGAAATCTACGACTTCCTCCGTCTGCTCTATGCCCGCGTCGGAACAGCCGTAAGTTATGTCACCGGCCGTCCCATGGTGAAATACACCGAGGAACAGATCATCAACCTCATCCTCGAGCGCTACGCCGGGCATAAGATCTACATCCTCGCGCCCCTGGTAAAGAACCGCAAGGGTCACTATAAGGAACTTTTCGAGACCCTGCGCAAAAAAGGCTTCCTGACCGTAAGAGTCGACGGCGAACTCCGCGAACTCACACTCAACATGAAAGTGGACCGTTATAAGAACCACGACATCGAGCTTGTGATCGACCGTCTGAAAGTGTCGCCGAAAGACCTTTCGCGCCTTGAATCAACCGTAGGCGATGCCTTGCGTCAGGGAGGCAAGAACGTGATGATCTACGACGTCGAAACAGACTCCACCGGCTACTTTTCCCAGACCCTCATGGACGCCGAGAGCGGAATCTCTTACCGCGATCCCGCGCCCCATAACTTTTCCTTCAACTCCCCCCTCGGCGCATGCCCCTGCTGCAAGGGACTCGGCTACGTCAATATCGTAGACCGCGCAAAAGTGATTCCCGACGACCGCATCTCAATCCACGCCGGTGCCATCGCCCCGCTCGGAAAGTATCGCGATCAGATGATTTTCCATCAGATCGACGCCATCTGCAAGAAATACGGCTGCACCATCAAGACTCCTGTCCGCGACCTCCCCGAGGAAGCCATAGACGACATTCTCAACGGAACCGAAGAGCGCCTCGTCGTGAAAAACGACACCCTCTCGACCTACAATTATTTCCAGACCTACGAAGGTCTCCTCAAATACATAGAGATGCAGCAGGGCGAGGATGCATCGGCCGCCGCCCAGAAATGGAGCGCGGGCTTCTTCTCCCGCGCAGTCTGCCCCGAGTGCAACGGCGACCGTCTCAACCGCGAGGCTCTCCATTTCTTCATCGACGGCAAAACCATAGCACAGCTCTGCCGCCTCGACATCAGCGACTTCTACCAATGGTCGCTCACCGTGGAGGAGCGCCTCTCCCCCACTCAGCGCCTCATAGCTGCTGAGATTCTGAAGGAAATCCGCACCCGCGCAAAGTTCCTCGTCGACGTCGGGCTCGATTATCTGCAGCTCAACCGCGCGTCCGCCTCCCTCTCGGGCGGCGAGAGCCAGCGCATACGTCTCGCCACTCAGCTCGGCAGCCAGCTCGTCAACGTGCTCTACATCCTCGACGAGCCGTCGATAGGACTGCATCAGGCCGACAATGACCGCCTTATAAAATCGCTCAAGAATCTCCGCGACGCCTCCAATTCCATCCTTGTGGTAGAGCACGACAAGGACATGATGCTCAACGCCGACTATATCGTTGACATCGGCCCGAAAGCCGGCCGGAAAGGTGGTGAAGTTGTGTTTGAAGGCACCCCGGCCGACATGCTCCGCACCTCGACCCTGACCGCGCAGTATCTCAACGGCGAACGCAGCGTGACCCTCCCTGCGAAGCGGCGCAAGGGCAACGGCAAAAAGCTTAAGATAAAGGGTGCTACAGGTCATAATCTTCAGGACGTGGATCTCACGCTCCCCCTCGGCACTTTCATTTGTGTGGCTGGCGTCTCCGGAAGCGGCAAATCGTCACTCGTCAACGGAACCCTTCAGCCCATCCTCAGTCAGAAATTCTACCGCAGCCACACTGCCCCCCTCCCGTTCCGGGCGGTTGAGGGTATCGAGAACATCGACAAGGTGGTTACCGTCGACCAGTCGCCCCTCGGCAAGTCGCCCCGCTCAAATCCCGCCACCTACACCGGCGTGTTCACAGCCATCCGCGATCTTTTCGCATCGCTTTCCGAGGCTAAGATCCGCGGCTACCGTCCGGGCCGCTTCTCGTTCAACGTAGCCGGCGGACGCTGCGAGACCTGCAGCGGAAACGGCTACAAGACCATCGAGATGAATTTCCTGCCCGACGTGCTCGTGCCTTGCGAAGTCTGCGGCGGCAAGCGCTACAACCGCGAGACCCTCGAAGTGAGGTTCAAAGGAAAATCCATCGCCGACGTGCTCGACATGACCATAAACCAGGCTGTTGAGTTCTTTGCGGGAATACCCGCCATCCTAAACAAAATAAAGGTTCTTCAGGACATCGGACTCGGCTACATAAAGCTCGGCCAGCCATCTTCAACTCTCTCGGGCGGCGAAAACCAGCGCGTGAAACTCGCCACCGAACTCGCCAAGCGCGATACCGGCAATACGCTCTTCATTCTCGACGAACCTACAACAGGGCTGCATTTCGAGGACATCAACGTGCTCCTCGGAGTGCTCAACCGTCTGGTCGATAAGGGCAATACCGTGCTCGTGATCGAGCACAATCTCGACGTGGTGAAATCAGCCGACGTTGTCATCGACATGGGCCCAGGCGGAGGCAAAAACGGCGGTCAGATCATTGCCCAGGGTACTCCCGAACAGATTGCCGCCGGCAATTCGCCCACGGCTCGCTTCCTCAAAGACGAATTAAATTCGTCAGCAAAGAAATGAACTCCTCCGGGGTTCTCGTCTTTGCAAGCCGCTTGATATCTTTCCGGCCTACAGCCTCCTCTTCGTAATATTCAAGCCGGGGGCGGAGTCTGTCCATGGCCTGTGCGGTGCCTGCCGATGACTCAGACAGTCTTTCGGCTATGTTTTTCATTATACCGCCCCAGAGACGGCGCCGTTCCGCGCTGTCCCACTCTTCCCCCGAGGCAATCTCCACCGGAAGCGACGGACGCGCAAGCACTCCGCGCCCCGCCATTATTCCCGCAAGGTCGGGAAAACGTTCTGCTGTCGCCTTGAAATCGTGAGGAGTTCTCATGTCGCCGTTATAAACCAGCCGGTGACGCAGTTTTTCATACATTGCGGCGAACGCTTCCGTATCGGGTTCCCCGCGGTATTGCTGCCGGGCAGCGCGCGGGTGTATGGTCAGATATTTCAGCGGAAGCGCGTCGATAAGGTCGGCCACTGCCTCCCATTCGTCGGTCTGCTGAAGTCCCGGCCGCATTTTCACTGTAAACTCAAGCTCCCGGCGCGATTCAATAAAACGCCGCAAATCATCCAGCAGTTTCGGATTTACTGCGGCGGCCGCGCCTCTGCCTGCTTTAGTCTGAGGGGGAAACGGGCATCCCATGTTCAGATCAAGCCGGCGGTATCCCATTGTCTCAGCAGCATCCGCTATCCTCGCGAGTTCGTCGACATCCCTGAAAATGGCCTGCGGAATAAGATTGATTCCTTCTGCGGGAGCCATCTCCCTTAGATCCCGAGGCCGGATCATCCCCTTTTCAATTCTCGCGAAGGGGGCGAAATATACCGGCCTGACACCGTAGGCTGCCATCTTTTCCGAATGGGCACGACGCCAGAACGAATCGGTGAAACCCTGCAGCGGCGCTATGAGAAGTTCCATCCTCCAGCCCCGTCAGAATCTGACCACCAACTCCGCCACCAGGCGGTCACCGTTACCCGGTGTCGGCTTCACGTCGTGGTGATAGAAAAACTTTTCGTAATTCAGGCGCACATCGGCATGGAGCGCTTTATATGTATGGGTCAGCGTACCGCCGACAGTGATTCTGTTGCGGGCCGGATCGGTTGTGGTCAGGCAGCCCTCGCCGTTGCGGGTACCGTTGCTGTGGGCGGTCATGCCGTCGAAACGCCCCTGCACCGACGCCCGGTTGAAAATACCGGCCTTCACCGGCATACCGTAATCCACGAAGAAATTATAGGCGTGGCACGCGCTGTGGGCTGAATGGGTATAATGCTTGTTCATATACTCAGCCTCGGCTGTCCACCCTCCGCGCTTCCAGGTTATTCCTGCGCCGAGAAGATTGATTCTCACCGAGTCGGGCACAATCGTCTGCACCCCTGTAGAAAAAGCGAAATCGCCCGCTTTCAATGCAATTTTTCCGGCGTACGACATGGTTTTCACCCACACATCGTGGTCTGCAATCGACGTCGGATTAAAAGCCCCCGCCTCGAGCGTCAGCGGCACTTCCGCAAACGAATACATCAGCTTCGCTCCCGCGGCACGGACATTACACACCTGTTTGCCTATAACCGAGCGGTTGGCGAATATATAGTTGGCCGGCCCGCGGAAAGGGTCGACACCGAACGGCATTCTGAACTGACCGGCCTGAAGCCGGAGTCCCGGCATGAATTCGAGCCGGCCCCAGGCATCGAGAATCTTCATCTTGCCCCGGTCACAAAGATCTGTCTGTATAAAATAGTCGATGGCCGGCGAAACGCGCCCGGCGAGTGTGACTCGCGCGTTTCTTACCTGAAACCGGCTCGACTCGTCGTCGAGATCCATCTCCCAGCGGGTGCGTAAAGCGCCGTGGATTTCAGGCACGTAATTGATTGAATCCTCCGCCAGGGAGGCGAGTGCCGGAAGCGCCATCGCGGCGACCAGCAGTATCTTTCCAGTGAAATTCATAACATAATCCTTTTTCCGACTGCAAAGTTACAACATCAAGCCCGATTTTACAGCCGCCCTCACTCAAAAAATTAGCCTCCTTACACGGCTCTTTCATTTAAAATACTTTGAAAATACTTATAAACAGCGTGTTGTAGGGGCGCTATATTTAGCGCCCGCAGAATCAAAAGCATATCCCACCCGGAACAATATGATGCTGAAAGAAAATGCCCGGATTCATCAACAGACTTAACGTGCGGGCACTACTACAATTATCCGCGTAGAATCCTGCGACATGAGATAATACCACTCCGTTTCACTTGTTCGCTGCAGGAGTCTGACTGACAATAGATTTACATCGGTTCTGTTTATTTTCAGTGTCGACCCGCGAATTACCGAGTCAGCGCTCATGACTGCGCCGGGTATGAAATCTGCCGTCGATACGCCGTCGAGATCGGCTATTCTCACCGATCCGTCAGCATTGCGCCGGAACAACACACCACCATCGTTGTAATTCATATCCGCCCCTGCTCCGGTTATACGCGGTGTTGAATCCTTCAGTTCCTCCGCTAAATTATCCGCATCTACTCCCGGGCGCACCGGATCTGCGGGCGGTACCGGAGTCTCTTCGCCCGGATTCAACGAAGGCTGCCTGTGTGCCGGCGAATCGCTTTTACCGCACCCTGCCAGCGCAAGCGCTATAACTGCTCCAACAAAGAATTTTTTCATTTTCTGACTGTTATCTTTATCATACCGGAGCAACCGGCGGCCGCCGATCTGAATTTCAGATGATGCTCGCCGGCCCCGAGGTCCGCAATGGCTATACGGTCGCCGTCTACCCTTTTACCGTCGAGAGTCCAACTTGCATCGCCGGGCACTTCGTCTGACTTAAGATAAACGAATTCCTCCGTTGACGAATAGGTGGAATGAAGTGGAGTTTCCTCCCCTTCAGTCATATATGCCTCCCCCTTCCGGGTACCCCAAAGGTATTCGGCGAGTTCCGGATAGTCCACAAACGGATTCCGGTTGCCCTGTATGCTCTTCACCGCGTCGTTCCGGCGGCGCTCCGGGTCGTCGACAGGATCGGAGCGGTGCCAGTCGAGAAAAGTCTCCGCAGCAAGAGGGGTCAGCACAGGATAATCTGTCCCGTCGAGGGTCATGAACGCCTCCGCTGCAAGCCACTGCGTGCGGTACATCACAGCCACATACATGCAGGCCCTCGCCCAGTCGCCGAGATACTGGGCGGCAGGCATATAAAACATCACGTCGAAACCCGACAGACTCGCTGTTCCGACTTTCCAAAGTCCGTTGTCCCACTTTGGCGTCTCTACCTGTCCGGGCGGATAGTTCCGTTTCACACTTTCCACGTCGGCCGACGCGGGAAAGATATTAAACAGGTCAACTCCCGGTTCCCGCGTCCGCTCCCACCACTTCGCCGGAAGCACATACGAGATGTACGGTACTTCCTCTTCGGGATCGAACCAGCGGTCGGCATAGCGGTCATAAATCAGAGTACGCCCGGTGCTGCCGTCAGTGAGCAAAAACACTTTCGTTTCCGGCTCAACCAACTCTGAAGGGCGGTATCGCTCCGAAATTGCGGCCATAAGCCCGGCGCCCGATTTCCCGGCGAGTCCCGTATCGGATGCCGCAGCCGAAACCGCTGCCAGCACGCAGATCAGCGCCGCCGATGCTTTTTGCAATGTTTTCATGGTTGTAAATAAAAAGCCACCCGGCTTTCCGACCTCTTTTATCAGAGTGCCGGCTTACCGGGCAGCCTATTGATTTTTCTTGCGGTTGAAAATACCGAACTACCTCTTTCAGGCGTTCTTTACTTTCTCAACCACAGCCTTGAATGCTGCGGGATTGTTGAGGGCGAGGTCGGCGAGAACCTTGCGGTTGATCTCGATGCCTGCCTTGTGGATGAGACCCATGAGCTTGGAGTAAGAAAGATCCTCCTCGCGGGCAGCGGCGTTGATACGCTGAATCCAGAGAGCGCGGAAGTTGTTCTTCTTGTCCTTGCGGTCGCGGTAAGCGTAGGTAAGACCTTTTTCCCAGGTGTTCTTGGCTACGGTCCACACGTTGCGGCGGCAACCGAAGTATCCGCGGGTGAGTTTCAGGATTTTCTTGCGGCGAGCTCTTGAAGCTACATGATTTACTGATCTTGGCATTGAAGTGATGTTTTTTGGATGTCAGCGGCTTTTGCTCTTAGGGGTGCTGCGCATCCGGTTAGAAATTGAATTTATAAATCACGAATTAATGAGGAAAACTGTCTCTTACTTCAGGGCGAGAAGCTCCTTTACGTTGTGAGAATCGGCGCGCGATACGAGACCGAAGTGCGTAAGGTTGCGTTTCTGCTTTTTGGTCTTCTTGGTCAGAATGTGGCTCTTGAAGGCATGTTTTCTCTTAATCTTTCCTGATCCGGTAAGGGCGAACCTCTTTTTGGAACCGGAATTAGTCTTAATCTTTGGCATTTTGTTTGTTTTTAAAGATTTTAATTCGAGTTATAATTGTACCGCCGCCAACCCGTGACGCCGGTTTTCTTTCGTTTTTACTTCTTTTTGGGGCTGAGCATGATAATCATGCGCTTTCCCTCGAGAACGGGCATCTGGTCAACCTTGCCGTACTCCTCAAGATCCGACGCGAAACGCAGCAACAGCACTTCGCCCTGCTCCTTGAACAGGATTGAACGTCCCTTGAAAAACACGTAAGCCTTTACTTTCGCGCCCTCCTGCAGGAAGCCTATGGCGTGCTTGAGTTTGAAGTTGTAGTCGTGGTCGTCGGTCTGAGGTCCGAACCGGATCTCCTTCACCACTACCTTGGTCGACTTCGCCTTCTGCTCTTTCTGACGCTTCTTCTGCTGATAGAGGAACTTCTGATAGTCGAGCACACGGCAAACCGGGGGCGCGGCATTGGGGGAAATCTCTATCAGGTCGAGTCCGAGCGAATCGGCTATATTGAGTGCCTCCTGAATGGGATATACTCCGTTTTCAACGTTGTCGCCTACCAAGCGAACCTCACGGGCGCGGATGCGCTCATTTATCACGTAGGGGTCTTTGGTTGCGTTGTTGTCTTTGCGGCGCGGGCCGTTGTTTACAGGCCGCGGACGCGGGGGCGTAAAGGGTTTTTTCTCCATTCAGCGGGGTTATTGGTTGATCATGTTGTTGACCTCCTGGGTCAATTCAGCTGCAAAGGTACTAATTTTCATCGAACCTTTATCACCTTCGCCCTGTTTTCTTACAGAAATTTCACCATTTTCCGCTTCTTTTTCACCAACTATAAGCATATAGGGGATTCTGCGGAGCTCGTTGTCGCGGATTTTCTTTCCGATTTTTTCATTTCTGTCGTCGACAATGGCGCGGATGTCGTGCTCTGAAAGCTCGTCGGCCACCTTGCGGGCATAGTCGTTGAACTTCTCCGAGATGGGGAGAACAACAGCCTGCTCGGGGGCGAGCCACAGCGGGAAACGTCCGGCGGTGTGCTCGAGCAGCACGGCCACAAAGCGTTCCATCGAGCCGAAGGGCGCACGGTGAATCATCACGGGACGGTGCTTCTGGTTGTCGCTGCCGGTATATTCGAGTTTGAAGCGTTCGGGCAAGTTGTAGTCAACCTGGATGGTGCCTAACTGCCAGCGGCGTCCGATGGCGTCCTTCACCATGAAGTCGAGCTTCGGGCCGTAGAACGCAGCTTCACCCAGCTCGGTGCGGGCGTTCAGCCCCTTCTCGCGGCAAGCCTCTATGATGGCGTTTTCGGCGAGGTGCCAGTTTTCGTCGCTGCCTATGTATTTTTCCTTGTGGTTCGGGTCGCGGAGCGAGATCTGGGCCTCAAAGTTGTCGAATTTCAGAGCCTTAAAGATATAGAAGATAATGTCCATCACCTTCAGGAACTCATCCTTTATCTGGTCGGGGGCGCAGTAGATATGGGCGTCGTCCTGCGTAAAGCCGCGTACTCGGGTCAGGCCGTGGAGCTCACCGCTCTGCTCATAGCGGTAAACGGTGCCGAATTCAGCAAGGCGCAGCGGGAGATCGCGGTAGCTGCGGGGCAGCGCGCGGAAAATCTCGCAGTGGTGAGGACAGTTCATCGGTTTGAGCAGATATTCCTCCCCTTCCTCGGGGGTATGTATGGGCTGGAACGAGTCCTTGCCGTATTTGGCATAATGGCCTGAGGTCACGTACAGGTTTTTGTTACCGATATGCGGGGTAATCACCTGCTGATAGCCGTATTTCTTCTGAATTTTGCGGAGGAACTGCTCCAGGCGGTCGCGCAGGGCGGTTCCCTTAGGAAGCCACAGGGGCAGACCGGCACCCACGTTCTGAGAAAACGCGAAGAGTTCCATCTCCTTGCCGAGCTTGCGGTGGTCGCGCTTCTTGGCCTCCTCGAGGAGAACGAGATACTCGTCGAGCATCTTCTTCTTGGGGAAGGTGATGCCGTAGACTCTGACGAGCTGGTTGCGCTTCTCGTCGCCGCGCCAGTATGCGCCGGCAAGCGAGGTTATCTTCACGGCCTTGATAGGCGCGGTGTTCGCAATGTGCGGGCCGCGGCAGAGATCGGTGAAGGAGCCCTGGGTATAGGTGGTGATATGTCCGTCCTCGAGTTCGCTTATAAGCTCGCACTTGTACTCTTCGCCGCGGTCGCCGAACAGCTTCAGAGCGTCGGCTTTCGCGATGTCGGCGCGCACAATCGGTTGCTTCTGCTGGGCGAGTTCCAGCATCTTTTTCTCGATTTTCGGGAAATCGGCCGCAGTGAGAGTGTTTTCTCCAGGGTCGATGTCGTAATAAAATCCGTTTTCAATTGCCGGACCGATGCCGAATTTCACTCCGGGGTACAATTCCTGGAGTGCTTCTGCGAGCAGGTGGGCGGAAGAGTGCCAGAAAGCGTGCTTGCCTTCCGGGTCGTCCCATTTGAAGAGCTTGATTGTGGCGTCTTCGGTGATGGGGCGCGAGATGTCCCACTCCTGGTCGTTGACAGATGCTGCCAGAACATCTCTGGCAAGCTGAGGGCTCAGGCTTTCTGCTATCTGGAGAGGGGTTACGCCGCTCTCGAACTGCTTGACCGAGCCGTCGGGAAATGTAATGTTGATCATTGGTTGATAAAAATGGTTATGGAGCCATACGAGCGGCTCCGTTGGTTTTCAGCTTGCAAAGGTAAACAATAATATTGGAAACGAGCAACTTTTTCCAGCCTTTTTAGAACTGAATGCAACGTCCCGCCTCCCACAAAATTCCACCGACGCTCGCCTCGATTTCCTGTAGAGCATACACCAATCGCAGGCCGCTCGGCTCGTTCGGCAACCCTCCGCGACGATTTCGCGCAAGCACCGGCAATGCCCGCAACACAGCATGTAACACACAATATATCAGCAAATTGTACGGACGCGATTCTTCGCGTCCACCACGACACATTCGCCCGATAAATGCATTTTTTCACCGTGGACGCGAAGAATCGCGTCCGTACAATACGCTGATATTCGGAATATTACCCCATTAAGTACCGGAGATACTGCGACGCCCCGACCCGAGAGCAGCCGCGGAAGCTGGGAATGTCTATCCCCGCAACTTGTGGTGAACCCTCAGGCAAAATAAACCTTTTATAGTTTTCATGCGTTTTTAATGAAAATAAACAGCAATATCTACGCTGGTTGTAAACATTAATGCATCGTTACGTTACCCGGCATCGTGAAAAATCCTCACCCCATCGACCTGAACTAAATTACAAATCTAAAACAACGGTTATGAAGAATAATTTTGCCAACTGGCTACTGTTTGGAGGATTGATGGTTTGTTGTGGTACCGTGACATTGCCTTCCGGCGGTTTCTTCTGGCTGTATTACGTATTCTTCTGCCTCTTTGCTATTGTTCTCCTTCTGATTAGCAAAAAATCGGGGCATCTGACAAGCAAGAGTATAGTCACAACTATTTTTGTGTGTCTAATCGGATGCGTTCTTATATATCTCCTTAGGATTGCACTTCACAAGCCTGCTTTTTGAGTTCTCGGTTGCGCTCAATACTCCACCTCCCACAGGAAGAGGGCCTGCGGGGGCATGGAGGTGCCGGCGGCGCAGCGGTTGCGTGCCTCCACCACACGGCGGAACTGCTCTATGCTCATCTTGCCGCGCCCAACCTCCACGAGGGTGCCAACCACGGCGCGCACCATATTGCGCAGAAACCGGTCGGCGGTGATGACGAACACCATTGCCCCGGGCACCGCCTCCACCTCGTGCCACCGCGCATGGGTCACGTGGCAGATGTTTGTCTTCGTGTCGGTGTGCAGTTTGGAGAAAGAGGTGAAATCCTCCGTTTCCAGCAATATCTCCGCCGCGCGGTTCATCGCCCCGTAGTCGAGTCCAGCCGGAGCCTTCCAGCTCAGCGGATAGAAGAAAGGTGACTTCTCCAGAACGGCGTAATAATGGTATGTACGCGATTTCGCATCGAACCGGGCATGCCAGCCGGGTGCAGTTTCGCGTATCTCATAGACGGCGATATCCTTGCCCACGAGCGAGTTGACGCCGCGCACAACAGCCGCGGTATCCGTAATCGGCTTCTCCAGGTCGAAGTGGGCGGTCATCACGCGGGCATTGACTCCCGTGTCGGTTCGCCCCGCTCCCGTTATCTTCACAGGCTGACGGGTGACCGTAGAGAGCGCCGCCTCGAGCGTTGACTGCACCGTCACCTCTCCAGGCTGCGACTGCCAGCCGTGGAACGGCGCACCGCGGTATGCGAGACGCATGAAGTAGCGCATCTCCTATTCCTTTTCTATATATGTATAGCCGTAGAGTCCCGAGCGATACATGCTCAGGAACTCCCGGCCCTCTTCGGGCGAGATTTTTCCCGCCTTCATGGATGAAGTGACCCAGGCTTCAACGTTACGCACGAGTTTCTTCGGGTTGTACTGCACGTAGTCGAGCACGTCGGCCACCGTCTCGCCGTCGATCACCCGCTCAATCTCGTAGCCGTCCTTGTTTACAGAGATATGCACGGCGTTGGTATCGCCGAAAAGATTGTGCATGTCGCCTAAGATTTCCTGATATGCACCCACGAGGAACACGCCGATGTAGTATGGCTCGCCGGACTTCACGGTGTGAACCGGCAGCGAGCTTGCAGTGCCTCCGTGAATTGAGATATAGTTGCTTATCTTTCCGTCGCTGTCGCAGGTAATATCCTGGATCGTACACGTACGGGTCGGTTTTTCGTCGAGTCTCGATATGGGGATGATGGGGAATATCTGGTCAATCGCCCACGAATCGGGCAGCGACTGAAACAGCGAGAAGTTGCAGAAATACTTGTCGGGCACCATCTTCGATACCTTGCGCAGCTCCTCGGGGGCGTGCTTCATTGCATTGGCGAAATCACCCACCTCGCGCGCTATCGACCAGAAGAGCTGCTCTATCTGGGCGCGGGTGTTGAGGTCGAGAAGGCCGAGATTGAAGAGGTCGAGCGACTCCTCGCGGATCTGTAGGGCATCGTGCCAGTTCTCAAAGAGATTGTTCTGGTCAAGATTGTCCCAGATGGCATAAAGCTCGCGGGCGAGCTCATGGGCGTCGTCCGGAATCTCCCGGCTGTCGTTCCACTCCGGGAGCGACGTGGTTTCGAGCACCTCGAGAATGAGCACCGAGTGGTGGGCTGTAAGCGAACGACCGCTCTCGTTTATGATATTGGGCTGCTTGAGGCCGTTTTTCTCGCAGGCGTCGACTATCGCCGATATGGCATCGTTGGCATACTCCTGAATCGAATAGTTCATGGAGCTTTCCGACGATGAGCTGCGGGTGCCGTCGTAGTCAACGCCGAGACCACCCCCTATGTCCATGAACTCGATATCGAAACCGAGGCGCGAGAGTTGCACGTAGAATTGCGTGGCCTCGCGGATGGCGTTCTTTATGCGTCGTATTTTCGTAATCTGGCTGCCTATATGGAAATGTATGAGTTTCAGACAGTTCATCAGCCCGTTTTTCTTCATATAGTCGATGGCCTTGAGCAGTTCCGACGAATTCAGTCCGAATTTCGACTGGTCGCCGCCGCTCATCTCCCATTTGCCGGAACCCGACGAAGCGAGTTTGATGCGGATGCCCACATTAGGCTCTATGCCAAGGCGGCGCGCCACTTCGGCTATGGTCTTGAGCTCGTTGATTTTCTCCACCACCAGATAGATCCGCCGGCCCATCTTCTGGGCGAGCAGCGCGAGCTCTATGTAGTTGGCGTCCTTGTAGCCGTTGCAGATTATGAGCGAGTTTTCGGATATGTCAGTGGCGAGCACGGCGTGGAGTTCAGGTTTCGATCCTGCTTCGAGACCGATATTGAATTTGTTGCCGTGGCTCACTATTTCCTCCACCACAGGCCTCATCTGGTTAACCTTTATGGGATAGATGCAATAGTTCTTCGCCTTGTAGTTGTACTGTTCCGACGCCATGGCGAAACAGTTCGAAATTTTCTCGATGCGGTTATCGAGAATATCGGGAAACCTCAGAAGCACGGGCGCCTGCACGTCCTTTATCTGAAGCTCGTCCATCACGTCGCGAAGATCCACTGATGCATAACCCTCGCGCGGTGTTACCTCTACGTGACCCTTTTCGTTGATGGAGAAGTATTTCCTTCCCCAGCCGTTGATATTATACAGTTCCGAACTGTCTTCAATTCGCCACTTTCTCATCTACTCTCTGTTTGACCTTATGATACTTGTTTTAATGGTTATCTTTATAACGTTTTTTCCGCTACAAAGTTACGAATAAAATTCCTTTGTTTTATAATGTTATATAATTTATATATTTAATTTCGCTGTTTCCTAATGAAGATTCAATAACGAAGTGCAAAAATCCTCGTTCTGAATAGCCCTATATTTTT
>UROS01000042.1 GCA_900549445.1 uncultured Porphyromonadaceae bacterium | reverse complement strand
CCCGGAGGGCGCGAAGCCTCGAAACCGGCGTTAGCCAAGGCGCGCGAATTTTTAACAATTCAACCGGGTTTTGCTGCTGATCCGTTTTATTTCTTTCGACCCCAAATAAGAGGTACAAGGAATAAAGAACAGCGCGATTCCCTGCGGAATCGCGCTGTTCTTTATTCCTTGTATAGGATTTTTATTTTATGCCGAGGCGGGTTTTTACGGCAGGTGTGATGTCGGTCACGTCCTTGCCGGTGTAAACGGGCATCATGTTCTCGAAGATGAAGGTGTAGCCGCCCTCGTCGCCCACGCTCTGGATGGCTTTCATAACCTTTTCCTGAATGGGAGCCATGAGCTGCTGCTGCTGACGCTGCTGATCCTGAAGTGCGGTTTCGCGGAACTGCTGGATTTTCTGGTCGAGTTCCTGCATTTCCTGCATGCGGCGGTCTCTGATGGCCTGGGGAGTGCTCTCCTCGAGAGCCTGGAATTCCTCGTATTTCTTCTTGAATTCAGCCTGAAGATTGTCGAACTCAGTCTGATATTTCTTGGAAGAAGCCTCCATCTGTTCCTGTACGGTCTTGATTTCGGGCATGGTCTCCATTACCTGCTGAGTGTTGATAATGCCGAATTTCTGAGCGAAAACGCTCATGGGGAGCGCAATCATGATTGCGAGCAAAAGTTTCTTGATCATTTTTATAAATGGTATTCTTATTGTTTTTAATATTCCTGTTTCTGCTTTCGCCACACGGTTCCGCCGGTTTTTTAATTTAACTTAACGGGAGCGTTGCGGCGGTTGCAAAGATAAGATTTTTATTTGGAATAACCTAACTTTTCGAGCACTTCGTTGGAAACGTCGATGCGCGGAGAGGCGAAAATAATGTCGACGCTCGATGCGCGGTCGAAAATACACTGATAGCCGCGCTCTTCCGAAAGTTTTTTAATGGCGTTGTATACATCGTCCTGAATCGGTTTCATAAGGCTCTGACGCTTTTTGTAGAGTTCGCCTTCCGGGCCGAAATATTTCTGACGGAGTTCGGCTGCCTGACGCTCCTTGGCCACGATTTCTTCCTCTTTTTTCTTCTTCTGGTCGTCGGTCAGAAACACCATGTCGCTCTGGTAATTCTTATAGAGTGTCTCGGCCTCCTTAGCCACGGCCTCCACTTCTTTCTGCCAGCGCTGGGAAATCTGATTGAGCTGTTCGTTGGCCATTTCATAGGCGGGAATATTGCCGAGCACATATTCCATATCGACGAGGGCGAATTTCTGGGCTGACGCGCCGATTGCTGTCGCAACTATCATAGCGATAAGGAGAGCGAATTTTTTCATCGTATTCATCGGTTATTTTGCTGTTAAAATTATTGTTATAATATATAGACGCTTTAGGCTGAAAAAGGTTTAAAAAACCGGCGCACACTGTTTGCGCGCCGGTTTCTATGCTGTTTTGGTTTGTCCGGATCAGAATTCCTGGCCGAGAATGAAGTGGAAATGGCTCCCGCCTTTCTGGCCGTAGACCGTATCGAAACCGTAGGCCCAGTCGATACCCATCATACCTACCATCGGGAGGAAGATGCGGACACCGGCGCCGGCGCTGCGCTTGAGTTCGAAGGGAGAGAATTTGTTTACCGAGGTCCAGGCATTGCCGCCCTCCAGGAAGGTCAGGCCATAGATTGTGGTGGTCGGTTGGAGCAGGAACGGGAAGTGGAGCTCAACACCGAAGCGGGTGTAGGCGTAGCCTTCGGAGCGGAAGGGGGTTAGCTGACCGTTGTCGTAACCGCGGAGGGCTATTGTCTCCTGAGCATAGGTGTAGGATCCCGACATGCCGTCGCCACCCACGTAGAATGTCTCGAACGGCGATTTCAGATACTTGTTGTAGCTGCCCAGAAGGCCGATGTCGGCGCGGGTCATGAGCACGAGCGTATACTGTCCGTCAGGATTCGTGAGCGGAGTGTAGGTGCGCGATTTGAAGCGCAGTTTCCAGTATTCCACCCAGCGGTACATCTGCTTTTTCGACTCGGTGGTATTCTCCTCGGAGAGTTTTTTCCAGTCTTTCCTGCCGAAGAGCGACGCGGGCGGCGTCAGCTGCAGGTCGAGCGAGAAGTTGGAGCCGCTTCGGGTGTAGAGCGGGTTGTCGATTGAATTTCGGCTCAGATTTAGGCCGAGCACCAGGGCGTTCGACGTACCGTTCTGCATGTAATAGAGGTACTCCCAGTTCTTGAGGTTATACCAGTTGTAGCCGAGGGTTGCCTGGAAAGTGAACCAGTCGTCGGGCCACGACAGACGCTTGCCGAATCCGACAGAAATTCCGAGCATCTGCAGGAGTTTGTTGGGGTCGTAGGCGTTCTCTATGGAGTTCTGGTAGTAATCGTTGTAGTTGTAACCGTAGCCGTAACCGCCCGACGAGTACATATAGGGGTTGTACATGTAGCGGCTGTTGTAGAACGAGGAGTTCACGCCGGTCTGGCGGCTGTAGTAGGCCGAAACCGAAAGCGAGTTGGGCCGCTTGCCGCCGAACCACGGATCGAGGAACGAGATGCTGTATGCCTGATAGTAGCGGGCGTTGGTCTGTGCGGAAATAGTCAGCTGCTGGCCTTCGCCCTGCGGTATGATACCCTTGTAGGTGTTGGGGTAGAAAAGATTCTTGATGGAGAAGTTGGAGAATTTGATGGCAACTTTTCCGCTAACGCCGGTCTGACCCCATCCGAGTGAGAACTCGAACTGGTCGTTTGACTTCGATTCGAGAGGCAGCGTTATGTCGACCGTACCGTCCTCTTCGTTGGGTACTACGTCAGGCACCATGTTCTCCGGATTGAAGTGGCCGGTCTGCGCGATTTCACGCAGCGAACGCATAAGGTCGTTCTTGCTGAAAAGCTCGCCGGGTTTCACTCGCAGCTCACGGCGGATCACCTTCTCGTAAAGGCGGTCGTTACCGGTGATTATCACGTTGTTGATCCTCGCTTGCGGGCCTTCTATTATCCTCATTTCGAGGTCAATGGAGTCGCCGCGTACGTTACGCTCGATAGGCACGAGCTGGAAGAACAGATAACCGTTGTTCATGTAGAGGTTCGCTACGGCGTCATCGTCCTCCTGAGTGCGCTTGTTGAGAAGTTTCTGGTTGTAGACATCTCCCTTGTTTATGCCGAGTATCTGGTTGAGCCAGTCGGTGGAATAGATGGTGTTGCCTACCCAGTTTACGTCGTTGATATAATATTTCTTGCCTTCGCTGAGGTCGATGTAAACGTCTACGGTCTTATCGTCGTAAGGCACCACTGAATCGGCCAGGATTTTGGCGTCGCGGTAACCCTTTTCGTTATATTTCTCGATAATGCGGTTGAGGTCGTCGTGATAGTCGCTTTCCACGAATTTTTTCTGGCGGAAGAGGTTTGTGAGCTTGCCTTTCTCGTTGGTCTTCTTCATCGTGCGCTGGATGGCATTGTCGCTCATCACCTCGTTGCCGGTAATATAGATTTTATGAACCTTTACCTTGTCGTTTTTCTTTACGTTGATATTGACTATCGCCTCATTGGGATGCGAAAGGTCGTCGACCACGTCGATTTTCACCACTGCGTTGCCGAAACCTTTGTTGGAGTAATATTTTCTGATAATTTCTTCGGCACGGTTCACTATGTTCTGAGTAATCTGGTTGCCCTTCATGAGCTGGAGGGCATTTTCGAGGTCGCTCTTCTCGCCCTTCTTCACTCCGATATAGTTGATTTCGGAAATACGGGGCTGCTGCCGCAGATTGATCGAAAGCCACGCCTTGTCGCCGGCCACCTTGTCTACGGCAATAGCCACTTTCGAGAAGAGGCCCTGACGCCATAAGCGTTTGGAGGCGTCGCTGATGTCGCTGCCGGGAATCTCGATGAGATCACCTTTTTTGAGCCCGGAGTATCCTATGATTATATAGTCTTCGTAGTTGTCAGCACCCTTTACCGTTATGTCGGCTATCTCGTAGGTTTTCGGCAGACCGGAGAAAAGTATGGCCGGATTATAGACGGTGTCGGTCGGTGCCGCCGACTGGGCCCGGAGGGACGGAGCTTGTCCGACTGTCAGAAAAAGCGTTAGCAGAATGAAAAGAATGTTATGACGCATAATGAAACGTAGAAAGCGATATTTATTTAATCTGAGCGGATGTAAGTCCGAAACGCCGCTCACGGTTCTGATACTGAAGGATAGCCCTGATGAAATCTTCTTTCGAGAAATCGGGCCAGTAAGTGTCGGTTATAAAGATCTCACTGTAGGCTATCTGCCACAATAAGAAGTTAGAAATTCTCATCTCACCTCCGGTGCGGATAAGCAGGTCGGGATCCGGCATACCGGCAGTTGAAAGGTGTTCCGCAACAGTTTCGTCGGTAATCGAGGCGGGATCGGTTTTTCCCTCGGCAACCTCTTCGGCAATCAGCCGGCAGGCGCGGGTTAGCTCCCAGCGCGAGGAGTAGCTGAGTGCGAGGTTGAGCAGAAGCCCGGTGCAATGAGCGGTATCGGCCATACATTTCTGCAGGCGGTCGTAAGCCTCGGCAGGTATGCGGCTGAAATCGCCAATCATGGTAAGACGCACGTTGTTTTTGATAAGATCGGGTGTTTCGCGTTCGATCGCTATCACAATAAGGTGCATGAGCGCGTCAACCTCCTTCTGCGGCCGGTTCCAGTTTTCGGTGGAGAAAGTGTAGAGCGTCAGTACGCCTATGCCGAGCTCGGAAGCAATTTCGGTAATGCGGCGCACTGTGTTGACTCCTTCGGCGTGCCCTTCGCTGCGGTCGAGACCGCGCGCAGTGGCCCAGCGGCCGTTGCCGTCCATGATGACGGCGACGTGGCGCGGGAGACGCGAGTAATCAATCTGCTCTTTCAACGACATATTTTTGTTTTTGACAAGTATGTTTCAATAATCAGTTAATCAATCCTGTTGCAGACCACGCAACGCTTGCCGAATTCGTAGGAGACCGACAGGGTCAGCGTGCCGTACCAGTCCGTATTCTTCAGGAAGCTGCTCTTTATTCCGTAGGGATCCTCCACACCGTCAATGCGGTCGGTGAGCACCTTGGTCATGGTGAACTCAAGGCCGAGATTCACCCTCTCGCGGAGTTTGAACTTCAGTCCCACGGCAATCGGAAGGTTCAGGGCAACGAAACTGCCGCCGTCGGGCGAGCCGTAGGTCACTCCGAGGCCGAGCGCCGTATAGGGAGTCAGACGCCGGAGCTGTTTGTAGCTCTCCCCTATCCCGTAGTTGAAGAAATTGAACTCGGCGCGGGCGCCGAAGTCATACACCCAGGTTTTAAAATCGTATGCCGCCCCTCCGGGCAGCACGTTTTCCCAGTCGCGGCTGTCGCCGCTGAGCTGAGCCGCCGACAGAAGTCCGCGGATGGCCCACCGTGTGTTGGGCAGATAGCGGAATGAGCCGCTCACTGCCGCGCCGGGGCGCTTGAAGAGGTTGCTCTCGTTGAAATCGCCGAGATATCCTGCCATTCCGATGCCGATTCCGGCATCGAACCTGTAGGTCTCTTCCTGAGCCTGCGCCTGAGCCGAAGCCGCGGCGGGAAGAGAGAGAGCCACGGTCAGCGTTATGATTCCGAGAAGTAATTTCTTCATAGCATGAAAAGAGTGCATATTAAAAGAAACGCTTCCGAAAGGGTCAAAATTGTATTTCCGCCGTGGTTAATAGACCGGGCGGAAGGTAAGACGGTTAAGAACGCCGCGCCATACGGTATTGCGGGTAACTCCGGTAGAACCGACACCGCCGAAGAGATAAATGTATGGGCATTCCCACTCGGTGACGGGTTTCGACACCCTGGAATCGGTTGCGAAAAGCGGGGTATCGTCAATCCTGTACCAGGCCGGGAAGCGGGGAGCAGGACATTCCGTCCATTCCGAACCGGCACGGGAACTGAGGGTCGTGGGAAACACGAGCGCCTGAGCATCGGCAAAACCGGGAATGTATTGCGGAAGCACCATGAGGGTGTCGGAGAGTTTCCAGTTGAGGCCGCGGTCGTAGGAAATGAAGAGGTCACGTCGGGTAAATCCGTTTACACCTTTACCTCCCATTGCGAGGAGAACGGTGCGGCGAGTCACTTTCCAGTTTCTTTCATTAGTGCGGTAGGCGAAGTAAGGCACAAGCGCAACACCCGAAGCGGGAGTTATGGAAGTCTGCGATACGGGAGCCCATACGCCGTTGTCGTAAGCCCAGGTGTCGCCCGACATCCTGCCTTCTGCATCGGTTCCGCCCACCATCATGGCCATGGGAGTGGAACTCCATTCGGTGGTGTAGTTGAGCAGCTGGCTCGTTCCGGCCACGGGGAGACCTTCGGGTATGGCTTTCTCTGCCGAGGCAGGCCAGGTCACCTGCTTCCAGCCGTCGGCATCCTTGCGGGCGCCGAGCAGCACGCTGTCGCCGTAAGGGCCGTAAAGGTGGTGCATCACGGCTCCGGTGGCAGTCCACGATGTACCGCGGTTTGCCGAGCTGTAGAGCTTGCCGGCATTATCAATGATATACAGGGTGGTTCCTACAGCCTGGAGGCTTTCAACCTCGGCGCCGGCGGGCAGCGAGGCGGGCTGCGTGAGCCAACGGTCGGGCGAACCTTCCATCACTGCCACCGAAGCGGATGAGGCATAGGTGGTGAGACATAGGGCTGTGCCGTCGTAGTCAATGGTTTTCTGGGCATCGACTTCATCGAAAATGCTCGGGAGGGTCCGCCAGGCCACGTTGTTCCAGGTAAGTGAGTCGGGTTCGGTAAGGTGGACGTTGACCTTCACGCTGTATTCCTGTTTCACGAGTCCGTCGACCGAAGTTATCACGAGCTTCACGGGGCCGTTGGAAAAATCTATCGAATCGTTGGGATTGGAAAGATAGTTTACGGTGGAGTCCTTGTCTGCCCCGGCAGGACGGAAAGTTATTTCGCAGCCCGAAACGGTGGGAGTGCCGATATTTACCTGAAGGCGGTCGATCTTGGTGCCGACTGGGAGGGAATCGGCGTTGAAGATGAGGCGCCGGTTGAGATCGATAGAAAAGAATACAGAATCAAGGTTATTGAGGATTTTCGAATTCGCTTTCAGCCTGAACGACGAAACCGAAGCGTTGCTGTAGTCTGATTCATAATAGCTCTCGCTTTCCTTGTTGCAACCCGCCACAATGAAAGCGAGCGCCAGGGGGAGAAGCATATATATGATGGTTTTGCGTGTCATAAACTTACTTATGTAGATTTCAAGATGCAAAGTTAACAACATTTTCATTAACTTTCGTCCCGGAATGGTTAAAAATAGCAATAATTCAGCCCACGGAGGAACTAATCCATACATTCGGGCTGATTCTCACGACGTTGCCGACATCGTCACCGACGGCTGAAATAAGCGCGCAGTACCCTGGCGCTCGTTTCGGGAGGAGTGGTGACGGCGAGCAACGCCGGGCGCTCCGTTTCGGCGAAGAATGCGTGGAGCACCGGGCCGAGTTCCGCTTCGCCGGCAGCCTCGAAGTAAGCGAGGCCGTAGCCGGAAGCAATATCGCGCAACGGCAGACGGACAGGGCCGGCGAAAAAGCGGTTGAGTTCGGGAAGCGAGGAGGTGGATCCGATAAACCGGAATATTCCTCCTCCCCCGTTGCACATCACAATAACCTTAAACCGGGCCGACATCAGTTCGCTCGAAAAAGCGGCAAGATCGTACTGGCAGCTCATGTCGCCGGTAATGAGAAGAGTGACGCCTCTGTAGAGAACCGAGGCGCCGAGGGCTGTTGAAGTGCATCCGTCGATTCCGCTCACGCCGCGGTTGCAGTCGCTGCGATGAATTGCAGAGCAATCCATCAGCTGCGCATAGCGCACGGGGGTACCGTTAGAGAGATGAAGGTTGCAGCCGCGGGGGATGGAGCGGAAAATCCGCGACATGGCTACGAGGTCGCTCCATGGGGAAGCTGCCACATATCGGTCGTGGGATTCCGCCGCACGGTCGCGGAGCGCGCGCCAGGAAGAGGCATAGTCCGACTCTGCGCGGAACGGCTGCATGGCGGATGCAAGCTGACGCATAAAAAGCGCGGGCTGCATCCCGATACGCAGCGACAGATGCCGGAAACAGTCGACGGTTGTATGGCTGCGGCCGACTGCCCAGTGCTCCACTCCGGTGAGGGAGCGGATATATTCTTTAACGTGGCGCGACACGAGGGCACCTCCCACGGTAATCACCACCTCGGGAGCGAGAGCCTGCTTCTCTGCGGAAGTGAGAGCAGACAGGGTGGTGTCGATTCGTCCTATGAAAAGCGGCGAATGGAGATTTGCAATCGTTTCAGTGAGGACAACCACGTTGGGGAGCGCCGCCATTTTCGCGAGGGCGCGGTTAAGTCGCTCGTCGGGTTCATGGAAACCGGCTATCACCATTATCCTGCGCGGGGAAGCGAGGCGGGCGCCAAGTTCGCGGGCCTCGCGCACCGGCATCTCCACCTCGGGACTGACCATGCGTATTACCCGTGAAGAACCGGGACGGCACTCTGCCATCCGGGAAAGCGGGGCGTCGAGGCGGATGTTTATATGTACAGGCCCGCGGCGTCCGCTCAGAGCCTCGATCATAGCGTCGTTAATAAGCCGGTCGGCGCTCCAGGCGGCATCGGGGTGATCGAGGCGCGCCGGAATGTCGCAGGTACGCTTCACGAAGTTGGCGAGAGCGCCCGGCTGCCACAGAGTCTGCGAGTCGTCCTGGTCAATCCACTCCTCGGGGCGGTCGGCGCTTACCACTATAAGGGGGACTCCGCGGTAGAAAGCCTCAGCCACAGCGGGAGCATAGTTGAGGAGAGCGGTTCCGCTGGTACAGACCAAGGCAACCGGAAAGCCGGACTGGAGAGCCATGCCGAGGGCAATAAAAGCGGCCGAACGCTCGTCGACCACAACATGGCAAGAAAGTTCAGCGCGCCTTGAGAGAGCCACTATAAGAGGAGCATTGCGGGAGCCGGGAGAGAGCACCACGTGCTTCACGCCATGAGCCGAAAGGAGATCGGCAAGAATATTGCAGGAAAGTTTGTCGGTTGATTCCATAGTGCAAATTTAGTCAGAATTCGGGCAATTTTACCTGCTTAAGTGTTATCTTTGTAAAAAAACTGATTCCGATATGATAACAGCATCCAGACTCCACAAGGAGAACATTGCAGAATATCTCATCTACATGTGGCAGATCGAGGATATAATCCGCGCCAACGATCTCGACATTGAGAAGATAGAGAAAAACGTAATTGACCGCTATACTCTCACGCCGGCGCAGCACAAGGAGATGACAGAATGGTACGAATCGCTCATCGACATGATGCGCCGCGAAAACGTAGAGAAGAGCGGACACCTGCAGCTTAACAAGAACGTGATAATCCAGCTGACCGACCTTCACCTCGCGCTGCTGAAAGATCCGCGCTACGCAAAATATACGGCGGAGTTCTACAAGACTCTCCCTTTCATTGTGGAACTGCGCGCGAAAGCCGGCGAGAACCCGGCGCCGGAAATAGAGACTTGTTTCAACGCCCTTTACGGGATGCTGATGCTCCGGTTGCAGAGCAAGGAAATCACGCCGGAGACCGAGAACGCCGTGAAGCAGATTTCGCGCTTCATAGCCACACTCGCGGCATACTATAACCTCGACCGGGAGAACAAGCTGTTTAACGACGACGATAGCGCAGAAATCCCGGCGGAGAAATAACTCGGCCGGGATTTCCGTAAAATGTATCGGGAAGCGTGGGATTATACGTAGCCGCGTATGATTCCGCGCTTTGCGTTGCGGATGAAGAGTATGATTTCGTCGCGCTCCTTGGTGGCGGGGAGTTCAGCCTCGATGCGTTCGATAGCGTCGCTGACGTTAAGTCCCGAGAGATAGAGGTAGCGGTAGATTTCCTGGATGTCGCGTATATCCTCGTTGGAGAAGCCGCGGCGGCGCAGACCAATGGAGTTAACTCCTGCATAGGCGATAGGCTCGCGGGCTGCCTTAACGTAGGGCGGGATGTCCTTGTTGACGAGGGCGCCGCCCTGAATCATCACGTGCGGCCCGATGTGACAGAACTGGTGAACGAGAGTTCCGCCGCCGATAACGGCGAAATTGTCGACAACCACCTCGCCGGCAAGCTGAGTGGCGTTTGACATTATGACATTGTCGCCGACCACGCAGTCGTGGGCCACGTGGCAGTAAGCCATGATCAGACAGTTGTTGCCGACAACGGTCTTGCCTTTGGCGGCAGTGCCGCGGTTGACGGTGACGCATTCGCGGATGGTAGTGTTGTCGCCGATAATAGCGAGAGTTTCCTCACCGCGGAACTTGAGATCCTGAGGAATGGCGGATATTACAGCGCCGGGGAAAATCGTGCAGTTTTTGCCGATACGGGCGCCTTCCATTATAGTCACATTAGAGCCGATTCGGGTACCTTCGCCGATCTCAACGTTCTGGTCGATAGTTACGAAAGGGTCAATAACCACGCTGGGAGCGATTTTCGCGGCGGGGTGTACGTAGGCTAACGGTTGTTTCATTATGCTGTGGGTTATTTGTTTTTAATAATCTGGGCCATGAATTCACATTCGGTGGCAATCTGCTCACCTACGAAGGCATAGCCTTTCATCATGGCGCATCCGCGGCGGAGTTCGGTCATGAACGAAACGTGGAAAACAAGAGTGTCGCCCGGCACTACTTTGTGGCGGAACTTCACGTTGTCGATCTTCATAAAATAGGTCGAATAGCGCTCCGGTTCGTCGAGACCGCTCAATACGAGCAGACCGCCGGTCTGAGCCATAGCCTCGACCTGAAGCACGCCGGGCATTACGGGCTCCTGAGGGAAGTGGCCCTGGAAGAAAGGCTCGTTGACGGTTACGTTCTTTACACCGACAATGTAGTTCGTGCCTTTCTCAATGATTTTGTCGACGAGGAGGAAGGGGTAGCGGTGCGGAAGCATCTCGCGGATGCGGTTGTTGTCCATCAGAGGCTCCTTGTTGGGGTTGTAGACAGGAGCCTGAACATCCTGATGCTTTATTTCGCGGCGGATTTTCTTTGCGAAAGCGGTGTTGATGGAATGGCCGGGGCGTGTGGCGATTATGCGTCCCTTGAGGGGGCGGCCGATGAGCGAAAGGTCGCCGAGCACGTCGAGGAGCTTGTGGCGGGCAGGCTCATTGTCGCAGGTGAGAGGGATATTGTTGATGTAACCGAATTCGCTCACGTGCTTGTGGGGAACCTTCATGAGGTCGGCCAGACGGTCGAGTTCGGTCTGCTCCATGGGAGAGTCGTAGATTACGATAGCGTTGTCGAGATCGCCGCCCTTAATAAGGTTGTTCTTCACGAGCGGTTCGATTTCACGGACAAACACAAAAGTACGGCTCGAGGCTATCTGTTCGGGGAAATCCTCGAGACGTTCGAGGGTAGCGAACTGATTGTTGAGGACGGAGGAGGGGAAATCGACTTTCACATCTACAGAGAAATCATCGTCGGGCAGCACGATAATAGAAGAACCCGTTGAATCGTCGCGGACTTCGATTCTGGATTTCACATAGTAGAAATCCTTGTCGGCTTTCTGCTCCTCGAGCCCGGCCTCGGCGATTTTTTCGCAATAGATGCGTGCGCTGCCGTCGAGAATGGGGAGTTCGGGAGCGTTGACCTCGATAAGACAGTTGTCGATGCCGGCGGCATAGAGAGCAGCGAGTGCGTGTTCGACTGTCGACACTCTGACATCGCCTTTTGCAAGGACTGTGCCGCGGTTTGTGGCAACGACATTTTCGGCAAGAGCGTCGATAACGGGCTGACCTTCGAGGTCGACACGTTTGAATTTATAGCCATGGTTCTCGGGTGCCGGAGTAAAGCGGGCCTTGATATCGAGTCCGGTATGAAGACCTTTCCCGGCTACGGAGAACGGAGAAGCGAGAGTTACCTGATTCATATGATTGGTTAAGTAGATACTTAGAGGTTGATTCTTTTTAATTTTTGATTCCCGATTGTTTTTCGAGAGCGTCCACGCGGTCGAAGAGCGAGCCGAGGCGCTTGAGGTTGACGAGATTGCGCGCGTAGTCGATGGCGTCGACAGCGGGAGAGCCCATTATTCGCGAGCCGGGTTTTGTGGCTTTGTTGACACCGCTCTGCGCGCCGATCTGAGTGCCATCGGCCACGGCGAGATGGCCTACGATTCCGACCTGCCCGCCAATCATGCAGTTCGCGCCGACCTTGCCGGAGCCGGCAAGACCCGACTGGGCGGCCATTACAGTGTTTGCGCCTATCGAGCAGTTGTGGGCAACCTGAATGAGATTGTCGAGCTTGACGCCTTCGGCAATTGTGGTAGAGCCCATTACCGCGCGGTCGACGGTAGTGTTCGCACCGATTTCAACATCGTCGGCGATAACCACGTTGCCTGTCTGCGGAATTTTCTCGTACTTTCCGTCTTTGGGAGCGAATCCGAAGCCGTCGCTGCCGATGACAGCGCCGGAATGGATTATGCAGCGTCTGCCTACAACGCATTCCTTATAAATTTTCACTCCGGGATAAAGAATAGTTCCGTCGCCCACGGTGCAGCCATCGCCGATATAGACCTGAGGATAGATTTTACAGCCGCGGCCGATCTTGCATCCGGGGGCGATATAGGCGAAGGCTCCTACATAGACATCAGGGGCAATCTCCACTCCGGGGGCGATGAAGCTGGGCTGCTCGACACCGCATTTTTCAGTCTTGTTCATCTGCTCCACCATCGTAAGCAGCTCAGCCACGGTAGCGTATGGATCGTCGACGCGGACGAGAGTTGCGGAAACAGGGTGCTCCGCAACGAAATCGCGACGGACAAGCACAACCGACGAGCGGGTATCGTAAATAAAATGAGTATATTTGGGGTTAGCCAAAAATGAGAGGGCGCCGGGATGCCCCTCCTCGATTTTAGCAAAAGTACTTACTTTTACATCGCCGTCGCCCTCCACGGTGCCGTGAACGAGGGCTGCGAGTTGATTGGCTGATAGCTCCATACCGGATTTCAGAATGAATTTGCTGATATATAATGACTGCAAAAGAGGTGCCGCAAAAAATGCAGCGCCGCTTTCGGAGTGCAAATTTGGCAAAAATTTTTCATATATCCGTCATAATTACGGAAAAAAGTCCGTAATTGGGCGTAAATACCGATTTTAAGGACTATATTTCAGTCAGTTGCCGAATACGCTTGCCGTGACGGCTGCGGTTGACGTATTGTCGTCCGAAACGACACCTCAGGGCGCCGGCGCTTTTCGCGGCGAGTTTTTTCAATAGCCTCATTTTTATGCTGACCTGATATTTCCTGCACGGGCTCACCGCTGCCGGCTTGCTTTTGATCTCCGGAACCGATGCGGTTCTCCGTTTCGGTTTCCGCCTCAGTTTCCGCTCCGGCGATTTTCTCAGCGGTTTCCTTACGGCGCGCTGCTGCGGCGCGGGCGGTGGCAGAGCGGCGGATGGCACGATCCAGGTCGGGAAGCAGACGGTCGAATATCACTTTCGCTTTTCTGCCAAGTCCGGTCGGTTTACCCTCGGGCTTGAGATAGTGGCGCACGGCGGTGACCACCTGCTTGAAGGTGAAGGGGTCGATTTTGCATGCGGTCATTGAGTCGATAACGTCGGAGATGATAATGCGGTAAGCGCGGTCTGATACGCGGCAAAGCGATTCTTTTTTCGTGGATTTCATAGTTTAAGAGGTTTTTTCTGCAAAGATAATACAGCATTTTACGAAGACCATTGCGATAATGTCGCTTTTTTCACGCGGGGGAGTGATTTTTTACGGACAGATAAAAAAGGCCGGGCATCCGGGGATTTGATATCCCGGATGCCCGGCGTTATGTCAGTTGCAGGTCATATTTCTCAATGGCCCGTCAGGCTATCAGTAGTTCCACTGGCAAGCAACCATTCTCAGTTCGGGGCAAGCGATGGTGCGGAAGTCGGTGATCATGTTGTAGCGGCAGTTGATGTAGGTAAGAGCCGAGTCGAATGATACATCGAGCATGGTGAGCTGGTTGTTGTTGCAGATCAGACGCTGGAGGAAGGTCTGGTTGGAGAGGATGAGCTGGGTGAGGTCGTTGTACGAGCAGTCAACATACTGGAGGTTGGTGCAACCGTCGACAGTGAGAGTGGTAAGGTCGTTGTAGGAGCAGACAAGGTCGAGCAGGTTGTTGCAGTTGCGTACGCCGAGCGACACCATGTTGTTGTCGGAGCAGATGAGAGTGGCGAGCGAGGGCAGACCGGAAACGAGGAACTGGGTAATCTCGTTGTCGTCGATGTTGAGGTTCTGAAGGTTCTCAACGCCAAAGAGGTTGAGCGAGGTGAGCTTATTGTAGCCGCAGTAGAGGTTCTTCAGTCCGGTACAGCCGGAAACCATGAGAGTTTCGAGATGGCAGCCCTGGCAGTTGAGAGTCTTGAGCTGGGTCGAATTGGAAACGTTGAGCTCCACGAAGAGGTTGTTCGACACGTTGAGGTTTTCGAGCAGCGGGGTGTTCTCAAGAGTCATTTCGGTAAGACGGTTCTTGTAGACCGACACCTTCTGGAGCTGCGGACAGTTGGCGAAATCCACTTCTTTCAGGGCGTTGCGGCCGGCGTTGAGTTCAACGAGCGCGGGACAGCCTGACGTGGAAAGAGCGGCAAGTTTATTGCGCGATACGTCGACTTTAGTAAGAGCGGTGAAACCGGAGAGGTCGAGAGTTCCGGCGAGTTTCTTGTCTTTCCATTCTATAGCGGTTACATGACCGTTCTGAATAGTAAGGCCTTCGATGCTGCCGAAGTTTTTGGGGTCGGTCACCTTGAGAGCTGATGCATTTGTTCCCTCCTGAGCGGGCTGTGACAGGAAAGCCGTTAACTGTTTGGCTTCGTTCTTGTCAAGTTTCTGAGCGAAAGCGGTCGTACATCCGAGTACGAGAGCAATCATTAATAACGCTTTTTTCATAAAACAATAGTTGGAGTTGTTAATTTTTATCTATCTAACAACATCGGGTTTAAAAAAGTTCTATGAAATTCGCATTTATTTTTTGAACTCCCGCCCCGGCAACGTGCCATGGGTCAGAACGGAGCGACGTCGGCGCCGCCTGACGCCGAGATGTCGGCCGAACCGCCGGCGAGGGGGTCGCCCGCCTGCACGAACGGGGAGGATGCGGCGGAGGCTTCCTCGTCGTTGAGACGGGAGCCTACGGTCGACGAGGTGATCTCGCCGTCGCCATCCCAGTTTTCAAAGCGCGCGAACTTGTTGCGGAAACGCATCTTCACGTCGTCCACGCGGCCGCTGCGGTGCTTGGCCACGATAAACTCGGCGAGGCCGCGTATGTCGTTGCCGGCGGCGTCGGTTCCGGAGCGCAGATAATATTCGGGGCGGTGGATGAAGC
>UROS01000041.1 GCA_900549445.1 uncultured Porphyromonadaceae bacterium | reverse complement strand
TTATGAATGTTATCACCTCGGCGCCCATCGAGCGGTCGTTTCTCTCCCTGTCGAAGGGTACCGCCGATGTGCTTGCGCTCTCTCCTCCGGCGCTGAGGCTGACGGAGGTGCTGTTGACCGTACGGCCTTTCAGGCACGACACGAGATAGAACATTCCTTCGGGACTCATGCGCGCCTGCACTCCTGTAGTCTCTGTTGCAGCGGCCGGGTTGGTTCCTTTTGCAACGTAGTAGCCCTCTATGGGGTTGTTTACCCACGTCAGGCACTCTTTCAGCGAATCGCCCCGTGCCTGAAGCACCACCATCGTGGAATCGGCGGTCGAGAGCTGCTTGAGCAGCAGTCCTTCCATCGCTTTGCGCGAGAGATGAAGTCCTTTCTTGCGGATTTCCGTCTGTTCGGGATACGCCGACTTTATCGAGTCGATGAGGTCGATTGCCTGCTGGTAGTTTCCGGCGCTGTAGGCCTGTTCGGCCTGGGTGTAAAGCCCGGCGGCTGCTTCTGAACCGGAATTGCCGCACGCGGCGGCGAGGGCGGCAACGGCTGCCGCGGCTGCATATTTAAGAACGCTGTACATCTTTTACTCCTTTTACTGTTTTGATTTTCTTGATGAGATCGCCGAGCTGGCGGGTGTCGCGGATACCCACTACGAGGAAACCGGAGAACATGCCGTCGTGCGACTCTATTGAGATGTTGCGCAGCGTCACGTCTTTCTCCTTGTTGATGATCGACGATATGTTTGTCACTATGCCGATATCGTCGTGGCCCACCACGCGGAGAGTGGCGGTGAATCCCGAGCCGGTTTTGCCCGACCAGCGGGTACGGATGACCCTGTAGGGATATTTCGACTTGATATTGGCGGCATTGGGGCAGTCGGTGCGGTGGATTTTGATAACGCCTTCGGCCGACACGAAACCGAAGACCTTGTCGCCGAAAATCGGGTTGCAGCATTTCGACAGGCGGTAGTTTATGCCCTTGATGTTCTCGCCGATTATCACGATGTCGTCTGAGTTGTGGTCGTCGTCCGGTCGCTGGAGCGAGAATTCCTCGGCGCTCCGCCCCTCGGTCTTCTTCTCGGCCGCCTCGCCCATAAGGTCGTATTCGGCTATTACGTCGTTGATGTCGAGCTGCTCGTTTCCGATGGCGGTATAGAAGTCTGTGACGGTGCGGAACCCCATCTTCTTGATGGTGCGCATCATTGTACCCTCGTCGACGTCGATCTTACGGTTCTTGAAGCGGCGCTGCAGCAGCTCCTTGCCCAGATCGCTCACGCGGCTGTTGAGCTCATTGATGGTCTGGCGGATTTTATTGCGAGCCTTGGTGGTCACAACGAAGTTGAGCCAGTCGAGCTTCGGGATCTGCGAGGACGAAGTGATGATTTCAACCGTGTCGCCGCTCTGAAGCTTGAAGTTCAGCTTGCGGTTGCGGCCGTTGACCTTGCCGCCCACGCATGTGCATCCGAGTTTCGAGTGGATGTTGAATGCGAAATCGAGCACTGTGGCCCCTTTGGGGAGCTTGTAGAGATCGCCCTTCGGAGTGAACACGAACACCTCTTTCTCATAGAGATCCATCTTGAAGTCCTTCATCAGCTCCATCGGGCCGTCGGCGGTCTCGAGGATGTCGCGGATGTTGTTCATCCACGTGTCAAGGTCGCCTTCGCTCTTTATGCCCTTGTATTTCCAGTGGGCGGCGAGACCTTTTTCGGCTATGAGATCCATGCGTTTGGTTCGGATCTGCACCTCGACCCATTTGTTTTCCGGGCCGCACACCGTTATGTGGAGCGACTCGTAGCCGTTGCTCTTCGGAATCGACAGCCAGTCCTTCAGACGGCTCGGATTGGGAAGATACATGTCGGTTACAATCGAGTACACGTTCCAGCACTCGGCTTTCTCGCGCTTTTCGGGCACGTCGAGGATTATGCGGATGGCGAAGAGGTCGAAGATGTCTTTCAGCTCGTTGTGCTGGCGGCGGAGTTTGTTCCAGATGGAATAGATCGACTTCGTCCGGCCTTTCATCTCATAGGTCAGACCGGTTTCGTCGAGTTTTTTCTTAAGAGGGGCAATGAAGTCGGCTATGTAGGCGTCGCGCGACTGTTTGGTCTCCTTCAGGCCTCGCGCTATGCGGGTGTAGGTCTCGCGATTGGTGTATTTGAGCGACATATCCTCCAGTTCGCTCTTTATCTTGTAAAGACCGAGACGGTGGGCGAGAGGGGCGTAGAGATATGCCGACTCGAAGGCCGTGTCGGTGACGAAGCTTTCATTGGGATGATGGTTGATGGCGCGCATCAGCACGAGGCGGTCGACAATCATGATGATTATCACGCGGATGTCTTCGGCAAACGTCATCAGAAGTTTGCGGAAATTGTCAGTCTTTATTACGCCCGACTGGTGTCCGTAGAGACTCGTCACCTTGAGCAGCCCGTTTACAAGCCGGGCTATGTCGTCGCCCCAAAGGGCGGTTATGTTTTCAATCGTCAGCCCGTCGGGCATGCAGAGTTTGTAGAGCAGTGTGGCGACGATCATGTTTCGGTCGGCCGACACCATTTCGCAGAGTGCGGCAGAAGTCTCGAGATTGTGAACCAGAGGGTTGATGCCGTGGCGGTCGCGGCCGTAGAGACCCTTTTCCACTGCTTCGGCGATTGTTTTTTTCAGCTTGCGGAAATCTTCGGGGAGAGCCACGTCGCGAGTGTCGCGCAGCAGTTGTCTTACTGTCCCGACTACACCCGTTTTCTCATTGTCGGTAAAATATCTTTCGTCCATGACGGCAAGATGTGTGGATTAGATGACAAAATTACAAAATTTCATTAAATATCAACAATAATTTCAGGATTTGGTTGAGGGATAAAAAAGAGAGGCCGCGACGTAAACATTAATTACGCGCGGCCCCGGTGATGAATGGGAAAGTGGCGGATCAGTTGAGGGAGAGGGTTACGATCGACATTGCGGGGAGGGTCACGGTGAGGTTACCTTTCTTTATTTTTGCCTTGTCGAAAGCTACGGTCTTGATTTTCTCGGGCTTGCCGAAGTCGTTGTAGTCGCGCATGTCTTTTGCGGTGATGATTTCGCCGCTGACTTTGGTCGCCTTGATGGCGCCGAGGGGAATCTCAACGTCGCAGGGGTTCTTGAGGTCGACATTTACGAGAGAGATCGTGACTTTGCCGTCTTTTTCCGAAGCGGTGGCGGAGATTGTGGGCACCTTGCGGTTGTCGCGCACGAGGCGTTCGGGTGAGTTGACGGTAATTGGAATCAGACGGGCGTCCTGATGGGGAACATACATCTTGAAGACGTAGTAGGTGGGTGTGAGCAC
Source organism: uncultured Porphyromonadaceae bacterium (assembly GCA_900549445.1). Classification (GTDB taxonomy): domain Bacteria; phylum Bacteroidota; class Bacteroidia; order Bacteroidales; family Muribaculaceae; genus Duncaniella. The sequence continues at coordinate 11,984 of UROS01000041.1, read as the reverse complement.
CATCTGGTCGTCCTTAGTGAGCACCATTGCCTGAAGCACGTTGGCAACCTGGGCGATGTTGGTCATCTTCACACGCGAGGTGAGCGGGTGGAAGGTGTTGAGCGAGAGAGCCGCCACCATGGCGTCGCGCATGGTGTTCTGCTGGTAGAGGTGACCGGGGATGCTTCCGGGTTCCTGATCCCACCATGTGCCCCATTCGTCGACGAGGAGACCTACACGGCGCTTGGGGTCGTATTTGTCCATAATGCGCATGTGCTCTTTCACCACGTCGCCGATTTCAAGGCATTTGCCGAGAGTCCAGTAGTAGTCTTCTTCGGTGAAGTCGGTTGCGGAGCCTTTTGAGCCGACCCATCCGGGGCAGGTGTAGTAGTGGAGCGAGATGCCGTCCATGTGATGTCCGGCCTTGCGCATCATAGTCTCTGTCCAGTTGTAGTCGTAGTCGCTGGCGCCTGATGCGATCTTATAGAGTTTGTTGCCGTTGTAGTTGCGGCAGTAGGTCTGGTAGCGGCGGTAAACGTCGGCATAGAAGTCGGCGGTGAAATTGCCACCGCAGCCCCAGCTTTCGTTTCCTACGCCGAGGTATTTGAGGTGCCAGGGTTTCTCGCGACCGTTTTCCTTGCGGATTTTAGCCTGGGGGCCGTCTTCGGCCGTGATGTACTCAACCCATTTTGCGAGCTCTTCAACTGAGCCGGAGCCTACGTTTCCGCTCAGGTAAGGCTCGATGCCGAGCATTTCGCAGAGATTGAAGAACTCGTGGGTTCCGAAACTGTTGTCTTCCACGGTTCCACCCCAGTTGTTGTTGACCATACGGGGACGGTTTTCGCGGGGGCCGATACCGTCAACCCAGTGATATTCGTCGGCAAAGCAGCCTCCGGGCCAGCGGAGCACGGGGATGTGGAGCGAGCGGAAAGCCTCGAGCACGTCGTTACGGTAGCCGTTGGTATTGGGGATAGGGGAGTCCTCGCCTACCCAGATGCCTCCGTAGATGCATGAGCCGAGGTGCTCGGCGAACTGACCGTAGATTTCTTTATTGATTATCGGAGCGGTGTCGGTAGGGTAGAGTTCCACCGTCACGCTTTCGGCTGCCATGGCAGCAGGAGCCGCCGCGAGGGCGGCGAGGAGGGTTAAGTTCTTTAAGTTCATTGGTATAGAGGGTTAGTATTTGAATTTGTAGACGTTGAAAGTTTTGGGAGCGAGAACGGTGTTGAACTGCTGGGTGCCTTTGTTGACGTCGCTGAGCTGCGACTGCGGTACATCCTCGGTTACGGGGACAATCAGGCCGGGATTTTCGAGCGAGTTGTCGGCGTCAGGGTTCTCGGAGGATAGGGTTGTGACGGTTGCGGATACAATCTTCGAGCCTTTTTTCTTGAGACCGTTGAAGTTTATGGTAAGATTCTGAGCTGAATCTGAGGTGTTTGCAACCTTAACGATGTAGTCGCCGGTGTTTTTGTCGATTACGGCGCTTGCGAAAAGACCGTTCTGGTCAGCGTTGCCTGCCACGGGCTTGCCAGCCATTGTGAGCGGGAGCACGTTGGTGCCCTTGTTGGCGGCATAGAGCTGCTGCACGTAGTAGCTTGCGGTGCGGAATGAGTCGGAATTGTCGAACCAGATCATGTCGGGACGCCACTGCCATCCTTCGAGGTGAGCGAACAGAGGAGCGTAGGTGGCCATGTGGACAACGTCGGCGTTGCGCTCGAGGTTGGTCATGAAAGCCGATTCGAGAAGAGCGGCATTGAAATGATTCCATTTCTTGCCTTTGCCGTGGCATGCGTATTCACCGGCAAATACTTTCGGGCCTTTGCGGTCGTAGTTGTCGTAGCGGTTTCCCTGGTTGAGGAACCAGTCTTCGTTGCGGTAGAAATGCTCGTCGACGAGGTCGGCGCCGAGACGTTTCATTTCGGGCCAGAGATAATCGAACTGTTCGCCTTCGGAGTCAGGGCCCGACGAACCTACGATCTTGATGTCGGGATAAGCCTTGCGGATTGCAGCAACGAAAGGAGCGAGGTGTTCGGGGTATTCGGGGCCCCACTGCTCGTTGCCGATGCCGATAAATTTCATGTTGAAGGGAGCGGGATGTCCCATTTCGGCGCGGAGTTTACCCCAGGTAGTGGTGGTGTCGCCGTTGGCGAACTCGATGAGGTCGAGGGCGTCCTGAATGTAAGGCTGAAGCTCGTCGACGGGCACGTGGGCTTTCGGGTCACGGTTCTGGAACTGGCAGGCGAGACCTACGCTGAGCACGGGGAGGGGTTCTGCTCCAACTTCTTCAGAGAGCAGGAAATATTCATAGAATCCGAGACCGCCGGACTGATAGTAATCGGGGTAGAAGCGGTGGGGGAAAGTGTAGTGCCAGCGGTTTTCGTTGACGGGACGGTTCTCGACCGGGCCGACGGTGTTTTTCCACTGATAGCGCGTGGGGAGGTCGGTGCCTTCCACGATACAGCCGCCGGGGAAGCGGAACACGCCGGGCTTAAGGTCGTAGAGAGCCTGGGCAAGGTCGCGGCGCATGCCGTTCTTATGTCCTTTCCAGGTGTCGGTGGGAAAGAGAGAAATATGCTCGAGGTCAACGGGAGTATTGTCGGGCTTTGCGAGGAAAATGCGGAGTTTGCCCTTCTTGACGGAGCGGTCGGGGGTGAGGGTAATCTCATACTGTTTCCATTCGGAAGAGCCTACGGTGATGTCTTTTGCCGCACATACATGGGTCTCGCCCATCGAAGCCGGGTCGACCAGCTCGACGCGGATTCTGGCATCGCCGCCCTTGGGCGAACGGGCCCATACGCTGAAACGGTAAGATGCGTCCTTCTTGAAGGTTACACCGAAGAAGCCTTCGTTTTCAAGGCCGGAATGCTTGTCGTTGTGGCCGGCGGAGGCGAGGCGCACGTAATGCGGGTTGCGCTCGAACGGCCCGTCGTTCTGAAGAGCGATGTTGCCGTAGGTGTTCCATCCCATAAAGTTCTGCGGGAATTCGAATGAGCGGTTTTTTACCATTTCGGCGTAGAGACCGCCGTCGGCGGCATAATTTATGTCCTCGAAGAAGAGTCCGTACATTGTGGGCTGAACGGGAGCACCGGGTTTGTTGACCTGCACGTTGAACACGTTGTCGGCGCCGCTCATGGAGAGAGCTGCTGCGAGGCCGAGCGAGGTCAGCATAGAAAGTCTGATATTCATGGTTGTATAGGGTTGGTGATAATTATTACTTAATGCGTTTGCCCCAGACGGAGCGGCCTTCGGAGTCGAGACCTGTGAACAGTACGGTGTCGGTCTGTTTTTCCCAGTCGTGTCCGGCATGGACAATGAGGTCTGTTATGGTCTCGTTTCCGATTTTTACGGAGAGGAGCTGTTTTTTGCTGTCGAATTTCCAGTCGCCGCCGGCAGTTAGTGTAAGATTTGAGGGAAGATTCCATTCGCCGTCGAGAAGAGCTCCTTCGCCCCATAGAATCTGTCCGGCTTCAAGGCGGCGGTCGGCGGTAGGTTCGTGGATGCGCATTATTTCCCATTCTCCTTCGAGGTCACGGGCAGAAAAGCGGCGGTCGGGAGTAGCGGCATAGCGTTCGGGCGATACGACGGGCCATCCGGAGGGGGTGAAGAAAACACGCCTCAGGTTGAGAACCATCATACCGGCATCGGAGGCCAGACGCCCCTGATGGGCCATATAGAAATTGCCTTTTTTGTCGGCGAACACGCCGCAGTGGGCGGTACCGATCCATCCGGGATGGCCGTTGAAGCGGTAAGGCGCAGTGAGAATCGGGAAATTGTCGGTAGTGTCGGCCATCTGCTTGCCGTTGAAGTCCACAAAGGGGCCGGTGGGGGAGTCCGAGCGTCCTACGCGGACATTGTAGGTTGTCATTAGCGGGTCGTAGGAGCCGAAGAGGTAATATTTCCCGTTAGCGGGATTGTGGATTATCTCGGGAGCCTCGAGATTGTCGCGGCGGTAGTTGGCTCTGCGGGCCACGAGGTGCCCCTGATCGCCTTCGATACACGGCATTCCGGTAGCAGGATCGATTTCGAGGCAGAAAAGGCCGCCGAAAAATGAGCCGTAGTGCATGAACCGTTTACCGCCGGCAGTAATGACGGTGGGGTCTATGGCGTTCATGACCGAAGAATTGTCGGTTTTGACCACCGCGCCTTTGTGTTTCCACGGCCCCAGAGGGGAGGGAGCCTCGGCGAGACCGATGTAAGATGTCTTACGGCCGAAAGCCGATACACAATAATATAAATGGAAGGTGCCGTTTCCGTTGTCGACCATATATGGTGCCCAGACGTTGGTTGCGCCGTGGCCGTTGTTGAGGTCGGTGACCCATTTTTTAGCTTCGGCGGGAATCTCGCTGAAAGCCCAGCCTGCAAATTCCCAGTTTACGAGGTCGGTGCTCTTTCTCATCTGCACGAAACCGAGTTTCACGCCGTGGCGGCGCGCTTCGTCGCGGTTTTCGCGGAAGATTGCGTCGGTGGAATACATGTAAAAAGTGTCGCCCACGAGTGTGATCGCAGGGTCGTGGACATTATAGGTTCCCCAGCTGCGGTAGTTGTCCATGGATGATACCGAAGAATAGTCGTCGGCCCATGGATTGGGTGACGCGGAGGGTGCGAAGCGAGAACCCGAGCACGATACGGCGGCAAGAGCTATGGATGATGCAGCAATTAAATTAATGAATTTCATGATGGGTTAGAAATCGGTTAAAGAAGCGAAGCGCGCAGGGAAAGAATGTATCTGCGCAAATTTTTTGTAAAATTACTGATTATGGCTCTTCTGCGGGGTGGACAGAATGGTAATTCGGGTGGATTAATTGAGCGTTAACTATTTTTCGGTTTTACAAAGATAGCAATTTTATTTTAAACATACTTAAAAACTTGATTTAACATTTATTGTTTATATGAATCATTGAAAATTACGTAACTTTGCGCGGTTGCAAACCATGCGACACGGGAATATAAACCATTGGAAATACCTGCCTGAACAACCTCTTATAACCGTCAACAATAATTATCGTGAAAATATCCGCCGGAAAACATAGCGGTGAATTGCTCCGTAAACTTCTGTTCATACTGCTTTCGGTTGTCTCCGTATTCGGAGGCGGCGTTTTTGCCGCGCCATCGGGGGGCGACGGCGGCAATTATTCGGACAGCCATATAATAGAGACGCTTACTATGGCCGACGGGCTGAACCATAATTTCGTCGACGATATTTTCCGCGACAGCCGCGGATTCCTGTGGATCGGTTACGGAGGCGGCGGTCTGGCGAGATATGACGGCTATGAGTTCGTGAATTTCACGACCAACTCCCCCATGTATCATCTCCGCGGCACTTTTGCCGATGAGATAGCCGAAGACCGTTTCGGACGGCTCTGGGTGTCGACAGAAGGCGGCATCAGCGTAATAAGCATCCACACCCTGCGTCCGGCTGAGGTTGCCGACGATGAGAAAGGTAGTTTCGCCGAACTTCTGCGCCACCCGTCGCTTACGGTTTCGTCTGACAGTCTCGGCAGAATATGGACCACCGCCGGACAGCAAATCTATTGTTTCGGATTTGATGAAAAAGGCGGTATAAAAGAGGCGGCTACCCTCGGACTGCGCCATTTTCCCCGCGGTATAGCCTCCGTGTGCGACATCGACGGCAACGGTTCTCCGTGGTGCAATGTGAGCGGCAATATCTGCCGCCTCGTTCCTGATTTCACTACGGGAAAAATCGAGGCAACGCCTGTAGACGGCAGTCTTTCTCTTCCTACCGACGTAATGGTAGGCAATATGGTGCGAAACGGCAACGACGTGTGGATAGCCACTGAATTCGGACTCTGGCGTTTCGACACCACCGACAATAGGCTTCAGACGTATGTCAATGACCCGTCGGATCCGCATTCGCTTTCGCAAAACTACGTGAACTCGGTAGCCGTGACACCCGACAAACGCATTATTGCCGGCACGCTGCAGGGAATCAGCGTCTATAATCCTCTGAACGACAACTTTGACCGCATAGGCCGTGCGGAGGGTCTGAAAAATATTTTCGTCAACAAAGTGTTTTCCGACCACGACCGCGTATGGATCGGCACTGAGGGTGGCGGACTGAGCAGCATAATCGACAAACGCATCTTCACCACTCTGCATGCCAATAATTTAGATGCTCCCGGCCTGAGTTTCAACACTCCTGTCAACGCGATACTTGTGGACGGCGACAACAATGTCTGGGTCGGAGCCAGCGAAGGCGGCCTGCACTGTCTGAACGGAGGCAATCCGGAGAATGTAAACCATTATTCGGTACAGACGGGGGTGCTGGGGCACAATTCCGTGTCGGCTCTCGCCACCGACGGTTCCGGCAACCTCTGGGCGGGGACCTGGGGCGGGGGAGTGGACGTGCTCGCCGTGAAACCCTCAGTGAGCCGCCTCCGGGAAATCCGCACCACAAGCAACAGCTCTCTCGGGATAGGCTACGTCGGAGCCCTTAAATGGGATCACTTGAACAAACTTATGTGGATAGGCACTGCCCGCGGGCTTTTCATCTATAATCCTCAGACCGACGAAACCACCGAAGCTTTCGCCGGTTCAAACGAGACTGTAGTCGGAACCATAGGCGCAGCCATAGACCGCAACAACCACCTGTGGCTGGGTTCCTCGGAGGGTCTGATAGACATCGACCTCAAACGCTACGGTGCGAATCCGGGCAAAGATGCCGTCAGAATAATCCGCGGACATCTCGATTATCCCGGCTCGGTTGCAAACGAGCGCGTGACATATCTCTTCATAGACAGCCACGACCGTCTCTGGATCGGCACCAATGGCAACGGACTTTTCCTCCGCAAAGCCGACGACGGCAAGGAAACTTTCGAGGGTCTTTCCATGAGTTCCGGTCTTCCGAGCGACATAATAATGGGCATAACCGAGAGCCGCAGCGGCAATATCTGGGTGTCGACCTACAAAGGCCTGGCCAAAATCCGCACACTGACAGACGGACATCTGTCGGTGGAATCGTTTGACGACTCCGACGGCCTGGAATGCGACTTCTTCTACTGGAATTCCGCAGCCTGCAGCCCGACAGGCGATCTTCTCTTCGGCTGCGGCGACGGTCTACTGACGGTCTACGGGACGAACAGCGACTCTGTAAACCAGGCACTTTTCCCGGTTGGGCTGAGCCATATTCTCGTGGAAAACAACGAGGCCGATACCGAACTCCACAACGGACGGCTCACCATAGGCGAGAGCTGCCGTTCGGTTGAATTCGTGTTTTCGTCGCTTGATTTCGGTTCCTCCTCCCAGGGACAGTATTCCTACCGGCTAAAAGGATTTTTCGACGACTGGACCGAACTGCCGGAGGGCATCCACTCCGTACGCTTCACCAATCTCTCGTCGGGCAATTACGAGCTGCAGGTAGTATACCGGCGCAACGGCCAGACCTTCGACTATTCCAAGGCAACGGTTCTTCCGGTGACAGTTGTTCCGCATATATATAAAAGGTGGTGGTTCATAATGCTCACCGTAATAATCCTTGCCCTCGGCATAGTGTGGATTTACAGGCTTCGCATGTCGAGCATCATGCGCCAGCAGCGTCTGCTGCAGGAAACGGTGGAGGAGCGCACGGCCGAAATTCTGGAGCAGAAGCGCCAGGTGCAGCAGCTCACGATGGACCGCATATCGTTCTTTACCAATATAACCCACGAGTTCCGTACGCCCATCACCCTGATACTCGGCCCGATAGCCCGCGCGCTCAAACTCAGCTACAATCCCCAGGTAATAGAGCAGCTCCATTTCGTGGAGCGAAATTCCAGGTATCTTCTTTCGCTGGTGAACCAGCTCATGGACTTCCGCAAAGTGGAATCGGGCAAAATGGAAATCATGCTCAGCCGCGGCAACCTCCTGCAGATTCTCGAAGAGATCGTGGGTTCGTTCCGGCCCATAGCCGACGACCGCGGCATCCAGCTGCAGCTTATAGCGCGCCTCCCGCGCCCTGTTATGAGTTTCGACGGCGAGGCGCTGCAGAAGGTTCTGATAAATCTGCTCGGCAACGCACTGAAATTTACCCCCGACAACGGCCGCATCACACTCTATGCCACCGTCCTGCCGGCAGGATGCGCCTCGGAAAGGAACTCCATCTACCTGAGCGTAAGCGACAACGGCGCAGGCATAAACCCTGAGGACATAGATCATATCTTCGACCGCTTCTATCAGGGCACGTCGCCGTTGCGCTACCCCGTAGCCGGTACGGCCGGAAGCGGCATCGGACTCTATCTCTGCCGTAATCTCGTTGAAATACACGGCGGAAATATCTCGGTGAAGAACAACCGCGACTGCGGCTGCGTGTTCCGCGTGATTCTGCCGCTTCCCGAAGGAGAGACGCCCGAAGCGGCGCCCGGCGAGGACATCCCCGCCTTGAACGCCGACCAACGGTCGGCGTTCAAGGCGGCTGAAACAAGTTCAGCCGCCGCTGAACGGCTCACCATTCTCGTGGTGGAGGACAACGACGACATGCGCTCCTTTATCCGAAGCATCCTTTCGGGCCGCTACAACGTGGCAGAGGCGCGAAACGGAGAGGAGGCTCTGAAAGTGCTCGCCAACCGTGAGATCGACTTTATAATCTCCGACCTGATGATGCCGGTCATGGACGGCATGGAACTTTCGCGAAGGGTGAAAGAACGCTTCGACATAAGCCATATTCCGTTTCTGATGCTGACAGCCAAAACCTCGCGCGAATCGCGCCTTGAAGGCTACCGCACCGGAGTTGACGAATATATCCTCAAGCCATTCGACGAAGAGCTGCTTCTGGCCCGCATCGAGAACATCATAGCCAACCGCCGGCGCCAGCAGGAAAGCTTCGCGCAGGGCAAAATGCAGGTGGAGCAACTGAATATCGACGAGGATTCCCGCGACAAGAAATTCATGGATCAGGTAATGAAAGTGGTCCGTGAAAACTACCGGAATTCATACTTCGAGATAGGAGACTTTGCCGAACTGCTCGGAGTAAGCCGCTCGCTGCTCAACAAGAAGCTCCAGAATCTTACAGGTCAGTCGGCGGGTCAGCTGCTGCGCACCTTCCGCCTCAACACGGCCCGCGATCTGCTGCTGAGAAACCGCACAACCCGCTCTATGAACATCTCGGAAATAGCCTACGAGGTGGGCTTCAACGACTCGAAGTACTTTACGCGCTGCTTCACCAAGCATTTCAGTGTGACGCCTTCGTCAATGTTAAATGACGCCTGAAAAGCAGCGATATATCCAAAAATCCACCCTAAAAATCCAAAAATCCACCCCTGCATATATCATTATAGCGTACTTTGCAAAGTTATTGTATGAGTGCTAATACCAGTCATTACGTCAAAAAAACTCGACGAACCGTCGAAAAAACAGTACTTGTCATCAGGAAACTCAATTTTTTAACCTAAATTAATATCATAAACAGTATGAAGAAAACAAAATGGATGCCCGCCGCTCTGATGTCGACGGCTGTCCTGCTTGGCGCCTCGGGCTGTACGACAGACTGGGGTCAGATGGATCCTCCGGCAGGGGTTTCCGTCAGTCCCAAGCTGGAAAATGTGGCTACCTTCGAGTTTGAGGACGAGAGCCTCGACCCCATGGTCTATAAGCTCCACGGTGCGACCGAAGAGGCTGTTCCCGCTCTCGCTCAAGATGAGAGGAAGGGCAACGTGCTTACGCTTCCCGAAGGGAGTTGGGTAGTGCTTCACAATCCTCTGAATCAGGTTACCTGCCAGCAGGGCGCCTCTCTTACGTTCTGGATGAAACAGACCCCCGCAACGGAGGTGGCTGAGGACGGCACAGAGACAGTGGCTCCGCAGGATCTCGTTTCACCGCTTTTCTCATTCACCAACGAAAACGAATCAGCTCACCTCAATTTCAGCGCCAACGGCTGGATTGACTACTCCGGTGCCGACGGCGAGTGGAGCGAGAACGATCCCGCCGCATATGCAACCGGCTTCATGCCCCACAACCAGTGGAACTATGTGGCTCTCTCCGTGCGCAACGACGGCTACGACCTCTATGTGAACGGCGAGAAGAAAGTGAGCAAAAACGTCGACAACTTCGACTGCTCCAAGCTCGTGGCATTCATGAACTCCGTGCCCAACCTCACCGTCGGCTCGCCCGACGCCACCGAGGCATGGGCCATCGACGACCTCAAGGTATACCGCAACCTCCTCACTGAAAAAGAAATCGCCCGTCCGCGCCTTCCCGGCGATGCAGCCGGCGACGACGAAGGCCCCGATTTGTCCAAATGGATTCTCGTTGGCCTCGAAGACAACACTACCCCATTCTGGACCGAATTTTCACCATACCTCTCTCTGACAGGCGACGGTGAGATTCACTACGAGTTCTACAATTACACCGACGGACTTGAAAACTGGACCAACTGGCTTGCGGTAATCGCTACCGGCGAGCGAGGATGTGAAGGTTATCTCGAATATGCCGTAATCCGCGCCGACAACTTTGGTTGGGGTGCCAACTGGGAACAGGCAACCCTTAACTGTGATTTCAACTTCGACACATTCAAGCAGGATATGCAGGGTGCCCATGTTGACCTGACTATCGAGCGTTTTGGCGAAACAGTTACCTCCACCGCGATTGTCACCACCACAACCGGAACAGTATATACCTATAAGGTAACTATTCCCGGTATCACCACCACCTCAATCACCACATGGCTTCTTTGCGAGCGTGCCCACCTGATCCTCAATCCGGAAGGATGCTTTATCGGCACCGCTTACCCCGACGGTCTTGCCGTGGGTAATCAGGACTGCTCTACAGGGTGGTGGAGCGCATGGACCCCGCTCAACAAGATGGACGGCGACTTTGACAACTTCGGTGTCATCTTCACCAACCACACCACCGGCACCGGTGCCAACTGGAACAACTGGCTCCTCGTGTGTACCAACGGCAAGTGGATCGGCGAGGACGGATATTCCGAATACTTTGTTCTGCGTTCCGACGCTTACGGATGGGGAGGCACTTCCTACGATGCAGCAGGAATTGTAGCCAACTTTGACTGGACTACCTATGTAGCCGACATGAAAGATGCCAAATGCTGCGTTTACTTCAGCCGTTTAGGTGAAAATCTCACTATGGTAGCGCGTCAGACTACTGCCGACGGACGCAAGATGCCCGAGTACCGCTACAACGGCATCATCCCCGACCCCGACCTCGGAATCTTCTTCACTATGGAGCTTGCCTGGCTTGAAATCCACAAGGTGGGTTACTTCCCCCTTATCAGCATGTCCCCTGAGAATTAATCGTATAACCTAAATCATTACAATACCAATCATGAACAATAAACGCAGTACAAAGCCCGGCGCGTGGACGTCGCACCTCCGCCAGCTGCTGTCGGCCATGATGTTCCTTGCCTTCGCGCTGGGTATCCAAGCCCAGTCGCTCCAGGTAACGGGTACCGTCACCGACAAATCCGGCGAGCCTCTGATCGGTGCCAACGTCATTGAGCAGGGTTCCCAGACCGGTACAATCACCGACTTCGACGGTAACTACGTGCTCACTGTAAAAGACGCCTCCAAGGCAGTCCTCACATATTCATACGTAGGCTACGAGACCGTGACTGAAAACGTCAACGGCCGCAAGATCATCAACGTGGTTCTCTCCGAATCTTCCGAGATACTCGAGGAAGTGGTGGTAGTGGGCTACGGTCAGCAGAAAAAGGAATCGGTTGTGGGCGCTATCTCGCAGATCAACTCTTCCGACCTTCTCGAGACTCCGGCCGCCAACCTCTCGCAGGCCATCACCGGTAAGATTCCGGGCGTGATCACCTCGCAGACCTCCGGCGCCCCCGGTGCCGACGACGCCTCTATCTTCATCCGCGGCCGTGCAACCTTCGCGGGCGACTCGCAGCCCCTCATCCTCGTCGACGGCATCGAGCGCAGCTTCTCGCAGATCGCCCCCGACGACATCGAGACCATCTCCGTGCTGAAGGACGCTTCCGCAACGGCAGTCTACGGTGTGCGCGGTGCAAACGCTGTCTCTTATACACATCTGACGCTGCCGACGAA
>UROS01000040.1 GCA_900549445.1 uncultured Porphyromonadaceae bacterium | reverse complement strand
AGGCTCAGGTGCTCGCCGCCGGGAGCAACGTCCACCTCCTCATAAGTCAGGCACGGCGCCACCGTCCGGCACTCGCCATAATCGCCGACCCCGGAAAGTATACAGCCCTGCGCAATGCCCTCGCTCCCCTCGGAATAGAAACCGCCACGGGCGCGCAGGCTCTCGCCGACGCCATGGAGCGCGACGACATCGACAAGGTCGTGACCGCCACCGTGGGCTACAGCGGACTCCTCCCCACCGTACGCGCCATAAAAGCGGGCAAGGACATTGCCCTGGCCAACAAGGAGACCCTCGTCGTTGCCGGCGAACTCGTCAACCGTCTGCTCGCGGAGAGCAAATCGAGGGTGATTCCGGTCGACTCGGAACACTCCGCCATCTACCAGTGTCTGGCCGGCGAAGACCGTCGCTCGGTCGAAAAACTGATAATCACGGCGTCGGGCGGCCCGTTCAGAAACTTTACGGCCGAACAGCTCCGCGACGTGACCGTTGAGCAGGCCCTCAACCATCCGCGCTGGCAGATGGGCGCGAAAATAACCATCGACTCCGCCACGATGCTCAACAAGGCGTTTGAGATCATCGAGGCACGCTGGCTCTTCGGCATTCCGCAGGAAAGAATCGAGGCGGTTGTCCACCCCCAGTCGATAGTCCACTCCATGGTGCAGTTCACCGACGGCGCCATCAAGGCGCAGCTCGGCCTCCCCGACATGCATCTGCCCATAAGCTACGCCCTCGGCGACACTGCCCGCCTTCCGGGCGCCGAACGCGCCATGAGGCTCGCCGACTACGCCACCCTCACCTTCGAGAAGCCCGATGAGAAGAAATTCCCGTGTCTCACCCTCGCCGGGCTGGCGCTGACCCAGGGAGGCAACACCGCCTGCGTAATCAACGCCGCCAACGAGGTTGCCGTAAGCGCATTCCTCAAGGGCAAGATCAGATATACCGACATCTATCCCGCCATCCTGCGCACAATAGCAGCCGTTCAGTTCATCTCCGGCCCGACCCTCGGCGACTACGAGGCAACCCACGACGAGGCAACCCGCAAAGCGCTCGAAATCATCAGTTAAACAATCCGAATCATAAAACATATTTTTTGTGGAAGCATTTCTCATGAAAGCCCTGCAGCTCATAGCTGCCCTCGCCTTCCTCGTGATAATCCACGAGTTCGGTCACTATATCTTCGCCCGGATCTTCGGAATAAAGGTGGAGAAATTTTATCTTTTCTTCAACCCATGGTTCACGCTCGCCAAATGGAAACCCAAGGACAAACCGGGCGCTGACCCGGACAAGACGTCGTGGCGCGACACTGAATACGGCATCGGCTGGCTCCCACTCGGCGGCTACTGCAAGATTGCCGGCATGGTCGACGAGTCGATGGACACCGACCAGCTCAAACAGGATCCCAAGCCCTGGGAATTCCGCACCAAACCGGCCTGGCAGCGGCTGCTCGTGATGCTCGGCGGCGTGCTTTTCAACTTCATCCTCGCCATCATCATCTATGCCGGAATAGCATTCCACTGGGGCGAGCGCTACATCGAGCTTGAAAAAGCCACCGAGGGCATGGACTTCGTGCCCGCTGCCATCGACGCCGGATTCCGCAACGGCGACATACCCCTCATGGCCGACGGAAGGAAACTCGACGCATCGAAAGGCAACTACGCCCTCGAAATGATCGAGGCCAAAACCGTCACGGTGCTCCGCAACAAGCGCGATACCGTAAACATAGCCATCCCCGAAGATTTCATATTCCGCCTCAACGACGAGAAAGGATTCCTGGCGTTCCGTCTTCCGGTCTACATCGACCGCCTCGTGCCCGGAGAGGCAGCAGAGAAAGCCGGACTCAAAGAGGGCGACAGGATAATAATGATCGACACCGTCAGGACTCCCACCTATACCGAACTCACCCCCGCTCTGCTCAACTACAAGGAGAAAGAGACGACGGTTACGGTAGTACGCGGCGACTCGGTGCTCACGATGGCCGTGACGCCCAACCAGTACGGCAAACTCGGCTTCCAGCTCCGCCAGCTCACCGACGTCTACCCCACCGTGGCCGAGCACTACAACATATTCCAGGCCATTCCGAAGGGATGGGAAATCGGCACCGGAACCCTCACCAACTACGTAGGGTCGATGAAACACGTGTTTTCCGCCGAAGGAGCGCAGAGTCTCGGCGGATTCGGCGCCATAGGCAACCTCTTCCCCGAGAAATGGAGCTGGTTCTCTTTCTGGCAGATTACCGCATTCCTCTCGGTAGCCCTCGCATTCATGAACATAATCCCGATTCCGGGACTCGACGGCGGCCACGTAATGTTTCTCCTCTACGAAATGATAACCCGCCGCCAGCCGAGCGAGCAGTTCCTGATAATCGCGCAGTATATCGGCATGGCGTTCCTGCTGATTCTCCTCATCTACGCCAACGGCAACGACCTTTTCAGAGCATTTTTCAAATAATATGTATAAGACCATCAGACTCAAACGCGGCAAGGAGGACTCGCTGCTCCGTTTCCATCCCTGGGTGTTTTCCGGCGCCATCGCCTCGCTGCCCGACGGCCTGGAGGAGGGAGAGACCGTGAGAGTGGTTTCGTCGGAAGGACACTTTCTCGGCACCGGCCACTACGAAATCGGCTCGATAGCCGTGAGAATCCTCGACACCGCCCCCGACGGAGAAATCGACGAAAACTTCTTCGCCCGCAGGCTCGAAGCGGCATGGCAGCTGCGCCGCAGGCTCGGCCTCGTCAGACCCGACAACTCCACCTTCCGCCTCGTCCACGGCGAAGGCGATTTCCTGCCCGGATGCGTGGTCGACATCTACGGCTCCACAGCCGTGCTGCAGGCCCACTCCCCCGGCATGCACTACGCCCGCCACTCCATTGCCCGCGCCCTCACCGCGCTCCCCGGCGCCGGAATAAGCAACGTCTACTACAAATCGGAGACCACACTGCCATTCAAAGCGCGCCTCGACCCCGTCAACGACTATATCATAGGTAAATACGACACAAACATCGGCCTTGAGAACGGACTGCGGTTCCACGTTGACTGGCTCAAGGGTCAGAAAACGGGCTTCTTCGTGGATCAGCGCGACAACCGCGCACTGCTCGAACGCTACAGCCGCGGCGCCAGGGTGCTCAACATGTTCTGCTACACGGGCGGCTTCTCCGTCTACGCCATGCGCGGAGGCGCGGAGCTGGTGCACTCGGTCGACAGTTCCGCCAAGGCCGTGACGCTCACCGACGCCAACATCAGTCTGAATTTTCCCGGCGACGGACGCCACAAATCGTTTGCTGAAGACGCATTCAGGTTTCTCGCCGACATGAAGCAGGACGCCTACAACCTGATTGTGCTCGACCCGCCCGCATTCGCCAAGCACCGCAGCGCCATCAGCAACGCCCTGCGCGGCTACCGCCGCCTCAACGCCGCCGCTATCGAAAAAATAGCTCCCGGAGGCGTACTCTTCACCTTCTCCTGCTCCCAGGCCATAAGCCGCGAGCAGTTCCGCCTTGCGGTATTCACGGCCGCGGCCTCGACCGGACGGCGCGTGCGCATCCTCCATCAGCTCACCCAGCCCGCCGACCATCCGGTCAACATCTACCACCCCGAAGGCGAATACCTCAAAGGGCTGGTGCTCTACGTAGAATAATCAACCAATCAATAACCCCCCGAATGAAACTAATCCATCTTATGATTGCCGGTTCAATCACCGCTCTCTCTTTCACCTCCTGCTCCGACAAGAGCGGGAAAGCTGCGGCCGACGACTTCGACTACACCGTCGACCGGTTCGCCGACATCGAGGTGCTCCGCTACAAGGTGCCCGGGTTCGAAAACCTCACGCCGAAGCAGAAAGCGCTCGTATATTATCTCACCGAAGCCGCCATAACAGGCCGCGACATCCTCTGGGATCAGAACGGAAGATACAACCTCGCCATCCGCGACCTGCTCGAGGACGTCTACACAAACTTCGACGGCGACGAGGAGTCGGCCGACTACAAGGCATTCGTAAAATACCTCAAGCAGGTTGAGTTCGCCAACGGCATCCACCATCATTATTCCACCGACAAGTTCCAACCCGGATTCTCGCGGGAATTCTTCGTGGAGCGCGTCAGCAAGCTGCCCGACAGCCGCGTGCCGCAGAACCTCGACGAAATTCTCGCGGTGATGTTCGACCCCGCCGTCATGCCCAAGCGCGTCAACCAGGCCGAAGGAGCAGACCTCATCCTCACCTCCGCCAACAACATGTATGCCGAAGGCGTCACCCAGGCCGAAGTCGAGAATTACTACAACGCCATAAAAGACACCACCATTCCCGACCCGGTTTCCTACGGACTGAATGCCCGCGTGGCTAAAAAAGACGGCAAAATCGTGGAAGAAGTCTACCGCAAGGACGGCCTTTACACCGAAGCAATCTCGCGCATCGTCGACCTCCTCACCGAGGCTGAGAAATACGCCGAAAACCCCGGCCAGAGCGCCACGATTAAGAAACTCATAGAATTCTACACCACCGGCGACCTCAAGGCGTTCGACCAGTATTCGATCGACTGGGTGGAGGACACCGCCTCGAAGGTCGACTTCATCAACGGTTTCATCGAGAGCTACGGCGACCCGCTCGGCATGACAGGCTCCTGGGAGTCGATAGTCAATTTCAAGAACGAAGAGGCATCCCACCGCACCGAAATCGTTTCGGGCAACGCCCAGTGGTTCGAGGATCACTCCCCCGTCGACCCCCGTTTCCGCAAAGAGAAAGTGAAAGGCGTGTCGGCCAAAGTCATCACCGCGGCAATCCTCGCCGGCGACGCCTACCCCTCCACCCCCATCGGCATCAACCTCCCCAACGCCAACTGGATCCGCGCCCAGCACGGCTCCAAGTCAGTCACCCTTGAGAACATAACCGAGGCCTACGACATGGCATCGCACGGCAACGGCTTCAACGAGGAATTCGTAATCGACAAGGAGACGTCGGATCTCATGGACAAATATCTGTTTATCACCGACAACCTCCACACCGACCTCCACGAGTGCCTCGGCCACGCCTCAGGCCGCCTGCTCCCCGGTGTAGACCCCGACGCTCTCAAAGCCCACGGCTCGACCCTCGAGGAAGCGCGCGCCGACCTCTTCGCCCTTTACTATCTCGGCGACAAAAAGCTGCTCGAACTCGGACTGCTCGACAACCCCGACGCCTACAAGGCCGAATACTACAAATATATGCTCAACGGACTCATGACGCAGCTCATGCGCATAGAACCCGGTAAAGACGTTGAGGAAGCCCATATGCGCAACCGTCAGCTCATCGCAAAATGGGTCTATGAGAAAGGAAAAGCCGACAACGTTGTCGAACTCGTCAAAAAAGACGGCAAAACCTACGTGAAAATCAACGATTACGAAGCTCTCCGCAACCTCTTCGGACAGCTGCTCGGCGAAATCCAGCGCATTAAGAGCGAGGGCGACTATGCCGCCGGAGCCGCGCTCGTAGAAACCTACGGCGTGAAAGTTGACCAGGATCTCCACAAGGAAGTGCTCGACCGCTACTCGAAGCTCAACATTCCCCCTTACCGCGGCTTCGTGAACCCGATCTACACCGCAGTCAGGGATGCCAACGGCGAGATAACCGACGTGACCCTCGACTACACCGAGGACTACATCCCCCAGATGCTCCGCTACTCGCGCACCTACTCCACGCTCCCCCGCAACACCGTTTACCGCGACGGCTCCCGCCGCTGATACGGACCGACAAGGCTCTTTCATTTAAAACCACGGATAGCGAATCTTATGAATCCGGGGGAGCAATATACCCGTTAGGCAACGCACTGATAACCTGCGTATTGTACGGACGTGATTCTTCACGTCCACCGAGAAAACACGTGTGAATGCATTCTTTTTTCTGTAAAAATGTTTATTCACCGTGGACGTGAAGAATCACGTCCGTACATTGACACTCAATCAGTTATATCAGTATAACGATGAACCTGCCAAGGGTTTTAAATGAAAGAGCCGTGGTTATTCGGAAATAAAGTCCTACCTTTGCAGACCGTTTCGAAAAATACAAAAAGCAATAAGGAATCATGAAAAGAGATAGGAATCTTGATCGCGACAAAATTGATTTCGCCGACGGCAAAATCGGCAAAATCTTCCGCGCCATCTTCTTCCCTACCCTCGTGGGAATGATTTTCAACACGGCGCTCACAATCATCGACGGAATCTTCGTAGGCCACGGCGTAGGCTCCAACGGAATCGCAGCAGTCAACATAGTGGCACCCATCTTCCTTGTCACCACAGGCATCGGCCTGATGTTCGGCATCGGCTCTTCGGTGATAGCAAGCATCCGTCTGTCGGAGGACAACGTGAAAGCAGCGCGCATAATCCTGACGCAGGCAATGCTCATCGGAGCGGTTATCATGGGACTGTTCACTGTACTCTGCCTCGCCATACCCCATCAGCTCGTAAGGTTTTTAGGCAGCAGCGCGGTACTTGAGGACTATGGGGTGAGCTACATGGTGTGGCTGGCGCCGGGGCTCATATTCCTGTTCGCCGAGTGCGTGGGTATGATGCTCATCCGCCTCGACGGATCGCCCAAATATGCCATGTGGGTGCAGATCATAGCGGCTGTAGTGAACATATTCCTCGACTGGCTGATGATATTTCCGCTCGGATGGGGACTCATGGGGGCGGCGTTCGCCACCTCGATAGCCTGCGGCTGCGGGGGACTGATGGTACTGGCATATTTCGTATGGTTCAGTGACAAGCTCCGGTTTTACCGGCTCAAATGCACGGTAACATCGCTGCTGCTTACGGCACGCAACGTGTGGTACATGATGAAAATCGGATTCGCCACCTTCCTCACGGAACTCGCCATGAGCATAATGATGCTTACAGGCAACTATATGTTTATGTCGATGCTCGGCGAGGCGGGAGTGGCCGCATTCGCAGTTGCATGCTATCTCTTCCCGTTCGTGTTCTCGGCAAGCAATGCAGTGGCCCAGTCGGCGCAGCCCATAATCAGCTACAACTACGGCGCCGGCAACATGGCGCGCGTAGGCCAGACGCTTCGGGTATCGCTCCTTACCGCAATAGTCTGCGGTGTGGTGATAAACCTGACGCTATGGCTTTTTGCTCCGGCGGTCGCGTTCTGGTTCCTCGACCCGTCGGAAGCCGCCTACGGACTTGCCGTAAAGGGCTTGCCGCTGTTTTCTACATGCGCCGTGTTCTTCGCCGTCAACATAGCTCTCATCGGCTACTATCAGAGCATAGAGAAAGCGCTGACATCGACCGTCTACACCCTTTTGCGAGGAGTCATACTCCTGGTTCCGAGTTTCATACTGCTGCCGAGAATATTGGGCGAAGCGGGACTGTGGCTCGCCATACCTTCGGCCGAAATCCTTACGTGCGCAGTGATAGTGGCCGGCTATCTGCTCTTTTCCCGACAGAGGAAACCGCGCAGGTAGAAGCACTGCGCGCACACCGTTCTGCGGGGGCTTTGTCCCGCCGTGGAGTGGCAACGGAAGCAGTGCCGGCGGTGAGTTTCGGCCGGGCGTCAGTTTCCGGTTCGGCCACGGGTTCCTTGATTTCGGTTTCGGCAGATTTCTTCGCGGTATTGCGGCGCGCAGCTGCGGCGCGGGCAGTAGAGGAGCGGCGGATAGCACGGTCGAGGTCGGGAAGCAAGCGTTCGAAAATCGGTTTTGCCTTTCTGCCCAGGCCTGTTATTTTGCCTTCGGGGCCAAGATAATTGCGGACGGCCGTCACAACCTGTTTGAAGGTGAACGGGTCTATTTTGCAGCCCGTCATGGAGTCGATGCAGTCTGAGATGATTGTGCGGTAAGCACGATCCGACACTCGGTAAAGGTTCTGTTTCTTTGTGGTTTTCATTGTCTGTGTGTTTTGAATTCTGCTGCAAAGATAATACACCATCGCCCGGAAAACATTGCGATAATGTCGCTTTTTTCAGAGCGAGGTGAAATTTTTTGGGACAAGATAGGAAATTTTCAGGACAGGAGTCACGGCTTTTTCATTAAAAAATACGGACAGCGGATTTAATGAATATGGTGATTGGCTAAAGCGCTGATAATCTGCGCATATTGTACGGACGTGATTCTTCACGTCCACCGCGAAAAACACGGGTGAATGCATTCGTTTTTTCTGTAAAAATGTTTATTCACAGTGGACGTGATGAATCACGTCCGTACGCTGATATTCAGAGATTTGCAGTAGTTCGACGATAAACATATCAATCTACGATAAATATATCAATGGGAAATGCTCTTGATTCAGCGGACGGCCGCAGCCCTCAGTTTTCAAAGTGTTTTAAATGAAGATCGACGTTAATATGCGGAATTTTCGCGGCGGAAGGGGCAAAATATTTTGTCAATCAAAAAAGTATTCGTAAATTTGCCGCGCAAAAAGGAGAACGTATTGAGTCCGCAAGCCTCCGATAAGGCATAAAAGCTGCTCATACTGTTACTTACAGGCGAAAATATAACAAACAAAAACAAAATAATCAAAAAAACAACATGATCATCGTACAAGTAAAAGAAGGCGAGCCCATTGAAAAAGCTCTGAAGAAATTCAAACGTAAATTCGAAAAGACCGGCATCGTTCGCGAACTCCGCAGCCGTCAGGCTTTCGAAAAGCCCTCTGTAGTAAACCGCAAGAAAATGATGAAGGCAGTTTACGTACAGCACCTCCGCGCCAACGAGGAATAACAGGCGAGCACCCCTTCGTTTTATTTGACAACATACACCGATGACGGTGAGGAACATCCGCAGCGCGGATGAATCCGCGCCGTTATTGTTGTATCCGTACGTTTGCAGATGGAATAGCGAAGGGGATCGGCTGCAAAAGGCGGTTGAAATGATAAAAATTCGCGAGCCTTGGCTAACGCCGGTTTCGAGGCGTCGCCCCTCCGGGGCTCGCCTCGAGTGTGGAGGGGGGGTGACGGTCTGTCCCACAGCTGCTTCGCTTCGCAATGGGTTGTGGAAACATCGCGCCTTTGGCGCTTTTTCGCGAAAGCGGGTTCGGGGAGGTTCGCAAGTTGGAGAGACATCGCCCTTCCGGGGCTTCTACGAGTTTTTTAACAACCGCTTTTTTACACTGCTCCCATATTCTTCAATTTTCAAAGTTTTTAAATGAATGAGCCTGGCAGGAAAGAGTGCGGATGCAATATTGCCCTCGCGCGTACGTTAATATAAAGATGAACCTCTTTTCCCGAATAACCGCCTTCCTGCGCAACCGCAAACCGCTGCTTCTGGTTATGATGTCAGCGGCCGTAATCGCAGCGGCACTGTCGGCCTGTTCGCCCAAGAAGAACACCGCCGCCACTCGCCGCTATCAGGCGTTTATTACCCGCTACAACGTATATTTCAATGGCGACGAGCATTTCAAAGAGACCCTCAAGGAGCTTGAAAACAATTACGAGGACGAATATACCTCGCAACTGCTGATGCACCCGGTCGAAGCCTACGCCCTGCCGAAAGCCACACGTCCCACGGGCTCTTTTACCCGCTCCATCGAGAAAGCCCAGAAGGCCATACAGCTGCGAAGCATAAAGAAGCGCCCGCGCCGCAAGCCGGGGAAAGGCAATGATCCTGAATACAAGGCATGGCTCAAGCGCGAGGAGTACAATCCGTTTCTTCACAATGCCTGGATGCTCATGGGCCGCAGCCAGTATTTCAACGGTGATTTCGCGGGAGCGGCATCGACGTTTTACTATGTGAGCAAGCACTTTTCATGGCTGCCCACGACCGTGACCGAGGCTCAGCTATGGACGGCGCGCTCATATTGCGCCCTCGACTGGCTTTTCGAGGCGGAGACAATACTCAGGCGCATCAAACCTGAGGAACTGACATCGAGCAAACTCAAGGATCAGTATTATTTCACTTACGCCGACTTCTATATCCGCTCCCACGACTACGAGAAAGCCATCCCGATGCTCAGGGAAGCCATCCGCTATGCATCGCGTCCGCAGAAAATCAGGCTCAACTTCCTTCTGGGTCAGATTTATGCCCGCACGGGGCAGAAAGAGCTTGCCTACGAGGCATTCGGAAAGGCGGGAGGAGCCTCGTCGGCGTCGTACCGGACAAAATTCAACGCCCGCATAAAACAGAGCGAGGTTTACACCGGCTCAGACATCGAGCCGGAAGTGAAGGCGCTCCGGCGAATGACCCGCTACGACCGCAACAAGGAGTATCTCGACCAGATCTACTATGCCATAGGCAACCTGTATCTGAGCCGAGGCGACACCATCCGCGCCATCGAAAACTACGAGCTTGCGGCGAAGAAGTCGACCCGCAACGGCATGGACAAGGCAATGTCGCAACTGACGCTCGGCGGCCTGTATTTCGACCGCCACAGATACGACCTGGCGCAGCCGTGCTATTCCGAGGCAGTGCCGCAGCTGCCGGAAACATATCCCAACTACTCCGAGCTGAAAAGACGGAGCGACGTGCTCGACGAACTCGCCGTGTATTCGCAGAACGTGACGCTCAACGACTCTTTGCTGCGCCTGTCGGCCATGACACCCGAACAGCAGCTCGAGGTGGTGAACAAGATAATCGACGAGCTGAAGAAAAAGGAGAAAGAGGAGGCTGATGCCGCACGCCGCGAGGAATATCTGGCGCAGCAGGAAGCGATGGGCTCCAATCTTAAGGACAACAGCAACGCTCCCAATTCGTTTCAGCTCAACGCCGACAAATCGTGGTATTTCTACAATACCGCCACCCGCAACGCGGGGCGCACAGACTTCCAGCGGCGCTGGGGAAGCCGCAAACTCGAGGACAACTGGCGGCGGCGCAACAAGGCAACGTTCTCGGCAAGCGACTTCGGCGAGAACACCGGGGAGGAAGATGAGAGCGAAAATGAAACCGACGGCGAAAACTCCGAAGAAGAAACCGCTCAGACCGACGGAGGAAAGGAGGCTGAAAACCGCGAGACAGACCCGCATTATCCGGAATATTATCTCAAGCAGATACCCAAAACCGACGTAGAGCGCACCACTGCCGGCGAAGTCATTCAGGAGGGGCTTTACAACATGGGCATCATACTGAAGGACAAGCTCGAGGATTTCGACGCCGCCGACTCGGAGTTCTCGCGACTCATGACGGACTATCCCGACAACACGTACCGTCTCGACGTATACAACAACCTGTATCTCATGAACATGCGCCGCAACCGCCCCGACCTTGCCGAGCGCTACCGGCAGCTGATAATATCGGAATTCCCCGACTCGAAATATGCCTCGGCGATGCGCGATCCGCACTATCTCGAGAACCTCCGTGCCATGCCGGCGCGGCAGGAGGAGCTATACGCCCGCACCTACGACGATTATCTCAACAACCGTAACGGCGCCGTTCACCATGCCTACAGCGAGATGATGGAGAAATATCCGCTGAGCAAAATAATGCCCAAGTTCATGTTTCTCCACGCTCTCGCCTACGTGACCGAGAACCGTCCCGACGAATTCAACGCCACTCTCAAAGAGTTGCTCGAGCGCTACCCCGACACCGACATCACTCCGCTGGCGTCGGCCTATCTCAAAGGTATGGCGCAGGGACGAAAATTGCACAGCGGGCCGGTCAACAACCGCGGGATGCTCTGGGACATCCGCCTGACCAACGACTCTACGGCGCTTGCCGGCGATCCGTCGCAGATAGAGTTCACCGTCACTCCCGACGAACCGCAGCTCCTCGTGCTGCTGTTCTCCACCGACTCCATAGCGCCGAACCAGCTGCTGTTCGAAGTGGCGCGCCACAACTTCTCGACCTTCGTGGTACGCGACTTCGACCTCGAGCTGATGAACTTCGGGCAGCTCGGGCTGCTTATCGTGAAAGGATTCGCAAATCAGGCGGAACTTAACCACTACCGGAAACTGCTGGCGGAAGACCAGTCGTTTTCGATGCCTCAGGCAGTGCGTCCGGTTATGATATCGCAGTCGAATTTCGACAAACTCCTCCACGGCGGAGGCTCTTTCGACGACTATTTCAAATTCATAGGGGAGGAAACCATACGCGCCACCCACGAGGAGGTGCTCCCTCCCGAGGAATATCCGACTGCCGGGGAGATGTTCGGTACCGGCGAGCCGGCCGACTCCACCTCAGTGCCGGAATCGGCTGCTGAACCTGCACCCGACGTGCCGATAGCAGAGGAAGAGCTTGCGCCCGACCTCGACTATGATCCGACCCTTGAGGAGGACGTTCCGCCGCTTTCCCCTGCCCTGCCGGCGAAACCCGATGAGCCCACCGCTCCGAGGAAGACCTCAGAACCGGCAAAACCTGCCACTCCCGCCGAACCGGCCAAGCCGACGGTCCCCGAATTCCCCGAAGGATCCGAGGGCGACGACCCACTCTTAGAATTCTAAAAACGAAAACGAAAATGAGCAATTTCACCATACTCTGGGCTGACGACGAAATTGACCTTCTGAAGCCCCATATAATGTTTCTGAAGGCGAAAGGCTACGACGTGATTCCCGTCAACAACGGGCGCGACGCGCTCGACGTGGTCAGTTCCCGCGCGGTCGACATCATAATCCTCGACGAAAACATGCCGGGCCTGACGGGACTCGAGACGCTGCCGCTCGTGAAGCAGCTCGCGCCCCATATTCCGGTGCTCATGATAACCAAAAGCGAGGAGGAAAACATAATGGATCAGGCTGTAGGGCGCAAAATAGCCGACTATCTCATCAAGCCCGTAAACCCAAACCAAATACTCCTCTCGATAAAGAAGAATCTCCACAGCGAGAGCCTCGTTTCGAGCGCCGCTACGAGCGACTATCAGCAGGAGTTCAGCCGGATAGCGTCGCAGATCAACGACTCCTACACCATATCGGACTGGATGGAGACATACCGGCGCCTCGTTTACTGGGATCTTGAACTCGCCACGGCCGACACCAACATGGATGAGCTCCTCGAGATGCAGAAAATCGAGGCAAACGCGGCATTCGCGAAGTTCATACGCAAGACCTACGAAGGATGGATGACCGACCCCGACGCAAAGGACCGGCCTCTGATGTCGGCCGACATCTTCAAGCGCCGCATTTTCCCTGTTCTCGACGCCGGCGAAAAGGTATTTTTCATCCTCATCGACAATTTCCGGCTCGACCAGTGGCGGGTGGTGAAACCGCTTCTCACCGATGTCTTCAACGCCGAAGAGGATCTCTACTGCTCGATCCTGCCGACCGCCACGCAATATGCGCGCAACGCAATCTTCTCAGGTCTGATGCCGACAGACATCTGCCGGATGTTTCCCGACCTGTGGGTTGACGAAGACTCCCCCGAGGGGAAAAACCTCAACGAGTCGCCGCTCATAGCCACTCAGTTCGAACGTTACCGACGGAAATGCCGTTTTTCCTACAACAAAATCAACGACTCCACGGCGGGCGAACGGCTTCTGAGAGACATACCGGCGCTCTGCGACAATGATCTCAACGTGGTTGTGTTCAACTTCATCGACATGCTCTCGCATGCCCGCACGGAGTCGAAAATGATACGCGAACTGGCTTCGAACAACGCGGCCTACCGGTCGCTCACCGAAGCATGGTTCCGCCATTCGGGCATACTCGACATTTTCCGCCGCATAGCTGAAAAAGGATTTAAAATTATCCTGACCACCGACCACGGCACGGTTCGCGTAGACAATCCCATAAAGGTTGTAGGCGACAAAAACACGAACACCAACCTGCGCTACAAGGTCGGGAAAAACCTCTCCTACAATCCGCGTCAGGTGTTTGAGATAAAACGGCCGGAACGCTTCGGACTTCCGGCACCCAACGTGTCGTCGACCTACATTTTCGCGACCAACCGCGATTTCTTCGCCTATCCCAACAATTACAACTACTACGTGCAATACTACGAGGGCACGTTCCAGCACGGAGGTATCTCGATGGAAGAGATGCTCGTGCCGCTGGTGACCCTCACCGCCAAGTAGCGCACCGTAAATCGGAAAAATGGAATTATCTTTGCATAGCAAATCAACAATCGGAATATGAAACAGATTCTCATTCCCTCGCTCGACAAGATCGACGATGCCGCCCGCGAATTCATGGCGCAGATGGGCGACGAAACCGTATATGCATTCTACGGCGAAATGGGCGCCGGAAAAACCACCTTCATCAACGCATTGTGCCGCGCCCTGGGCGTGGAGGAAGACCCCACCGGCTCCCCGACGTTTTCGATCATCAACGAATATCGCAGCGACACTACCGCGGAACTTATCTATCATTTCGACCTTTACAGAATCGAGTCGACTGATCAGGCTCTTGACATCGGCGTGGAAGATTATTTCGACTCCGGCGCGCTCTGCCTGCTGGAGTGGCCGGAACGGATTGCCGACATTCTGCCCGACGACACCGTCAGGGTAGACATCACGGAGAACCCCGACGGCTCGCGCCTGCTTACCATAGCCGACCGATGAGCGTAGAGACCGGAGTCATATTGCTCAAAATAATATTTTTCATTGCCGGGGCGGTGAGCATTGCCGCCTCGGTAATGAACTGGGACGGTTTTTTCAACATGAATCAGGTAAAAGCCCTGATTCCGGGAAAGCACCGCACGGCCGCCCGTCTGATCTACGGATTTTTAGGAGCAGCGTTTATAGCGGTTTCCTTCTACTGACTTTCATCCGGAAAAAATGAATATCATAAAGCTGAATGAGGCGACGTCGACCAACACCGTGCTCGCCTCGATGGCGGCCGACGCCCCCCACGGCACTATAGTATACGCCGTGAGCCAGACGGCAGGCCGGGGGCAGCGCGGCAACTCGTGGGAATCAGAGCCGGGCAAAAACATAACTATGTCGGTGCTCCTGAAGCCCGCTTCGGTTGCCGCCGCCCAGCAGTTCGCCATATCCGAGGCGGTTTCGCTGGCAATAGTGACGGTGTTGCGCCGCCATATAGACGGACACCGTATAACCGTGAAATGGCCGAACGACATTTATGCCGGCGACCGGAAAATCTGCGGCATCCTGGTGGAAAATACTCTGACCGGCAGCCGCATCTGCCATAGCATAGCCGGCATAGGCATCAACATAAACCAGCGGGAGTTCCGGAGCGACGCCCCGAACCCGGTGTCAGTATTTCAGCTTACCGGACGCGAGACACCCGTGGAGGAAATCATGCGTGAGTTCTGCGAGGAGATACTCGCAGCCTTCGCCCGAATCGACCGTGAGGGGGAAACGATGGGTCTCCACGGGGAATACTCTGCAGCGCTGTGGCGCGCCGACGGTTTTTACCCTTACACAGAGGCTTCGACCGGCGAAGTGTTCAAAGGCCGCATAGCGGGGATAGCGCCAACGGGCCATATCACTCTCGAACGGCAGGACGACGGACGCCTCCTGACTTACGCATTCAAGGAAATCTCCGCCGTACTTTAGGAGCGCCTACTTGCGGTTGTCGGTTATGTCGGCGAGAGTTGTTGT
>UROS01000039.1 GCA_900549445.1 uncultured Porphyromonadaceae bacterium | reverse complement strand
ATGCAATGGCGCATCGTTCATGGCCAGAGCCGGATTCCTCAACAATATACGGCATACCGGCAACGGCCCGGATCAGCTGAAACTGTGGGGAGGCGACAGCTACACATACCCCGACGGATATGTACACCGGCAGGCCGTGACTGACGGCTCTGTGGTAACGGCCAACGGTTCGGGGGTGCTTGAATTTACCCGGGAACTTCTGCTGCTGCTCGAAAACGACACCCCCGAACAGATTGAGATGTATTATCAGTTCAACCGCCAGGGTTTCTGTTCCTTGTTCCCCCGGAACTGACAGCCGACAATCTCCGGCGTCTTCCCGACCCCGAATAACATCCGCAAAACATGCAAAACAAAAAATTATAATGGATCTAAAATTCTGTCAGAGCTGCGGAATGCCGCTCTCAAATGAAATTCTCGGTACGAATGCCGATGGAACAATCAATGAAGATTACTGCATCTACTGCTACAAAGAGGGCAAGTTTACGCAGGACATGACTATGGAGCAGATGATTGACCACTGCGCCCAGTTCACGGATGAAATCAACAGGCAATCGGGTCAGAACCTGACTAAAGAGCAGGCAAAGGAAATGATGCGCGGATTCTTTCCTCACCTCAAACGCTGGAAACAGTGAACCATGAGCCTCACACTGCGTCCATACAAGCGTCCTGATGCCGCTATAATCACTTCGTGGATTAAAAGCGAATACCTGATGCACCAGTGGTGCGCCGATAGATATGATCGTTATCCCGTCACGCCCGAAGATATGAACATATATCACGAGAGGAATATTGACGGTCAACGCTCGCGCGCCCTTACGATGATGGATGATGATGTTATTGCAGGGTACATCACCTTGCGTACTCCGGCAGATAATCCGAAGGAACAGCGACTGGGATTCGTCATCGTCGATGATTCAAAGCGCGGTCGAGGGTTGGGCAAAGCTCTTGTATCAATGGCAGTTAAATATGCGTTTGAGACACTTGGTGCCACAAAAGTGTCGCTCGGTGTCTTTGAAAATAATCCCTCCGCCTTCCATTGCTATGAGGCCGCGGGATTCCACCGCGTATCATTGCCCGAAACCGAGAGCTATAAATGTCTGGGAGAAACTTGGAACTGCATCGAAATGGAACAGCACAAATCATTTTGAAAAATGGATAATATATAGGAGTTGTTTCCGCCATACAGCCGAAACAACTCCTGATATAATATGCCATTTCTACCGCTACCGGCTGAGTTCGTCGGCCAGGAACGGCTTCATATTGTAATCGCGGTCAAAGAGAAGCGGGTAATCCACTCGTCCTCGCATAGGGAAATTGTTCTTCCACGACATACCGTCGTGAGTGCCCCATGCCGTGACGCGGGTTATCACGTCGGAATGCTTGCGGAACAGATTCAGATACTCCGCCATGCGGTTGTTCCATTCTTCCGACACTTCGGCGGGTAGACCGTCGGGATAAGGATTGCGTTTCTGGTCGAGTTCGGTCACGTCGGCAACATTTGCACTCATGCTTACGGTGGGGAGCGCACTCATATCCCACTCTGTTATCATAACCCCGCAACCCGTTGAGCCGAAATCAACTATTGATTTCTCAAAATCCTCAATGCTCGGATAATCCATGCCGTTATGGCCTTGCATTCCGATGGCGTCAATTCTGATTCCCTGAGATTTCATGTCGTTGACAAGACGGACGTAGGCTGCGCGTTTTGCCGGAAAACTCATATTGTAATCGTTGATATAGAGTTCTGCGTCGGGATCTGCTTCCATGGCACATTTAAATGCGAACGGAATGAATTCCTCGCCGAGAATTTCATAGAAAGGCGACTTACGGTAAGAACCGTCCTCCATTATGGCCTCGTTGACAACGTCCCAGCCTTTAATTTTGCCTTTATAGCGCTTCATAACGGTAGTTATATGGTCGCGCATGCGCTGTTTAAGCACCTCGGGCGTCACATAATTGCCTTCGGAATCGTAAGGGAACCAAGGCGAGAGCTGCGAATGCCAGATGAGAGTATGCCCGATCACGGCCATTCCTCTTTCCGTACCGTATTCCACGAATTTGTCTGCATCAGTCCAGTTATATACATTCTCCTGAGGATGTATCTCCATTGATTTCATACAGTTTTCGGCTACAACCGAACTAAAGTGCTTCGTAACAATCGAATCGGCTTTCGGATCGAGTCCGTTTACGTGGTCAACATTGATAGCGGCACCGATGAGAAAATCGTTTTTAAAGTGATCCTTGAGGGTCACTTCAGGCTGCCGGGCGGCGCATGACCATGCCGTTGCAGCAAGAATTGCGATTAACGGGAAATATTTCATATCAATAAATTAACTAACTATTTAACGTTTAGCTTTAACATTTCGTATGCATAACGGCGTCCGAGCTCGCGGTATCCGGCGGCTGTAAAATGCAGCCCGTCGGGCGCACCCTTGCAGCCCTCCGACGATACTACGGCGCAGTTTTTAATTACCGATGGAAGACTGTTGACTGTATCAATCATGCCGGCACAAATGCCTCCTTCATCAGCAGACAGCATTTCACCTGCCACAAGAGGCACTTCGGCAGAATCAAGACCGAGATCGGCAAGCAGTCTGTCGTACAGATTTTTCACCTTTGCCGTCCATGTCGGGTCTCCGTTGTTTGATTCCCCCTGGTGCAGGAGTATACCCTTGATTACGCCGGTGCGCTGTGCCTCGCGTGCCATTTCCACCAGACGGCGGTAAGGATTGTTGTCGTAGGATTTCACCATCTCTTTCATCCATTCAGGCTGCCCGGCAATATATGCTGAGCAAGAATCCGGATTGAAGAGTTCAATTTTACAGCCGCCTACAGCTACGTTGATAACGCCAACCCGTTTTTTTTCAGGAAGTTTTTCCACCATGGTGCGCCCGAAATAATCGGCGGGAGTCAGACCGGTATGCTCTCTTGCGAGAGGCGGCACGGCATTATACCACTCCCCTTTCAGCCTGCCTAAACGCGGCATATCCACGGCTGCCATCATCATAAAACGCCTGTCGACGGCTATTGTATCCTGCGGCTCATAGCGTGCATTGCCCTCCATATTCGACTGACCGAGACAGAGATACACCTGAAAGTCAGGGTCGGGACGATTAACAATAACAAATCCTCCGTTTTTCGGAACCGAGACTTTCACACGGCCTTTTTTGTCGGGACGGCAAGTCTTCCGGCTGCCATTCAGTTTAGAATCGTCGCTGTAAATTTCAAGCGGGAGCTTGCGGATTTCCTCAGGGAGTTCTATTGTCAGATTCCGGGGTTCATCAGCAGCATTCACGCCTGCTATGTACCAGGTTGCGCCGTGGCGCCGTCCGATAACTACGTATTTTCCGGGATAACCGTCAATAAAACGGGTTTCCGACCAGGTTGTCGGAACCTCTTTCATGAATTCCATGGCCCAGGCCGGGGCATCGTCGAGATTATTTGGCGCAAGTGCGAAATGCTGTACGGGACTCTGAAAAAGCACCGCGGTGGCAAGCGCAAAAACATCTGACGTCATGCGGCGCGATCCGCTCGCGTTATCGCCGTTATAGAACTTGTTTAGCGCGCTGCCGCCGAAATCCATGCTGCCTACCGTGTTACGCACAAACGGGTGAACACAGGCATTGAAAGCTTCCGCATCACAGCTTCCTTGCGAAAAATGAAGGTTTTCACTCGCAAGGACAGCCTCGCTCGCAGCATAGTTAGGATACATTCTTTCCCAACCGCGGGGGAGTGTGCAACCATGGAATATTACCAACAGGCCGAAGTCGTTGGCATCAGCGAGAATGTCATGATAAAGCTGCATGGACTGCTGCTTGTCGCCGCCGAAAAAGTCGGCCTTAATGCCGAGAATGCCATTGTCTCTCATCCAGGCCATTTCCTTGCGGCGTTTCACTATGTCGTTCATAATGCCGCGCGGCCCCTGAGGAGCGTCGTTCCAGTGTCCGTTGGAATTATACCACAGATAAAGCCCGACACCTTTCGATTTACCGTATGCGGCTAATTCCTCAATCTTTTCGCGGCCAATCTGAGTGTCCCACAGCGCATCTACAAGCACGCTGCGATAGCCCATGGCTGCCGAGAAGTCTATATAAAGTTTCTGCTCGTCGAAATTGCAGCTCGGATCCATCTTTATGATCCAGCTCCACGACCCTTTGCCGTATTCATAGTTTCGCGACGGCTCATAAAGAGGCTTCACGACATCAAACGGAATGGTTGTTTCCACTATAGGAGCAAGAGTTTTACCGACAGTGACTGTACGCCAGGGAGTAAGAGCGGGAAGCATCACGGCCGCCGAGGCAGAGCCGAATCCGTTCATCTCTCCCTCCTGAGGATATGCAATCTGATACAGCCCTCCTTCCTTCCCGGCGAGATGCGAAGCACAATAATCGCCGGCAATACCGGTTTCCGACACAAGAACCCACCCGGAATCGCCGTTACGGAAAAGGCACGGAAAAGTATAGCCTTGTCCCCACCCGTTTTTCCCGGTAGCATCGTCGGGAGTATAACTTGTTTCATAACTCGGCGAAGTGCGCGCAAAGCCACCCATTGGAGCGCTCTGCGGGCAGAGGAAAGTTGTGGTGCCCTCAGGCATCACGAAACCGGTAGCCTCACTTTCAACCACGCAACAACGGGTCTCCCCACGCGGATAAAGCAGGTATCTGAAAGCCACGTTGTTGTCGCTCACCTCAAAAATCACATCCATCGCTTCCTCACCGCCTGTACTGAAAGTATAGACGCCGCGGTTGGCCTGATAGTCCACGTGGTTTTTCTTGATATTGCGCAACGAGTAACTGTCGCTCACCCGCTCTGCCGGTTTTGCGGCGGTCAGTTCCATATTGCGGGTATAATCGCCGATATTGGTTATCAGTCCGAGCGGCGACCGTCTGACGAAAACCTCCTTGTCGAGTTTAACCGAATAAGACGGAATACCACCTTCGTCACTGATCGAAACAACGGTCAGCCCGTCGGGACTTGCAATCTCGTAAGCCGACGCTGCCATAAGCGGTTCGGCCGCGAGAATCAGCATTCCGATGGCAAAACTCTTCATTATCATATCTCTCATTGAAATTGCCAGAAGTCAAAATTAAACAATTTGGGGCCTTTGCGACCGGTGAATACAAAGCAGACATCATGCACACCCGAAACATCCGGTTTAACCGGAGTCTCCAGATATTGCCAGTTTTCCCAACCGCCGGTACCCGGAACAGCGAGCGAAGCTATCAAATCGCCTTCCGGAGAGCCGAGACGCACCTCAATCGTGCCCCCGCGCAGAGCGCTCGCGACCGATGCTCCGAACGAGCGGGGTCCGACATTGCTGAAGTCCACATTCTTTACTGTAAGAAAATCGCCGTTGTGGATATCCGACACGTATACACCAGTCTGTGAATTAGGCTCGACTCCCACGCCGTCTGACCAAGCAATTGTCTCCGCCTCCACGCGGCGATAGGGATTGAGCGTGCCCACCGGGGCAACTCCCTCGCCGGTAGGCATGATTACCGGAATTGTACCGTCGGGATTATACTCAAACTTCTCCACGGCCACACTTCTGCCGAAGCCGCCGCCACCGGGAAGTTTGCCGGTGTGATAGAAAAAATATGAATTTCCTTTATAATCCACAACTCCGCAATGATTGGTAAACGAACCGGTGTCGCAAAGAGGCATGATCTCTCCCATATACTTCCAGGGGCCGGTCGGACTGTCGCTCATCGAATAAGCGATGTGCTCGGGCACACCACCTGCCGCATAAAGCAGATAGTATTTCCCGCCGCGTTTGCAGAACCAGGGGCCTTCGGTATAGAAATCCTTATATTTGGCATCTTTGGAGCGCATTTTCGGACCGGGAGCGCCGAAGCCTCCGACTGTCTGCTCAATCTTCTGTATATCGCCGCTGAACGACACCATATCGTCGTTGAGTTTCACGTAATATATTTCGGGATTACCCCAGTAGAGATAGGCCTGCCCGTCATCGTCGACAAACACTGTCGGATCGATATAATCCCAGCTGCCGTCAGCAAGCGGCTTGCCTATGGCATCCCTGAACGGCCCGACGGGAGAATCGCCTACGGCCACTCCGATAGCCATCGTACCTGACTGACGGCTGTGAAGCGGCACATAGAGATAAAACTTACCGTTGCGCTCCACACACTGCGGAGCCCATGCCCGGTCGTCGCCCCAGCTGAAATCCTCAATGGCGAGGGGTGAGCCGTGATCGGTCCAGTTTACCATATCGGTCGTGGAATATATACGCCACTCCTGCATCCAGAAAAAATCTGCGCCGGCCTCGTCGTGGCCGGTATAGACATAAAGAGTGTCGTTATGCACCATAGGAGCCGGATCGGTCGTATAGTTGGTCTGAACGATAGGATTCAAGGCTACTGTTGCAAGCGATGTACCCAGCATAGCCACTGCTGAAAATAATCTGTTCTTCATTTCTGTCGGAAAATTAAAGGCAGGAACTCATTCAGGCAACGCCGCCAGGTAAGCCATTCATGGTGAGTACCGGGCGATGCGTAATATGTATTGTTGATTCCGGCACCGGTAAGTGCCTTACTGATGCGGTCGCTTCCGAAGCCTTCTTCCGTACCCATTCCGAAGAAAAAAGTATGCACCTGACGGTTGAAACTGTCCGGGTCGGCAAATACGCCGTCGTAAGCGTTGCCTATGCCGTCGGCGAGGAAAAATAGAGCTCCGCTGAACGAACCGATATGGGAAAATTTGTCGAGATTGCGCAGGGTTGTCTGCAATGTCTCGTGACCGCCCCACGAAAGGCCTGCCATAGCGCGGTTGTCGCGGTCGGTGAGCGTACGGAAATTATTATCAATGTAGGGGATAAGCTCATTGAGCATTATAGGAGTAAAGCTCGCGCCGAATTCTTCGCGGGTCTCGCCGGGACGGGCGCCGAAAATATATCCGCAGTTGCCGTAGTCCATCACGACTATCATAGGTACGCACTTGCCCCCGGCTATCTGATTGTCGAGAATATCGGCCATACGTCCCTGCTGATGCCACCCGCGCTCGTCTTCCCCCATCCCATGCTGGAGGTAAAGCACCGGATAACGGCGGTCTGTATTCGTTTCATATTCCGCCGGAGTGTATACGAAGCAGCGGCGCTCCGAGTTTTCGATTTCGGAGAAATAGCGGCATTCGCGTACCTGACCGTGGGGAATATCTTTATTAAATGTATAATAAGCCGCCGCAGAGGCATCCTCGGGAATTTCTATGCCTCCGGCCATACGTCCGCAGCCGTAGAAAGCCTCGCTCGCGGGGTCTATCACACTCACACCGTCGACCACGAGGAAATAATAATGGAACCCCACGACCAAAGGATCCGTAACAACGTCCCAATAGCCGGTGTCGTCGCGCGTCATGTCGTATTTTTTACCGCAGATGTCGACTTTTACATCTTTAGCTTCCGGAGCATGGATTCTGAAATGGGCGCGCCGGCCTGTATCGACCTTCGGATACTGCGCCTCCGGAATATTGGTCGAGGCTGTAAACTCTTCAGCAGCAGAGTTATTAAAACATGCAAGAGCCAACAATGCCACCAAAGCGATTTTGCCTATTATATTACTCATAACTCGATATTAGATTTCAAATTTCAAAAAAAATCGCCGCCGGGAGAGAAGTGCACGGTTCTCCCGGCGACGAAACGATCATAATACTACCTAAACGTATTATTGATCCACCAAAATAATGATTCTCTTATTTGCCCGCGAGACCGTCGGCAAATCCTGCATAGGCGGGCTTGCGGCTGTAGTTGAGATCCCAGAGACCGATGGGCTGGCCGGGACGCCATCCGGAGCCTTCGGGGCTGTCGGTCTGTGCCCATGCGCAGATACCATACTGCTGGTCGAGGGGAATTATCTCGAAGTACTTCTCTACGATAAACTTATAGAAGTCCGACATAAGCTGCTTCTGTTCGAAAGTCAGGTCGGGAGTCTTGATGTTCTGGCCGTTCTCGTCGATGATACCCATGTCGAGTTCGGTTATACGCACGAGTTTGCCGGATGCGGCGAGGAGTTCGTACATCTTGACGATATGCTCCTCCTGGCTCTTCTGAGCTTCCGGATTCATATTGTAGGAAACGTGCATCTGCGAACCGATGCCGTCTATCTTGGTCTCGCCGTCGCTCTCCCACTGTTCGATCCACTGGATAAGGCTCTTGAGCTTCTGGTTGTCGTCCCAGGTCGACTCAAGGTTATAGTCATTGATAAACAGCTTGAGGTCTTCGGGATTTCCGCCATTCTCTGCGAAATACTTGCGGGCGAAGCGGATGGGCACGCGCACGTAGTTGTCGCCGAGATAATCCTGCCAGTAGAACTTGTTGCTCGGATCCGAAGCGGTTGCGGCGTGCTGCAGATCGTAGCGCTGACCCCACGGGCCGCCGGAGAGGGGCTCGTTTACAACGTCCCAGGCCTTCACCTTGCCTTCGGTTGCTTCCATCATTGCTTTCACCCAGCGTTCCATCTCGTTGGTGAGAATTTCTTCCTTCTCTGCCGGAGTCAGAGGAATGGTGTTGGCTGAAATCTCATAGTAGAGAGAGAGACTTTCGATGTAGATAGTGCCGGCATAGTCGCCGAAGTTCAGGAGGAAGCGTACAGCGTTTTCACCGTTGCAGGTTGTCGACACTGTGACTTCAGCCCAGTCTGTCTTGATTGCGATTTTGTTGAAGTCGCCGCAGCCCTTGTAGCCGTCAGGGTTCTGGAATCCTGCTCCGATGGAGCCTTCCGATGAGCCTTTGATCTTCACTTTCAGGAAATATTTCGTACCTACTTCCATGGGTTTGTCGAAATCTTTGCCGGCCTGCGCCTCCCAGGGATTCGCCTTCGAAGGATTGGTAAGCTCGAGGATATTGTTGACGACTTTACGGGTCGAGCCGTTGCCCCAGCCCATTATGGCGTTGTCCTTGTCCTCCACGGTTGCGAAATCAGGTTCCCAGACGGGAACCGGGATCGAAACGGCAGGAGCTTCCTGGTGGACAATCTTCACATATTTGATCTGGATGGTACCCACAAACTGACCCGACTGAAGCAGCACGAAACTGCCGTCGGTCGAAGCGGTGAAGTCTATAACCTGCTCCTCCCATTCGGTGGTGAAGGGCACACGCACACCTGCGCCGCCGCCCCATGTACCGACTTTGCCTTCCATAACTCCGTCGGAGGTACCGCGAACCATTATTTTAAGCTGGTATTCCTGACCGTTTACGATCGGCAGACCGTCGGCCACGTGATACTGAATCTTCCAGTTGTCGATAGCGGTCTCGTTGACAATGTCGAGACATCCGTCGGCGGTATTGATCGAGATGTTGGGTTTCACCTCGTCTGCTGCCCAGAAATTATAGGAGGAAGCGGTGGAATAGTCCATCACGTAATCCTCCACCTCGAGTTTCTCGTTGGGATCTACTTCAATCGCCTTGTCGGCAATCAAAGAATTGAGCCATTTCAGGTTCTGCTGCTCATGCCAGCAGAGAGTGTGGCCGTAGACCTGAATGCCGGCATTTGTGGCAGCAGTAACGAAGTCACGGACCAGCGAGAAATCCATTGAGCCGTCATCTTTTACCACCGATGCATATTTCATTGCATTGCCGGTGGTCACCTGGTCGAAGTTGGAATTGGTCAGCAGGTACGCCGCACCGCGCTGAAGGTATTCCGAGGCATTTACACCGGTGCCGAGAAGGAATCCGGGATGCGCCCCGCGGTCAATGTAGGTTTTCAACGGGGCGTAGGCGTTGAGATATTCATATTGTGCGAGAGTCTGGGGCTTTTCCACCGTGAAATTGGAGGTGTTGTCTATTTCGTCGGCACACCCCGCCATCACGGCAGCCGCAGCAAGCACGGCAATACTTAATTTATATCTTTTCATGATAAGTCAGGTTTACTTTTTATAAACAGGAGTAAAGTATTCGGGCTGGATTTCGCGGGAACGGAGCACGAGGGTATCCTCGGTCTTATACTTCACCGGTCCGAAGTTTACCTCATAGTCAAGATAGAGTGCGTCGCAGTCCTGATTGTTGATACTGTGCTTTTCGCCTTTTACAACAAACTTGCCGCTGCCTGTCGCTGTCATTCCGGGGGTGGAAGTGGTCACAGTGCAGTCGTCGCCGCTGAAGGTAAGTATGAGTTCGCAGGTAAGAGTTTTGAGGCTTTCACCATCCTCCACCACTGTCGAAACAGGGAAGATACACTTATCGAGCGCTGCGGTGGTGAGGTAAACGGCCTCATCCTGTTCCACATACTGGGCCTTGCGCTCAACGGTTCTTGTCACGCCGTCGGCACCGGTGATAATGTCGGTCCCGCGGCGCAGATAGGATGCGTGCCACTTATTGACGAACTTCACGCAGTAGAGCACGTAGTCCTGAGGAAGAACACTCCAGGCCGAAGCATCGCAGCGTGCGGGATTCGACTCTGGGTCGATGGCTGTTCCCGACAGGATTCTGTCGGCTCCCACAGCGGCCGTCATGCGGAGAGGAATTACGTAGTTATTGGCCAGCGACGCGGGATCGGAGAAGAATGCATCGGTCAGCGACACCTCGGTTCCGAAAAAGAAGTCCTTTTTCTTGGTAAGGGTGGTGCTTGCGAGCGAATAGTAGCTTTCGGGCATCACCTTTACCGGATTATCACCGTCGAATGTAAGATTATCGGTAAGTGAGGGATCCACAACCACGTCGATTCTCAGGTCGCGCGACTCATAGGCACCTCCCTGGGTTGCAAAAATCTGAAATTTATGCTGATTGTCGAGCGAGTTGTCGGCATCGGGAAATTCACCGAGAACAATCGTCCGGACAGGATACTGGTGAGCGAAATATGCGCTTACTCCATCCTGATGATCGGGGAAATCGGTATCGGAATTCTTGCACGAAACAGTTCCGAGCGCCATCACTGCCCCGAGACCGAAAAGAGTTATATATTTTATCTGTTTCATCTGTTGTTCATTATTTTGGTTTTCATGATAAAATTACCATCCCTGATTCTGCTCAAGGTTGCTGAATTTCAGCACGTCGGTGTAAGGAAGCGGGCCGTAGACCATGTAATCGCTGTAACGGCGGTTCTCAACATCGATGGGAGTGAAGGTCGTGCCGGTGATGCTGACGCCCTTGGCTGTCTCATTAAGGTCTGCGTTCCAGCGGCGGAGATCCCAGAAGCGGAGATTCTCAAAGCAGAGTTCCAGACGGCGTTCGTTGCGTATGAGCTTGCGCATTTCATCCTTGCTCGTCTTGACCGATTCCAGATAAGGATCGCCGTTGTCGGTACCTACCCCCGCACGATGGCGGATTGCCTTGATCACGTCGTAGGCGCTGTAGCTGTGGGTTCCGTTTCCGGTAGGGCCCCATGCCTCGTTGGCGGCTTCGGCATAAGCGAGGAAGATCTCGGTGTAGCGGATGCGCTTGGTGTAGCGTGCCTTCTCAACCTTTCCGGCGGGATTGGGGTTTACGTCGTTGCGGAGGTGTTTGCGCATATAGTAGCCGGTGCGCGTTGAGTAACCCGACTCCTTGTTGAGACCGTCGTTTGTCTCACTGTCTGCGGCAGTGTTGATGGTGGAGTTGCTTACGCCCATTGTCGACTTGTTGACTACGATGTATGCCTCCAGACGCGGGTCGCGTCCGGCATACGGATTGGCGGCATCATAGTTCGAGCGGCTGTCGGTGATGGGGTAACCGTTCTGCATCGGGAACGCATCCACAAGGTTCTGAGTGGGGTTGATTCTGCCTTTGCCGTAGATTGTGGGCGGGAAATTGTCAGCTTCGAGAGCCGATGTAGAGGTAGTGATTCCGCCACGCCATAAGATTTCCGCGTGGTTGGCATATACACCTCCGCCATCGCCCATTTCCTCGGCCGTATACCAGAGGTGGCCTTTCTCGCTCAAACCGGCAACTCCGCCGATGCGGTCAAGGATGTCGGCTGCATAGTCGGCTGCCTGGGCGGAAGTAACGCCAGAACCGTCGGCAAACGCGGGGCTGGAGGCAAGTAAAGCTGCCTGAGCGCGGATAGCCTCGACGATGCGGCCCGACATGCGGGTCCAGGCGTGGGCGCCGAACACACGGGTATAGTCAGCGGGGTCATCAACACCTAACTGACGGTATTTTGCAGGAACATCGTTGATGGAAGAAACGTTGACATAGTCGGTGGGGAGCAGTTCGAGAGCCTTGTCGGCATCGTCGAAAAGCTGCTGCATGCACGCGGCGTAGGTGTCGCGCGACACGTTCATGTCTATAGTGGCATCGTAAGGAGTTGTCCAGATGTGCACACCCATCAGCTCGCCAGAAGCGGTGCGGCCTCCGTAGTTCTGGAGAAGATGATACATGTTGAGCACACGCAGGGCGTATGCCTCGCCTTTAAGACGGTCGCGGAACATCTCGTTGATTACGGCGTTGGTAGAGAACGTCACATTGTCAACGATCGACAGGAACTGATTTACGAACTGAATCGAAGCGTTGCGGTCGCGGTAGTTGTCGGCCGAAAGATTGTTTTCAGCAGTCCAGCCGCCAACGGCGATTTTCATATAACCGTTGTCGAGGTCATTGCTCACGGCGTCGTCGGTAGCCACATCCCACTGCGACATTGCATCAGGATAAGGCATGAGGATGTAGGCGCTTCCGAGAACACCGTCGGCGGTACCGGGTTCCTTGTCGAGCTTGTTGATGTCCTTGATGTTCTCGTTGGCGGGCTCGAAAAGGTCGTCGCAGGCCACCATTGACGCCGTCAGGGCGACCGCTGCCATTATTTTATATATACTTTTCATATATTTCATGAGTTATTAGAAAGTTACGGTTGCACCCACGTTGTAGAAACGCGACTGAGGAGCGCTGCCAACGTTCATCTCCATGATCTTGCGGTTCTTGGAGATCATGAGCAGGTCGTCGCCGCTCACGTAAACCGAGAGACCTTTTATGATCGGGCCGTGGAACAGACGCGAGGGGAAGTCGTAGGTAAGTTGCACTTTGGCGAGTTCGAAACGGTCGCGGCTGTAAATCCAGAAATCGGAGGTAGTGAAGTTGTTGGCACCGTTTGTGGTGGTCAGACGGGGGTAAGTGGCGGTTGCGGCTGTCTCAGGTGTCCAGCGTCCGCGTACGGCTGCAGAATACTTGCCGTCGCCGGCCACCCACCCGTAACAGTTGTGCTTCACACCCTTGGCACCGAAGCCGCCGGTTCCGTGAACGAAGAGGGTGAAGCCCTTGTACTTGGCGGTGATGTTGACGCCGAGAGTGAAGGGATCGCCGTACCATCCGCCCTTGCCGAGGAACACCTGGTCCTTGGTGTCGATAATACCGTCTTTGTTGACATCCACATACCTGATGTCGCCCCCCTTGAGGTCGGAACCGCCGAGAGCTTTCTGGTCGGCAGCGGCTGCCTCCTCGTCGGAAGCGAAGAAACCGTCGCTTACATAGCCCCAGATGCCGTCGACCGGACGACCCTCGCGGTAGAGGTAATCCTCACCCCATATTTCGTCGCGCTTGGTGGCCTTGGTGTCGTAGTAGGTGCCGTTGACCCCTACGCCGAGTTCAAACTCGCCGAAGGTCTTGTTGAACTTCACGCCGAAGTCGAAGCCTGTGCGGCGGTTGGCGTTGTAGTTCAGATACGGAATGAATGACGACTCAGGATAGTAGGTCATAAAGTAGCTCGGGAACTTGGTGGAGTTGGAGATGATCAGGCCGTCGTTCTTGATTGTGAAGAACGATGCGGTGAGACCGAGCATACGGTCGAGGAACTCGCCGCGCAGGTTGACTGAGAACTCCTCGCGGGTAATGTAGGTAAGGTCAGGGTTTGCACCGCGGCGGGGATTGAATGCTCCCTGGCCGCCGGCAGCCCACGAGTACCATCCGCTCTCGGAGTAGTTGGCGCTGTACATATAGTATTCGGCGATGTCGATATCCTGATGCAGTTTGCTTGCCGATGCACTGAGCATAAGTTCATTCACAACGGGAGAATCTTTGAGGAATTCTTCCTGCGAGATGCGCCATCCGATTGTTCCGGAGGGCGACCATGCCTGACGGTGACCTTCGGCGAGCTTCGATGAATGGACGCCTGCTATGGAGAAGTCGGCATAGTAGCGGTTGTCGTAATTGTAGTCAGCCTGAATGCCGAGGTTGGCATTGCTGGTGCGGTGGTATGTCCCGGAGAATGTCCTCTGCCAGCCGTTGACGCCTGCGAGGGCATGGAAGTTATGGACGCCGCCGAAAGTGCGGGCGTAATCGAAGTTGGCAGAGAAATGAATTGTCTGGTTGCTGTGAGAGTCACTTACGTTCTGCACGCCCGAGTGCTCGTCCTTGCCTTCCTGACGGATTCCTACTATTTCATCAGAGCCGTTGTAGTTGCTCCAGGTAGGAACGAAGGTGGCATACGAATTGTAGTAACCCGTGTTGTAGGTGGTGGCGTAATCGACAGCGAACTGGGTATGGAACGAGAGTCCCCTCGTGATCTTGCGGAGGTCGATGTCGATACCGGCGTCGAACTGGAACTGGCGGCTGGTAAACTTGTTGTAGCCCTTGAAGTAATAGTCGGCGAAAATATTGGTGGGATCCACCGTTGTACCGGCGGGGAACATACCGTCTACCAGGTTCGAGCTGTTGTTCACCAGACCTGCGGCATCGGTCGCACCGGGGTTCACCATGCTCACGGGGATGAGCGGTGAAATGCGGTTGGGGCGGAAGGTTGCGGCAGTTGCCCAGTAGTCACCGTGTGCGCCGCGGGCGTTGTAGAACGTTGCAGCCGCATTGACAGTAGTCTTGATCCAGTCGGTGATGTTTACATCCACATTGCCGCGGACGCTGAATCGGTCGGTGAAATTCTTCTTCGCCTCTCCGAAATCAATGTAGTTGCCCATGCGGAAATAGTTGATATTGGTATAGAAGCGGGCGCGCTGGTTGCCGCCTGAGATTTCAACGTCGGCATCGGTGCGGTTGTAGGCCTTCTTGATATACTTGTCGGAGTACATATCCACGTCGGGATAACGGTACGGATTGACATGCGAAGCCGTATTGTAGATTTCTTCGGGTGAGTACAGTATGCCGAGACCGTCGCGTACGCGAGCCTCATTGTAGAGAGTCATGTACTCGGCGCTGCCCAGGTATTCGGGGTAAGATTTGGCCACGTGCCATCCGGTGTTGACGTGAGCGTCGATGCGCAGCGGACCTTCCTGACCACGCTTGGTGGTGATGTAAATCACGCCTTTTGCCGCGCGGCTGCCGTAGAGCACCACTGCCTGCGAACCCTTCATGAAAGTAATGTCTTTCACCTCCGTGGGCGGAATGTTGTTGAGATCGCGGGGAACGCCGTCGATCAGAACGAGGAAACCTGCGTTGTCGGCATCGAGACCCCACAGCGAGGTGCCGTTGAAGCCGGGCACGTAACCTTTCAGCGTGGTGCTGTTAAGGTCGTTGATGTAGTTCTTCTTGAGAAGATTCTCTACGTCGAGAACCTCGACTCCGCCGAGAAGCTACTTGCGCACGCGTTTCCTGAATGCGACCTGCACCTGATT
>UROS01000038.1 GCA_900549445.1 uncultured Porphyromonadaceae bacterium | reverse complement strand
TTGTTCAGGTCTATATATCCCCCGTTCACTGAGGCGGTTACCGGTGTCCACGAAAGGTTTACCGTGCCGTTGTCCATGGTTGCGGTCACTTCGGGCGCCATCGGGAGATCGTTGCCTACAAACAACTCTGCTTCAGTCACCGGCCCGTTGCCCGTGGCATTGGTTGCATAGACGCGGAATTTGTAGTTGTCAGGCACACTGAAAGTAACAGTTTTGGAGACTTTCTCGCCCCAGGCAGCCTGACCTGTAGCTACCGTCGTGCCGTTGGCCTCTATTATGTAGGTCAGGGTTCCTTCGCCCTGCTCTCCCTCGAAAGTGGTGGCGGGGCAGGTGAACGACACCGTGCCGTTCAGCGAGCCGTCGGCAAACGAGAGTGTCAGGTCAGTTACGGCGTCAGGTGCGCTGTCCTCTACATCGGGAGTGGGGACGAACAGGCCTACAACCTCCTGGTTAAGCGGAAAATGGTAAATAAGCGTGGCCTGGGCCGTCGCGAGGTCGATTTCATAGAGCGAACCGTCCGTACCCTGCATCACGGCATAGAAGCAGCGCCCCGAGCGCGGATCGATGCAGGCCGACGATGGATTTGTGGCCACCAGCCCGGTGCTGCCTATGGCTGTCATATCGCCGGTAGTCTTGTCGACCGAATAAAGATCACCGAGTTTGTCTATGGCATAGAGCGCGCCCTTGCGGGTTATGGCTATCGCGCTCCACATGCGGTCGAGCGCCTTGATTACGGTGCGTTTTTTATTAGCATAGTCTGCCGTGCCGAACACGTAACCGGTACTGCTGTCGTTGTAGAAGCATCCGTACACTTTTTTGGTGGTACGGTCATAGACCACACCGGT
This sequence comes from uncultured Porphyromonadaceae bacterium, assembly GCA_900549445.1. GTDB lineage: Bacteria > Bacteroidota > Bacteroidia > Bacteroidales > Muribaculaceae > Duncaniella. Next base: position 14,632 of record UROS01000038.1, on the reverse strand, counting down.
CGACATCATCTTCATATCGGAACTATAGTTCCATTTCAGATCTTCCTCCCAGGTGGTCATGTCGAACTTAGAGGTATAGGCATAATAATAGCCATACATCTCCACGAAATATGAAGCATAGTAGTCGTTGCCTATCGCCACACCGCCGGCAGTGGCGTCAACTCGCGCCGTGCCACAGCGTTCGAACGGAACAGCGTCGGAAGTGCCGATGCGATACATTCCGATAGCGTTGTTTTGCTGAGTCCAGCCGTCGGCATAGATCACACTGCCGTGAAGGTCGGGAAGCGGCCCAGAGTCCGCCGCGCGCCCCGCCGAGGGTAGTTTTATGGGAGAACTGTATACTCCGAAGGCCGACGACAACTGTCTCGGTCTCTGCAGTGCGAGATCCCCTGCCGGCGAAGCCTTCTGCAGCATCACTTGATTAGCAGGAATGCCGGTGGATCTTTTCGGCAAATCGGCTGTAGGCGCGCCGGCTGCCCAGAAGGCAATCAGCGAAATCGCCGTTGTCAGTAAAATTTTGTGCATGATTACGGTTGATTTATTTCTGAATTTCTGTGAGAATGCAAATGTAAGATTGCAAATTTACCATAAAATAGGCAAATTTTAAACATTTATCGGCATTTTGTTATCTCGCAGCATCTTTTTGCCTGATTTCAAGGCCGAACCGGCTCCGGTAAACCGTAGGGCCGCTCGGTCGAGCGGCCACACTCCGGCGCCGCCCCACGCTCAAATGCCCACGGCTCTTTCATTTAAAACCACAGATAGCGAATCTAATGAATCCGGAGGTAATATGCCCATCCGTACAACATGCTGATAACCAGCGTATTGTACGGACGTGATTCTTCACGTCCACCGCGAAAAACACGTGTGAAAGCATTCGTTTTTCTGTAAAAATGATTATTAACCGTGGACGTGAACGGCCAGGGCGACGATTACGTATATCATGGCGAAACCCGTTTTAAGGGTATCCACACCGGTAATGACCTTCTGGTCAACACCAAGGAGGAAGGAGTCATCGTCCCGCATCTTCCCCGGGAAGTGTTCCCGGAATACTATCTTGTGCGCGTAAATGTCTTCGACAAGATTCCGGAAACTCCTCTCGACGACCGGTGTGGCGGCAAAGATGATTGCTCTTGGCATGGACACCGCGACAATATGCGCTGCCACCGGCCTCACCGAGCAGCAGGTGGACGATATGCGCAGTTAGCCAGGCTCTTCCGCCACCACGGCTGCTCACGCATAACTGTGTAGCCCCGAAAGGAAGAAATTCACCCCGAAATAGGTAATCAGCACCGACAGAAACGCTGCCAGAAAATAAACATGCACCGTTTTCGGCCGCGCCAGTGCCGGAAAACTCGCTGTATGCATAGGCAGCGCATAGATTATCATGGTTATCAGCGCCCACGTCTCCTTAGGATCCCAGCCCCAGTAGCGTCCCCACGACTGGTTGGCCCATACGGCTCCCGTAAAGATGCCCGCGGCGAGGAGAAAAAGCGCCGGATAAAGCATCACGCGGCTCAGAACCGCAAGCCTCCGCGAAGCTTCGCTCTCCGCTCCGGCAATGAACGCAGCAATAGAGTTGAGTGCCATAAACAGAAGCAGCGCATACGAAAGCATCACCTCCATCACGTGTACACTCAGAAGTGGCGACTGCAGAACCGGCATAAGATGACTCACCTGCGGATTCTTCTCGCTCAGCATCGCCACTGTCAGCGCCAGACCGGCCGTTATAAGCGACGCCGGCTGAAGTATCCCCACACGCCGGCCCAGCACTATTCCCGCAAGAAGGGCTACCCACGCCATAGCGAGCATCGTCTCGTAGCCGTTGCCCAACGGTATCTGCCCGGCTATAATTCCACGCAGACTTATTATCGCGGTCAGACAAAGAAAAATAATAACGCTCACCGCAAAAAATACAATTCTTATCCTGCCCGGGAGCACTCCCCCTTTCGACACTCTCCGACAGAAAATAATGAACGTAACAAGACCTGCCGTCAGGGCCGCTATGGCTATCGGAAGGGTTCGTCCGTATTTGTTGTACAGCATCTCTGCTCGATATGCCGTCGATTCCTCCCCATACCCTGACCCGAGCACCTGCAGCTGATATTCCGATATGCGTTTTGTCACCGAATCGGCTGAAATATTTCGTCCGTGGGCTATCTCCCGTGCGAAATATTCCATGCTTCCCATTATGAAACGCCGGTCGTCGGCATCGGTTTCGTCAGGCAGATCATCGGTCCATGAATACCACTCCGCACTTCCGTCGTCCAGACGGCGGGGATAGATTTTCAGCGCCGAGCCGGTGCATACCGAGCTTATTAGGGCGGTTTTCTCAATGGCATCGCGCACATTCCGGTCTGTTGATGCTTCGTCGAGTCGAAAACCGTCTATTGAATAGAAATCACTAAGAGCTACATATTTACCTTCTTTGCCGAGTTGTCGTGCTACTGAGGGCTTTACCTTCACCATCGGCTCGTTTTTCCAGTCGGGATAATAAAATATCCACCCTGTGAGAACCTGTTCGGCGCTGAGTCCGCGATAACTGTCGGAGCCGGTGATTTTTATGCAGAAATCGCGTGCGAGCGTCGATACCGGACATACTCGCCCGTTGTGCATCACGAGCATCCTGCCGAAATCTTTAGCCAGTCCGCGTTGGAGTGTTTGGGGCAGCTCGGTAGTTCCGGCGGCTGCGCTCTGCGATGCTGCTGTCAGCAACACCACACACCCCAACGCCTTCACAAGCGCAAAAAAGCGTGTCTTACGGCTGAAAAAGAACGATACCATGGCAAACAGAAGAAGGAAATATCCGCCGTAGGTGAGTCCGATTCCCCACGGATCGTGCGACACCGACAGCACCGTATGATCCGTCCCCATCGCCGTTTCGTAAAAGCGGTAACCCTTGACGTCGAGCACGTTGTTCATCGAAACTGTAGCATCCTCCTCTCCGCTGCCGTTGTCGACTGTCAGTTCGCTCACGTAGTCGGCCGGCGTCGGCGTTCCGGGATAACACTCTATCCTCACGCTCCTGAGCCGCAGGCTGAAAGGCAGTTGTTTCACGGTTCCGTCTGCGAGCGTGAAACTGTCTGTATTCTCACCCGCAGAGATGGTGATTTTCCCCTGCTGCCCCGCAAAATGAGTCACGGCAGCCCCGGCGAGTATCACAATGAAAGCCCCATGAAGCAGCAGTGCCTGCCACGTGAGCCTGCGCCGCCATTTTATTATGTATCCGGCTGAACATACAGCCGTTACCGCCCACATGGCAACTGTAAGCGGCGAGGTATAAAGCAAAGCCGAGGCAACCCCGCTGCCCGAGATTTTCTCGACAACGGTGGCTGCCATCAGCATGATGGTCAGGACTCCAAGGAGTCCGAACGAAAGTATTTTCATATAGCGTTTATAAACGTCACGATCGCGTCACGGTCGGCTTTCGGCAGCGCGCGGAATTTCTCTACCGTCCTGTAGGCGTCGCTCTGAGTCGACACACCGTGCCACATTATCGCCTCGATCACGTTGCGCGCGCGGCAGTCGTGCAGGCGGTCGTCCGAACGCGAACCTGTAACCTTGCGGTGAAGTCCGCGGCCCCACAGCGGGGTGGTGCGGCACCAGCCGGTGCGAATGTCGTTGGTCATGCAGAGCTTGTGCTGCACCATATCGGAATAAGGCCATATTTTCTGATGCGGATAGCGGGGCATCTCGTTGCCTTTGAAGAATTTGGCCGGATCACGCACCACATCGTCGCCGGTGGTCCAGGAAGGTTTGTGGCAATAGGCGCAGCCGATTTCAGCAAAAAGTTCCTTGCCGCGGCTCACTTCCGGATTGTCGATGTCGCGGACAGCCGGCACTGCCAGGCCGCGGTGCCATATCATCAGGTCGGTGTAATCTTCGTCACTCATCTCTGCGGGGAGGTCTTTGGCCGTGAGATACGATTTGATGCGGCTTTCCATCGTTCCGTTCCACCATTCGGAGTGTTCCTTATTGGGGTCGACCTGGGCTATGTAGGCATCGAATCCTGCCTGCACGTCGGGGTCTTTCGAGGAATATTCGGCATACGTGCCGGCACCGTCGAGATAATGGTAGCGGCGGTCGCTGCGGGTTACGTTGGTGATGTTCCAGATAGCGTTGGCGCCGGCGGCGTCAAGCACCGGGCCGCGCGAAAGCGCGTAGGTGAAACGGCGTGGATACAGTGTGCCGTCGCCCTGAAGGGAGTTGCTGTACTGGCTTACCCATTCGCCGTCCTTGAACATGGCCGGATTCAGGCCGTTCTGCATATATCCGTCGCGTTCCTGTTTGGCATACTCGGCTTTGAGGTCGGCGTCGTCTATGGCGTCGAGCAGGCCGGTGCCGTAGATTCCGATTGTGCTTTCGAGTTTCACACCGTAGTCACCCACGCCGTCGTAGCCCTGACGCACTACGTAGATGGCGTCGCGCGGCATCGTAACTTCAGGATATATAAGCTCGTAGGTCTCGCCGTCGGGGAACTTGTTGCCCCACCCGTCGGTCTGCGTGTGCCAGGCAACCTTGATTTTGCTCTCGTCAAGCGGTGCCTTGAAGGGAGCCACGGCGTGAGACTGCGGCATGCCTGCCAGCCACGACACGTAGCTTTCGTTCGATGTATTGTATACCACAAGCAGGCAGCCGTTGCCTATCTCGTTGGTGTTGAAACTTCCGGCCTCCACCCGCTTGCCGTGGCCGTAGCCCGGATGGCAATGGATGCACGAGGTGCGGATGTAGACCGGCCCGAGACCGTGGCGCACGCCCGAATTGTTGCTCATGAAGGGTTTCTCAAACAGTTGCTCGCCGTTTTTGAACGACTGATACATTCCGGCGTTCTCCACCGCCGGCGTCGGCTGCTCGAGAGCGTTGGCCGTGGCAAGATACGATGTTCCGAGCTGACCGCCGGCATAATACCATTCGGGCAACTCCTCTTCGTTTCCGGTGTTGTCGGTGATTTTGTCATCATCGCTGCATGCGGATGTTCCCCAGACAAGGAGAACACCCGACATGAGCGAAAATATCGCTTTTTTCATTATCGTGATTTTTCAGTTTTATTTTACGATTTCAGCATAAACTTCGTCGATGACATCGACCAGGTCGGTACCTACAACCTTCATAGCGTTGGCAGCCTCGGGGCCCTTGGCTGTCTTTGTGAAAGGCTCGGGAATGGCGCGGATTGCGGTGATGGCATCCTCTATGGCCTGACGCATTTTGGAGTCGAGTCCGGGGTTGATGCTCTTCACATAGTCGGAAATCGACTTGTCGCCGGCCACGGCACCGCAGTAGGAATTGCGGATTGAGATTATATTGTCGGCGAAATCCTCTATGGAGTTGAGACTGTAGGGCGACTCGATGTAGTTCTGATCCTCGGCCGATGTTCCGAGATTCGGACGGCCGATTTTAGTGTTTCCGACCTCGTCGGCTATATCGCTGCAGCCGCTCAGAATCTCCTCGGCAACTGCCTGGAAGGTTTTGAAACGCGAGCCGCTCTGACGGGCATTCTTCATCTCCCACCCGTATTCTTCGCCATAATCGAGGTCTGCCTCCTCGAGCACGGCCTTCTTGGCAGGAGAAACATTGTCTGTACCTGCCCAGCAGGCTTCGAGACACACGCACTGGTCGCGCAGATCGCCGGCCACAGCCACCAGATAGGTCAGCTCAGGTGCGGTATAGTCGGTTGAGTGGGGGCGCGAGGCGTTGCCGTCGGCTGTCAGTTCGAAGAGCACATACTCTATCGAGTGGAACCCGAGCAGTCCGTAGCCTGCGGTCTCAATGGTCCAGGGGCGGTTCGAGCGGATGTCGTTCAGAAGAATGTCCATTGCGGTGCGGTCGAGAGGCCACGAGTCGATATGGGGGTCTATGTTGTGGTCACCGGCAGGGCCGAAAAGAAAAGCCTCGCTCAGCTCCCAGTATTTGCGCGATTTCTTCCAGGCTTCGCCGGCGGCAGTCACGTCGGCTGTAGAGAGAGTGCCGGCGGCGTGTTTTGTCTGCATCGTCTCGCAGAGGTCGTAAAGTTCCATGGCGGCGTCAGCCATACCTTTATAAGTGGGGAGCACCGTGTGGTCAACATAGTCCTGAGCGGCGGCTTTGAATGCCTCCTCTTTCACCGACAGACCTGCGGGATCGTTGCCGCCGGTACTGTCGTTGTCATCGCTGCACGATACCATCGCTGCGGAAATCACCACCATCGAGGCGGCGACAAGTGATTTGTAAAGTTTCATATTCTGTTGATTTTATTTTGATTTTGAATTATTCTTACATAAACCATCCCGAGTAGGCTATTCCTATCGAAACGGACGGCTCGTTGTTGAACGGCTTTTTCAGCAGACCTATCGAGTACTCCCCTTTCACCACTATATCGCGGATAGGGAAATAGTTGACACCGACGGAGATAGTGTTGCGCTCCGTCCATTTCAGATCCCGGAGACCTTTCTCCACTTTATACATCGAATCGTAGTAGTCCCACATACCGAAGAGGTAGAACTTCTGACCGGCGGCCGTGAGCGATTCCGAAAGGCTGAAGAAATTATAGCCCGCCTCCACTCCGGCAGCCATTGCGGCCGACGCCACGGTCTGCTGCTTCGAGGGCGAGTCCTTGCGCATGTGCATGTTGAACTCGGTGATTGCGGCCGCATCGGAAAGATGGCCGTAATCGTAATGGCCGCGGGCAAGTATGTTGTGCGCATCATACGTGAAATCGGCCGATATTATCGCAACGGTGCCGTGAACCTTCTTATATTGCTCGCTGTCGGTCGCGGCGAGGGTATTGTGAAAGCTGTTGCCTATGTATCCGCTCACACCTATGCGCAGACCAGGCGCCGAGTAATTGTCTATGCGCAGCGCACCGGCGTAGGAGTTTGAAATCTTGAACTCGTAGGGCGACGCCGAGCCGTAGTGAATCCACGAGCTGCTGCCGAAACGCTCGCTGTCGAGTCCCGGCATGAACATGGCCTCGTAGCGCCATTTGCCGAGCTTGCCCCAGAGTGTGATTCCGGTCTCATGCCAGGTGCAGGGCATAATGGTGTTCTCGCCCTGCGGACGGTATACACCGAAATATTCGTTGGGAAGGTGATGGGTGTTGGTGAAACCCACCGGCACCACCTGATGGCCGACCCTCAGGTTCAGGCCGCGCGAAAACGATTTCTGGAGCCAGAACTGCTCGAGGGCCACTTCGCCGCCGCGCTCAATCTCGCTCTCATACTCGCCGGCTTCCTCCTCCTCGATTTCCACGGCACTCTCCGTGCCGCCGTGCTCGAATTCGATCTCGGAGCCCATGCTCCATCCCTTGCCGAAATCGTAGCCGAGGAAAATCACCACGTGGGGAAGGTCTACCCTGCCGTGGCTCTCATCCTTGTATTTCTCGGGAGAATTATAGCGCAGATACTTATCGCTGAAAAAGTTCCGGGTCATCACCGCCTCGCCGTAGCCGCCTACGCTCAGACGCTTCACCGCGGGGCGCGAAGCTGCCGTTGAATCGGTGCCTTCCGCCGCTGCCGCCCCTGCGGCAGCTGTAAAGAGAATCATAGCACTCAATATTGATCTGTACATAGCAAGAATTTTTGTGAGATTTTTTGACGATGCAAAGTTAGAAATGCCCCTTTTTCCCGGCAATCGCATAATTCCGGCAAATTCTTCCGGACGGTGGTTAGCGTTTTTTAACGACTTTCTAACCTATTTTTATTAAAATACCCAAAAGTGGTGATTTCCGCTTTTTTTAATATATGTTACCTTTGCAGCGCAATTCAAAAAGTAAGAGAATCTATGCCTGCCTATTACAGCGAAAAGAGCAAGATGTGCGACCTCATCTGCGACGAACCCGTGCTGCTCCAGATGATGTGCCGGTTCGGAATCCCCCTCGGTGTGGGAGAAAGCAGCGTGGCGGAAGTGTGCGGAAGCAACGGCGTCGATCCGATGACCTTTCTCGCCGTGGCGAATTTCATAAAATACGGCTCCGACGCCGCCGATTATTTCGCTTCAAAAGTTTCAGTGGAAGCTCTCGTCGCCTACCTCAAACAGGCCCACAACTATTTTCTCGACTTTCAGCTTCCCGCCATCCGCCGCAAGCTGCTCGAGGCGATTGTGTGCAGCAACAAGAACGACGTGAACGAAATCTCCTACCTCATCATAAAATTCTACGACGAATACATAGGTGAGGTGCGGCGCCACATGCAGCATGAGAACCGCAACATCTTCACCTACGTCGACGACCTGCTCAAGGGCAAACGACGCCCCGACTTCGAGATAGCGCGTTTCGCACGCTCCCACGTGGGAATCGACAAAAAACTCCAGGAACTCAAGAACATTATCATAAAATACTACCGTCCGGCCGACTCCGCCGACCTGCTCAACACGGTGCTTTTCGACATTTTCAACTGCGAGGCCGACCTGCGGCGCCACTGCGAGGTGGAGGACAAACTCTTCGTCCCCGCCGTGATGCGCCTCGAGGAGGAGATAGATTCCGATCCTGCGGGCACCGACCCGGGCGAGGCACTGCGCACGGCCGACAACGTTTCGGATCGCGAAAAGGAGATAATCAGCTGCATCGTACGCGGCCAGACAAACAAAGAGATAGCCGACACACTCAACATCTCCGTCAACACCGTCCTCACCCACCGCAAGAACATATCGCGCAAACTCAACATCCACTCCGTGAGCGGCCTTACCATTTATGCCATCGTCAACTCGATAGTCGACATCGACCAGGTAAAAGTGCAGTAATTACTCTTTTTTCGTGCCGGACAGCATGAAATCCCGCAGATTTTCAGTAACTTTGCAGTCCCTTCTCCCGAGCCGGGAGATTTGCCGCTAAAAAAGGACGCAGAAAAATGAAATTCGAAGAGCTTGATCTCAGCTATGATGTACTCGACGCGCTCGACGCGATGTCGTTTGAAGAATGTACCCCTATCCAGGAACAGACAATCCCCGTAATACTCAAAGGCAACGACCTTGTGGCATGCGCCCAGACCGGAACGGGCAAAACGGCCGCCTACCTTCTTCCGGTGATCGACAGCATTGCCGACGGATATCTTCCCGACGATGCCATCAACTGCATAGTCATGGCACCGACCCGCGAACTCGTGCAGCAGATCGACCGCCAGATGGAAGGATTCGCCTACTTTCTGCCTGTAAGTTCTCTCGCCATCTACGGCGGCACCGACGGCGCCGAATTCACCCGCCAGCAACGCGGACTTAAAATGGGCGCCGACGTGGTGATCGCCACCCCGGGACGCCTGCTCGACCACATACAGATGGGCTACGTTGACCTCTCGCGGGTGTCGTATTTCATCCTCGACGAGGCTGACCGCATGCTCGACATGGGCTTCTACGACGACATCATGCAGATAGTGAAGCGCCTTCCCGCCGACCGCCAGACCCTTCTCTTCTCCGCCACGATGCCCCAGAAGACCCGCCGGCTCGCCGACGAAATCCTCACCGACCCCGTGGAAGTGAGCATCGCCATATCGCGTCCGACGGAAAAAATCGACCAAAGCGCCTACGTATGTCACGACGGGCAGAAAACCGCAATCCTGAAACATATTTTCAAGACCCGCGGCTCGAAGCGGGTCATTGTGTTCGCCTCCTCCAAACTCGCCGTAAAGGATCTCACCCGCGAACTGCGACAGATGCGCTATAAAGCCGCCGAAATGCACAGCGATCTCGACCAGCAGAAGCGCGAGGAGGTGATCCACGATTTCGCCTCGGGCAAAATCGACATTCTCGTGGCGACCGACATTCTGGCCCGCGGCATCGACATCGAAGACATAGCCATGGTGGTGAACTACAACGTACCCCGCGAGGCCGAGGACTACATACACCGCATAGGCCGCACCGCCCGCGCCGGCGACGACGGCATAGCCATCACGCTCGTCAACCGTCCCGAGCAGGAGAAATTCCACCGCATAGAGAAATTCCTCGGCTACGAGATAAAGAAAAACGAAATACCCGCCGAACTGGGCGATGCTCCCGCCTACAATCCCTCGGAGCGCGGCGGCCGCCGCAAGGGCGGGCACCGCGGAAGCAACGGCAGAAATTCTGATCGCGGAGGCAGAAAAGACCGTCCGCAGCGCGACAGAAAACGGCAGCAACCCGCAGCAAAGACCGAAACACCGGCTCCCGAGGCCGCCCAGAGTGAAAAGAGCGGACAACCCCGCCGCAACAACCGCCGCCGTCACAACGGCCGGAGGAGAAACAACGGCACACCCGACGCCGGAAACCGGCAAAACTCCTGATTCCAATGATCCGCAAAGGCACCATCGGCGACGCCGCCCAAATGGCGGAAATTTTCAACCATTACGTTGAGACGAGCGAAGTAATTTTTTCAAACCGCATCCTTACGGAGGCCGACATGAGGGAGCGCCTTGAGCCGGTGGCCGGAAAATATCCTTTTTTCACAGATGAGAATTCCGACGGGCTGCTTACCGGATACTGCTACGCCCACGCATTTCATCCCGACCCGGTTTACGGCGCAACCTGGGAGCTGACCGAATACCTCCGCCACGGCCACACGGGCGGCGGTACAGGAACCGCTCTGCTCAGAACCACGATAGAAGAGTGCCGCCGCGCGGGCGCCCACACGCTCATAGCGACCGTAACCGCCGGCAACGAACCGTGCGAAAGAATGCTCGCCCGTCTGGGGTTCAGACAGGCGGGCATACTGCGCGACGCCGGCTACAAATTCGGCCGGTATCTCGATGATGTTTTCTTTCAGCTGATGCTCTGATCAGAGCTGATGCTCGTTGAGGAAGCGCTCCACGTCGAGCGCGGCCTTGCAGCCCATTCCGGCAGCCGTGATGGCCTGTCGGTAGTGGGGATCGGCCACGTCGCCGGCTGCAAACACGCCCGGAATGTTAGTGCGGGTCGAATCGCCTTCAACCTTTACATATCCGGTCTCATCGACATCGAGCAGGGGGCGGAAAATCTCCGTATTCGGCTTATGGCCGATGGCGAGGAAGAACCCGTCGGCAGGAAGGTCGAAATTCACCTCGTCGGGTGTACCCTTTCTTTCAACAAGATGCAGACCTTCGAGAACACCGTCGCCGTAGAGACCGCGGGTCTGGGTATTGAAATAAACCTTTATATTTTCTTTCTCGAAAACCCTCGCCTGCATGACCTTCGAGGCACGGAGCACGTCGCGGCGCACAATGAGGTAGACCTCGCTGGCGAGATTGCTCAGATACAGCGCCTCTTCGCAGGCGGTGTCGCCGCCGCCCACAACCGCCACTTTCTTCTTGCGGTAGAAGAATCCGTCGCAAGTTGCGCAGGCCGACACTCCGAGGCCGTTGTATTTCTGCTCGTCGTCGAGTCCGAGATACTTGGCCGAGGCGCCGGTGGAGATAATCACCGTCTCGGCCTCCACCGTGGTGCCGTCGTCGGATTTCGCCACGAAAGGCCGCTTCGAGAGATCGATTTCCGAGATGACGCCCTGACGGATGTCGGCGCCGAATTTCAGAGCCTGGCTGCGGATGTCCTCCATAAGCTGCGGGCCGGTCACGCCCCCCGGGTAGCCGGGAAAATTCTCAACTTCAGTAGTGATGGTAAGCTGTCCGCCGGGCTGGTTGCCCTCGAAGACAACGGGATTGAGATTGGCGCGCGAAGTATAGATTGCAGCTGTATATCCTGCGGGTCCCGAGCCGATTATCAGGCAGCGGGTCCTGATGCTTTTTTCTTCCATAATATCAATTTTCTGTGTTATCTTAAGTCGATCACCTCCACACCGGGGTAGCTTTTAGGATCGTAGCGGAAGGTGGAGGCAGGGAGTTTCGCCACGTTGCGGAGCGATTTTATACGAATGAGAATCACCTGGTTCGAGGCCATGGTGAGCACGATTTCCGAGGGATCAAGCGACTTTTCGCTGACTGTGACAACGACCGTGGATATATCGGATCCGCGGGCTTTTGCCGTAAGTTTCACTTTCTTAACCCCTGATGCCGAGGGGAGAAACGAGGCGTTGTAGTTGCGGCGGAATGCGGCGATGATGGCAAACGGGTTCACCTGTGCCACCTCCTCGGCGGTGGGCTCGGTGACGGTTGTTTCGCCGGTCTGCGCCGAGTAGGTCCACTGTGTCTTGCCGTCGTACCACGAAGCGAGTTCTCCAGAGTCGAGCACAAACATGTTGCCCTCCACGGTGAGGGTTCCGCTCTGCGAAACACCGTCGGTTGTCAGCACATACGCCGCGAGCAGACGGGGGGCAGACTTAAGCCGCCCGGCAACGCGGTCGAGAAACGCTCCGGCGCTTTCGGCAGCCGAGGCCGCAAGCGCGAAAAGCATCACCACAAGTGCGAATACAATTCTTTTCATCTTCATTTTTTAGAAACAAAAGCGGAGAGACGAATGTTTATCAGCGGTTTTCAAGAATCTTCTCGAGAGTCATCATATCCACGAGCACCTGGCGCGGTTTTCCGCCCTGGGCAGGCCCCACGATTCCGCACGCCTCCATCTGATCCATGATTTTTCCGGCGCGGTTGTAGCCGATGGAGTAGCGGCGCTGAAGCGAGGATGTAGAGGCTGTGTCGGTCTGAACCACGAGGCGGGCGGCCTCGTCGAACAGGGGGTCACGCTCGCCGAAAGTGTTGCCGCCGGCTGCCGATGCGTCTGCTTCGGGAATATAGTCGGGAAGCTCGTAGGCATGGCCGAAACCGGCCTGCGAGCCTATGGCGTTGCATACGGCCTCCACCTCGTCGGTGTCGATAAACGCGCACTGCACGCGGTCGAGCTTGCCGTTGTTGGAGAACAGCATGTCGCCGCGGCCTATCAGCTGGTTTGCGCCCGGACGGTCGAGGATGGTGCGGGAGTCGACCATCTGGAACACGCGGAAAGCTATTCGGCCCGGGAAGTTGGCCTTGATGATGCCGGTAATCACGTTGGTCGACGGGCGCTGGGTGGCGAGAATCACGTGCATGCCCACGGCGCGGGCTTTCTGCGCCAGACGTGCGATAGGTGTCTCCACTTCCTTGCCGGCGGTCATTATGAGGTCGGCGAACTCGTCGACCACCACCACGATATAAGGCATGAACCTGTGTCCCTTTTCGGGGTTGAGATGGCGGTGAACGAATTTGTCGTTATACTCCTTGAGGTTGCGGCATCCGGCATCGCGCAGCAGATTGTAGCGGTTGTCCATCTCCACGCAGAGCGAATTGAGCGTGGCTACCACCTTCGAGGGGTCGGTAATTATGGCGTCCTCCTCGTCGGGGAGTTTCGCCAGATAATGTTTTTCGAGACGTGCATAGAGGCTGAATTCCACCATTTTCGGGTCTACGAGCACGAATTTCAGCTCAGAGGGGTGGCGGGTATACAGCAGCGACGCTATTATGGCGTTGAGGCCCACCGACTTACCCATGCCGGTAGCACCGGCCACGAGCAGATGAGGCATCTTGCAGAGATCGGCCACAAACACTTCGTTGGAAATCGTGCGGCCCATGGCCATCGGGAGGCCCATTTTGGCTTTTGCGGCGGCAAAGGCTTCCGACTCGAGCACCGAGCGCATCGACACCGTCTGCGGATCCTTGTTGGGCACCTCGATACCGATAGTGCCCTTTCCGGGAATCGGCGCGATAATTCGTATGCCGATAGCCGAGAGGCTCAGCGCTATATCGTCCTCAAGTCTCTTGATCTTGGCGATTCTTACTCCCTCTGCGGGGATGATTTCGTATAAGGTAACCGTCGGGCCTACGGTAGCGTCGATTTTCGAGATGGCTATGCCGTAGTCGCTCAGCGTTTTGGTTATATGCTGTTTGTTTTCCTCAAGCTCGCGGGCGTCGACGCTCGAATCGGAATACGCGCGCTCATGAAGCAGTTCGACAGAGGGGAAACGGAAATGCGAGAGATCGGCCGTAGGGTCATAGAGATCGGGCTGTCCTTCAGTACTGAAACCGTCGGCATCCTCAGTCGCGGCGAACAGCGGCGCCACGTCGGCATCATCGGGTTCTGCGGTGGGAATCTCGCTCAGAGGGCCGTCGGAGAAATCGCCCGGTGCGGGAATCACCACCTCATCGTCGTCCTCATCCTCATCATCGCCGGTGCGGCCGCCAAACAGATCAGGCTGCGCATCAAAGGGGTCGGTATTAGCAAAGAGCGGCGCCGGTTCGTCGAACATTTTCGGCTGCTCCTGCTCCTTCGGCGTGGCCGGAGCAGGCTGCGAAGGGTCAGTTACAGTCTGGGGCTGAGGTTGAACGGGCTGAGGTTGAGGCTGGGGCTGAAGAGGTTGCCGTTCCCGTTTTTCCCTCTCTTCCGCCTCGCGGCGCGCGCGCTCACGGGCTTCCGCTTCGGCCCTGGCGCCGGCCTCAGCTTTTTCGCGCTCCGCGCGCTCACGGGCCTCCGCCTCCTCGCGGGCAGCACGCTCTCGGCGCTGTTCGTCGAGGCGTTCGCGATAAACCGAGTAGCGGCCTCCCACAAAGCTCAGAAACTGCCTGATTCCGTCGAGGAAAAGCAGTACGAGCGCGCCTGCCATAATCAGGCTCACACCCGCGGCGCCCCAGATGCCGCTGAGCTCGATGAGCCGCGAATTGAGGTAATGTCCGTGGCGTCCGCCCCAGAAAACCGTCGAAGCGGTCTCGCAGGTAATGAGTCCGCCGATTACCGAAACGGCGAGAGCCGACAACAGGCAGCCGAACGTAAGGCGCCAGAAATTGAAACGCTTCAC